>CAMDEA010000073.1 GCA_945893045.1 Planctomyces sp. SH-PL62
ACCTGCTCCCGAACCGCTGGCATCAACAACTCGGATTTCACTTGTGGGACATCATCCATGATCGACTCCAGAAAGAGGTTCCGAACATTTTCAACCTCATTCTGACAACTCTGTATTCATCGCGCCAGGCAAAATTGGCACACCCCGACAAGCCCCGGTGGGTGCTCTGCGGAATTCACCCCGACGCCGAAAGATCGCCGTCACGCTGCAGAACCTCGGCCACTCTCTGAGTGTTTGCAGAATCGAGGATCACGCCTCGTGAACTCAGGGCCAACGCTAATCGGACACCACGCGCTGTCGAGGAGACGGCCATGCAAAACTGCTGGAATCACATGCTCGCAAATCTCACTTGGACTTGGCACTCGGTCTCCCCGACCGATTATCTGTGGGCCGTCATCGGACTCTTGGCCACGGGCTGGTGTCTGTCGACGCTGCGCCGCTCCTAGAGTTCATTTCAAAGCGTAGCCTGACTCTCCGAGTCGGGCATTCCGCGAGAAACTGCCCGACTCGGAGAGTCAGGCTACAGAGCTTCGCAACGACGTCTTGCGGTTTTTGCGATTCATTCCTCTGGCCCCATTCGTCTGCCCGTTCTTCAGGGCCAACGCATGCGGCCAGAGGAACGAGGAAACGGACAGGCTCAAAGACTCTGAGCACCGAATCATGCTCCGCGTCTTGCGAAGACCGAGTGGCTTGGGAACACTGTCGTCCCTGCCCACTGGCCTTCCGAGATTTCGCGATGCGTGTTCTGTCCGCTCGATTCCTGCCGCTTGCCATCGCGTTGATCTTCGTCACGCACACATCGAGCTTGCGCGCCGCGGACGTCTCCTTCGCACGGGATGTCATGGCGGTGCTCTCGAAGTCTGGCTGCAATCTGGGAACGTGTCACGGCAACCAATTCGGAAAGGGAGGCTTCAAGCTCTCGCTGCGTGGCGAAAACCCCGCAGCCGATTTCGTCACGCTGACGCACGAGCAAGTCGGTCGCCGAGTCAACACGATCCGTACCGAGAACAGCTTGCTGCTGCTCAAGCCAACGATGTCCGTTCCGCATGAAGGAGGCCAGCGATTCGAAAAAGATTCGCCGGAGTACGATCTACTCCGCCGCTGGATCGCCGCCGGCATGCCATCAGCATCGCGCGACGAACCGGTGCTGCAATCACTGGAAGTCACGCCGCTCGAACGATTCATCGTCGAACCGGCAGACTCGGTACGGCTGCAAGCGGTCGCGCAATTCGCGGACGGATCGAAGCGCGATGTGACTCGATTGGCCTGCTTCGATTCCTCGCAACCGATCGTCAGCATCTCGGTGGATGGCGTGGTGCGGCGCGAACGATTCGGCGAAGTCACGGTCGTGGTCAGATACCTCGATCAGCAGGTGCCGGTGCGGTTGGCCTTCCTGCCGGCTCGGCCCGACTTCGTGGCGCAGGCTGCTCCGCCCGCGAACTACATCGACGAACAAGTCTTTGCCAAGCTGCATCTGCTGCGCATGAATCCGTCCGACATCTGCGACGACACGACCTTCCTGCGTCGCGCCAGCTTCGACTTGCTCGGCATCCCGCCGACGGCCACCGAGGCACGAAACTTCGCGCAAGATCAACGGCTCGACAAGCGGCAGCGTTTGATCGACGAGCTGTTGACTCGGCCAGAGTTTGCCGACTTCTGGGCACTCAAGTGGGCGGACTTGCTGCGCGTCGAAGAGAAGACGCTCGACCGCAAAGGAGTCGCGACGTTTCACGCTTGGATTCGTCACAGTATCGCCACCAACAAGCCGCTGGATGTCTTCGTCCGCGAGTTGATCGCGTCGCGCGGCAGTACCTACGAACAACCGCCGGCCAACTTCTATCGCGCGATGCGCGACCCGATCACGCGGGCCGAGACGGTCGCTCAAGTATTTCTCGGCACTCGCCTGCAATGCGCGAAGTGCCACAACCACCCGTTCGACCGTTGGACGCAGAACGATTACTACGGCTGGGCCAATCAATTCGCACGTGTGAAGTACGAGGTGCTGGAAAACAACCGCCGCGACAAAAACGACTCACACGAATTCGATGGCGAACAATTGGTGCTCATCGCCGACACCGGCGCGATCGAGCATCCGGGAACCGGCAAACCAGTGCCGCCCAGTTTTCTGGAGCCGAAAGCCGAAGGCCGAAAGCCGAAGGCCGTTATCTCATCCGATCGACTCCTCGCCGTCGCCGACTGGCTAACCAATCCCAACAATCGCCGTTTCGCCGAAGCTCAGGTCAACCGCATCTGGTTCCATCTGCTCGGCCGAGGCATCGTTGATCCGATCGACGACTTCCGAGCAACCAATCCGCCGAGCAACCCCGCGCTCCTGGCCGCGTTGACGGATGATTTCGTCACGCATCGCTTTGACGTCCAGCACTTGATCCGCACGATCATGGCCTCACGCAGCTACCAACTCTCCTCCGCACCGAACAACACGAACCGCGACGACGAATCGAATTTCTCACGCGCGATCATCCGCCGTCTGTCCGCCGAACAACTGGCCGACTCGTTCAGCCAAGTGCTCGGCGCGAAACTGGACTTCAACGGCTATCCGGCCGGCACGCACGCCGCACAATTAGCTGGCGTCCGCGCCTTTCGACGACGCGAATCCGGTCCGTCCAGTGGCGATCAATTGCTAACCATGTTCGGCAAGCCGCCGCGCCTGCAAGCGTGCGAGTGCGAACGGGCCGACGACCCGACGCTCTCGCAAACTTTTCAACTCGTCAGCGGCCCCATCCTCAACGAACTGCTGGCCCGCGACGACAACCGGCTCCGCGATTGGCTGAGCACGAAATCCAATCCCGACGCGCTGATCGAGGAGATTTTCTGGACGATCCTCAATCGTGCGCCTTTGCCGACCGAACGAGCCGCACTCAAAAAGTATCTCGCGAATTCGGACAAGCACCGAGCCAACCTGGAAGACGTCGTCTGGAGTCTATTATCGTCCCCCGAATTCGTGCTGCGGCATTGAAACTCGTAGATCGGACGCCTAAGTCCGATCGAATCGCCCGGACGTAGGCGTCCGGGCTACTAGGACCAACTTCTGATGAGTGCCATGCGTTTGCGACGGCTGCAAGCCGATTTCGAGAAGCTCAGCGATTACGTGCGACGGCATCCGCGTCTGAAGATCATTCAGTCCGAAGGGGAGCCGCCGGAGCGCTATCAACTCGAATACCGCATCCGCAGTCTGCGGCAGGTCAACGATGAATTGATCCACGCCAAAAGCCATCTGGTCGAGATCGCATTGCCGCGCAACTATCCGCGCGTGCCGCCGCAGTGCCGCATGTTGTCTCCCGTGTTTCATCCGAACATCGCACCGCACGCCATCTGCGTCGGCGATCACTGGAGCGCCGGTGAACCGCTGGCCTCGCTCGTCGCGCGCATCGGCGAGATGCTGGCCTATCAAAGTTACAACGTGAAAAGCCCGCTGAATGGCGAAGCCGCGCGGTGGGTCGAACAACATCTCGATGAATTGCCGCTCGATCCGGTCAGCCTGTTGGTCGAAGAGTCGGAAGCTCCCGTGCCCAAGGCCACCGAAGTCACACCGCCACCGGAACCGCCAGCACCAGTCGCCGCTCCGCCCGTGCGCCGCCAGGTGCGACCAGCGCCGCTTCCCGATTGGCCACCTGCTCAGGCCGCTGCCGCTAAGCCGCGCGCCGTGCCTGAGCTGGAAGTGGTGGAGGTCGTCGTCGAGCCCAAAGTCGTCAACCTGAATTGTCCCGGCTGCGAGACGTCGTATCGCATCACGTTGCGACCGGGCCTCCGCCGAGCACGCTGCAAGAACTGTCAGACAGTGTTCGATTTGCCGACCGACTGATCCGAAGTCGGGCAGGAGCGCCCAACCTACAAATGTTCTGGAATCGCTGCGATGTCTGCCCCGGACTCATTGCCAATCTTGATCGCGGATGATTCGTCGTCCGCTTTGTCCGAACGCAAAGCCGCCAGCACTCGCAGCCGACACATCAGCATGTTCTGGATCGCGATCGCCGTCGTGGCCCTGTCATTCGCGTTGCGAGTCCGCGCCGATCAGCGCGTCACATTGATCGGCTTGAGCGGCCTTCCCGCTCCGGAGATGTGCGGCTCGCGAGCGTGGTTCGGCATCGAATGCCCCGGTTGCGGACTGACTCGCGGCTTCATTCGGCTGGCGAGCGGCGACTGGTCCGGCGCGATCGCGCTCAATCGAGTCGCTCCGCTGCTGGCGTTCGCGGTGCTCGCACAGATTCCGTATCGGCTGACGATCCTGCTCGGCTTGCCGCCGGTTCGACGCTTCGCCGAGTCCCCTTGGCCGAACGCCTTCGGCTGGGTGCTGATCATCGCCCTGATCGGCAACTGGTTTCTCAAGCTACTCGGAGTGTGACTCGACTCACGGCAGCGACTGGCGAAACGGATTGACGATCCGCACGCCGTCGTAGTCCGCGCCGTCCGCCATGTCCTCGCGGTAGAGCGTCGTCACACCCGCCTCAATGCAGGCCGCGACTAACAGGCTGTCCCAATGCGACAGGCTGTATCGTGAATTGAGGTCGAGCGCGGTATGCAGAACGGTGCGGCTTGGCACAATCAGCTCGAACCATGCTTCCATGCGTTCAAAGTACCGAATGGTGTCCGCACGGACGATCCGGCCGGCGAGTTCCCATCTCCTCATGCAATTCAAGAACTCCACCGCCACTTGCCAGAGCATGACCGGCTCCGCCTGCGTCTGCCGCAAGTCGGCGAGCCATTGTCGAGTCTTCTGCTGCTTTGCTTCCTCAGACGAATCGACGTAATAGACGAAGAGATTCGTATCAATGGCGATCATAAAGCTCGTCTCGCGTGAAATGCAGGCCACCTGATTTGATCGGATGCTCGCGAATTAGCTTCTCCATTTCATCCATGCCACGGCGAAATCGCTCACGCCGCGCCTCCGCGGTTTCCTCCAATTCCAGAACCACTTTCACGCGTGAGGCGTTCGGCAATTCGAGCGGCTTGTCCAATTTCAATTCACCGTCCACGACGGTTCCCATCACTTGAGTCGTCATGATTCCTCCTCGGAAAAGACGGCCACATCGTAGCCCGGATTTGGCGAACGCGGAAATGCCGGTTCGCTTCCGTCGCCCCCATCGACCTCGTGTCGATGGAGCGAAAGACGGAGGGCTAATCAACTTCACGGCGTGCCGTTGCCGGACCCCATCCGCCTCGTGCGGATAGTGAAAGAGATTCATCGCCGTTCGTGCCCCCACGATCTTCTTCACCATCCGCACGAGGCGGATGGGGTCTGAGAAGAGGTCAGACAAACAACGTGGCTAGCACTTCATCAGTCGCTCCATCCAGACGAGCTGGATGGGGGCGGCGCAATTTGCTGAGTACGTCGTACGCTCATCAACGCGGTTTGTCCGTTGTCGGCGCAACCAGCCGCACATAGTCCACGCCGACCATGAAACCCACGGCGTCGGCGTGTTTGCCCGCGATCTCGAACGTCAGCTTGTGCAGGCCCTTCGACAACTTACGAGGCTCGAAGTTCAACACGCCGGTCGTAATGACATCGGGCGAGTTGAAACCGTCGATCGGGCTGCCGAGCGTCTCGTCGTCGATCCGCACTTGGACGATGCCGTAGTCGCGGGCCTTCGTCAGCACGACTTCCAGCACGAACTCACCGTCGGCCGCGACGGGCAATTCGAGATCGAGTCGTGCGCCACGCTTGCCGCCGGTCCACCACAGTTGATCGTCGCCGCTCCATTTGTCCTTCGCGAAGCCGCCCATTTTCTGCGGCGCGAAATTGCCGGCGGACACTTTCAAAATCTTGAGCGACTCCCCTTCGAGAGCATCGGCAACCTTGCCAGTCTTCGAGTCAATCGGCGACTTCGGCCCGCGCAGCGTGACTTGAGTCGGGTTGCCGAGGTACGCGACGAGATCGCGAATCTCGTCGGGGGTCAGCGTGTTGAGCTGGCCTTCCGGCATGATCGACAACTCGGAAAGTTTGCGTTCTTCGATGTCCGCCTTCGCAACGACGATCGTGTCGTTGATCGTGCGCAGCGTGACGGCGGAATCAGTTTCCTTCGTGATCAGCCCGCTGACGACTCGGCCGTCTTTGGTCTCGATAACGGTCGCGCGATAGTCCTTGCCGACGATGGCCGACGGGTCGAGCATGTTCTCCAGGATGTAATCGAGGTTCGCGCGGTTTGAGCCGGTGATGTCCGGGCCGACCTTTTGCCCTTCACCGAACAACGTGTGACAGTTCTGGCACGTCTTGGCGTACAGCCGACGGCCGTTGCTCAAGTCGCCGTTTCTCACGCGAGCGGTTGTGAGGTTCGCCTTGTGCTTGGCAATCAGTTCTTGCTTGTCCTTCGCCGTCGCGCGGAACTCGCCCCAGACGGATTTGATGCGAGTTTGCAGCTTCTCGTCGTTGAATCGCAGCAGTGCTTGCACGTTGTAGGCATGCAGATCGGTGCGTGGGAGTTTTTCTTTCTCGATCGCGTCGAGCAGCGCCGCTGCGTAGCCCGGCCGCGTGCAGAGCGTGTTGATCGCGTCCCGCTTTTCGGAGTCGTTGAGCTTCGCGTACTGAGTCAGCAGGACGGCCGGAGTTTGTTCGTGGTCGTAGGCCGACAACGCCCGAATCGCCGCGCCACGCAACGCGGTGTCGGCGACGGCCGCTTGAAACGCCGGAGCCGCGTCCTTGTCTCGGCCGCGGACCAGAATGTCGAGCGCTTGCTGACGCTTGGCTTCCGGAGCCTTCGCGTCCGACAGCAACGCTCGCAGCCGAGGCAGAATGCGTTGATCGCCGAAGATCACGGCGATCTGATCCGCCTTGTCGCGGATCGCGACGTCATCGCTCTTCGACAATGCCTCGTAAGCCGCCGTCCAAGCCTCCGGCTGCGGAATGTTCACTCGCCCTTCAAACGCGGCGAACATTTCGTCGAGCACCAGTTGCCGGCCCAGCGTTTCTTTCGTTAAGGCTTCAATGACCGCGTTGAGCGTGCCGTTTTCAGATGCCGCTCGCCGCACGATGAACCGCGAGACCTTTTCGATCTTCGACGTACTCGCCAACGCCAACGCCCGCGCCGGATCGGCCGCCACCAGCGGCTCAATCCCGTACCAATACATCAGCGGCAGGTTGTGATCGGCAGCGTCTTCGGCGTGGGCCAGCAACGCTTCGGCAATCGACCAGCGCTGGGCAACAGGCATTCTTTGCAGACCGCTCGCGATTGCGAGTCGAACTCCCGCTGTTGAATCTTTCTTTGCGAGATTGACGAGCGAATCGAAAAACGAAGCGGATGCCTCTCCATCTTCCAGTTCCAGTTGGATCGTCCACCCAATGACGCTTTCTGGAACATCAGTGTTCTCAGGATCGATCAACGCCGCAAACACGGACGACATTTCTTTGGCCATCGTCGAACCGTTGATTTTGGGATCGCGATGACTGTTTGCGATGGCATGTAACGTCCAAAGAGATCGCAATTGCTGTTCTTGAGTGTATTTTCCTGGCAAAGCCCATCTGATGAAGTACTCGCCAAAAGTTTTTGGTTTGAGCGTGCCGTCTGCCGCATGCTCTTGCAGGATTCGCCGCGACATCCGCGCGTGCCACTCGTTCTGAGAGTCTTGCAAACTGAGCAACTCCTGATCGCTCAACTTCGCGAGGTCCGCAGCTTTCCCCTCGCCCCTCGCCCCTCGCCCCTCAGCCCCCACATACCGCACGTTGTAAATCCGCCCGTTCGTGCGGTCCCAAATTTCCGAGTTCGTGCGGTGGCAGGCGTTTTTGTCGTACCAGTCGATGACGTACACGCTGCCGTCGGGGCCGGTCTTCAGGTTGATGCCTCGGAACCAGCGGTCGTTGGCGATCAGCAAATCCTTGCCGTGCTTGCCGACGTAGCCGGAGCCTTTGCGAACGAGCAGATCCTGATTCACGCGGTTGCCGTGGATGTTGCTCATGAAGAGCGTGTTGCGGTACTGCGGCGGGAAGTTGTCGCCGAGGTAAATCATCGCCCCCGCGTGAGCGTGTCCGCCGCCGGCCGCCAGCGTGTCGGTCGGAGCGTGCGGCTCGTGGCCCCACCAAGCGTGGTCTCGCAAGTTGCCGACGTAATGCTGATGGTCGGCGATCGTCTTGATGTCCTCAAAGAAGTATTGATCGAAGTGCTGACCTCCCTGCCGCTGATACTTCCCACCTTGAATGATGTGGTACAGGTGCGGAATCACGCAGGCGGTGATGAAGGCGTGACCGTGCTCGTTGAAATCAACACCCCACGGATTGCTGCTGCCGTGAGCGAAGACCTCGAAGACATGTTTCGTTGGATGGTATCGCCACACGCCCGCATTCAAGCCTTGCCGTTGTTCGTTCGGCGTGCCGGGCTTACCGACCTTCGAGTGCGTGAAGACTCCGTGACAACCGTAGAGCCAACCGTCCGGCCCCCAGATGAACGCATTGAGCGTCTCATGCGTGTCCTGCCAGCCGAAGCCGTCGAGGAGGACCGTCGCGCCGGCGGGGACGTCTTTGGGAAATTGCAAAGTAGTCGTGTCACTCCGTGACACGAGTTTCGAGTCACGGAGTGACTCGTCTACTTTGTCTGGCTCATCATCGCCGTCGCGATCCGGTATGAACATCAAATACGGAGCGGCTCCGACCCACACGCCGCCGAAACCGACCTCCAAACCGCTGACGAGATTGAGTCCTTCGATGAACACTTTGCGAGTCTCGTGATATCCGTCGCCGTCTTTGTCTTCGAGGATCACGATCTTGTCCTGCCCTTCGCCTTCCTTCGCGCGATTCGGATAGGTGTAGGCTTCCGCGACCCAAATGCGTCCGCGCGCATCAAACGTGAACGCGACTGGCTGATGCACCAGCGGCTCGCCCGCGACGAGCGACGCCTTGAAGCCCGGCGGCACGGTCATCTGCTTCGCGGCTTCTTGAGGCGACAGCCCATCCGCCATTGCGACCGGCTTCTTCTTCAACGGCTGAGCTTCGAGCCACTCCTCCTTCGAGACCTTCTTCGCTCGATGTCTCAACACATGCGCGCCGACCATCCCACCCGCGATGATCTCCGGCAATTTGTCGCCATCCACATCGGCAATGTTGAGTTGCCGGCCAATGCCCGACTCGCCGTCGGCGAGATACGGAATCCAGTCAATGCCGTCCTTCGTGCGGCTGAGCTTGAACCAATACACGACTGCGCCTGCGTCCCACATCGGCGACTGACGGTGATGCGACCAATACGTTTTGCCGGTGACGATGTCTTTCAGGCCATCGCCGTCCATGTCGTGTAGTTCGACCGCGTGCGGTTCGGTGAAGAGCACGCCGTAAGCATTGTCCTCCGCCTTGTCCCCCATGATGAGGTGCTTCTTGAAGGTGATTTCGTCGCCCTCTTTCACCTGCTCGAACCACGCCAACCCAAACGTGTGAGCGGCCAAGCTGGTGATGACATCGTTGTCGCCGTCACCATCCACGTCGTAAGCGAACATGTCCGCTCCGCCCGGCCCGGCGAATTGGTATTTGTGGAACGTCCAGAGCGGATCGCCGTCGAGCGACTTCGGCTGCTCGTACCAACCACCCTTCCAGATCACGTCGGCTCGGCCGTCACCGTTCACGTCACCGACACCCAGGCCATGCCCAAAGGGATATTCGCCAACGGCCTCTGAGATCGCGTGCCACGTCCACGGCTCGGACGGCTTCTTCACGTCGAACGTCGCGTAGCCGAACTTGCCGTTGTGATTGCAAACCAGCTCCGGCTGTTTGTCGCCGATGAGGTTCACAAATTGGGGCGATTCATTGCCGATGCCATCATGCACTTTCTGCGTCCGCCAGTGGTTCGCTTCTTCGAGCACTTTGCCTTCGCCCGGATTGACGTAGAGCACCGCCGCAGAACCGGGCAGGCCGACACTGACGAGATCGTTCCAGCCATCACCGGTGAAGTCATAGACCCAGGTGAAGAAGTTGGTCGAATAGCCGTCACGGTTCTGCGGCTTCGGCGCGAAAATCTCGCGGCGAACTTTGAACTCCGGGCCTTGCCACCAATACGGCCCATGAATCGCATCAAGCTTTCCGTCTCGGTTGATGTCGCCGAAGTTCGCCCCTTCGGAGAAATACGTGTCCGTAAGCTGCTGCCGCTCGAACGAATGCAGGACGTAATCCTGAGCAAAGATGCTCTCGATCGAAACCGCGAAACCAAACAGCGTCAGACAAAGAGAAAACCACTTCACGGCGAGGCTCCTGTCAGTGGAGGACGAACGGCGAATGGGGGGACATTCTGCGGCTCGCGAGTCGTGCTGCCAAGCGATGACGTCTTGATCGAGATGTCTGAAACGAAATTCGGGGAAGGTGAAAAATGATTGGGTGAAAGATGGGACGAGAACAACAGCGCTATTGCACGACAATTCCAGCGACCCAGTTTTCACCCAACAATGTTTCACCCTCTCCCATCATCGCTTTCCAACACACACCAGGTTCTTGGCCGTCCGAACAAAGAACTTCCCTTGAGAGATCGCCGGCGACGCATGCACCTCTTCGCCGATATCGTTGCGGGAGACTTCTTGGTAGTCCGGTTGCGTGGCATCGAGCACCAGCGTGCTGCCCGCCTCATTCGTGAAGAACAACTTGCCATCGGCCGCGACCGGTGACGCGGTGAATTTGTCCCCGAAGCGTTTCTTCCAGATCAGCTTGCCCGTGTGAGCGTCCAAGCACGAGCCGATCCCTTTGTCATCGGCGAGGTAGTACCGCTCGCCAACCAAGATCGCCGACGGAACGAACGACGTCCCCTTGTCATTCTTCCAAACGACGTGCGAGTCGGTGATGTCGCCGCTGCCTCCCGGTTTGATGGCGATGTGCATCCCGTTCGGACCGCTCACGACGAACAGCATGCCGAGCCCAAGCACTGGTGTCGGCACGCACTCGCGCGCCAGGCCGCGCAGTGTCCACAAGCGGCTGCCAGTGCGCGGATCGTAGCCATCCAACTTCTCGGAACCGCTCAGCACCAACTCGACCCGATCGCCGCTCGGCACGAGTTGTGGTGACGACCACGACAACCAAACCTCCGGTCGATCCGATTTCCAACGGTTCGCTCCGGTCTGCTGATCGAGCGCGATCACATACGACGCACCGTAGTGATCGCACTGCACGATCAGCTTGTCCTCAAACAGCAACGGCGAACTGGCCGCCGCGAAACGGTTCTCGAACGGGCCGTATTCCTCGGCGATCGCTCGCTGCCACAACAGGCCGCCGTCGAGATCGAAGCAAAACACATCACCGGTCCCGAAGAACGCAAACAACCTTTTGCCGTCCGTCACCGGTGTGGGACTTGCCATGCCGCTGCGTCCATAAAACAACGTCGGCGCAGTCCCCCACAACCGTTGATGCCACCGCTCGCGCCCGGTGTCGCGGTCAAAGCAGATCACATGCAGTTCGCCTTGATCCCGTCCCTCCGACGCGGTCACGAAAACTTTGTTGTCCCACACGACCGGATTCGACGTACCGATCCCCGGCAGCGGCATCTTCCACAAGACGTTCTCCGTCGGAGACCACGTCGTCGGCAGGCCGGTGTCTGATGTCACGCCATTCCGATTCGGTCCACGCCAACCGGGCCAGTTCTCAGCGAACGCCTCACGGCCAGACTGAAACGCGAGGAATGACAGCAGCACTACGAAGACTGAAATGAGCTTTGATGACATGGATTGCCTCGAAACAAAACCAAAAAGACAAAGAACGCTAATCGGCGCTAATCACGCAGCCGAGGCGTCTGTCTCATTAGCGAGGATCAGCGGAGATTAGTGTTCCAAAAATGATTCAGGGCAGCACCGGCTTGAATTCAATCCCCCGCCCCTGCTCATCGCACAGCCGCAGTTGCAGCGACCAGTTGTTGGGAACTTCGGGGTCTTTGTGTTGTGGCCCTTGGCAGACTTTGATCAGCAGCGTATTGCGGCCGGCCTTGAGTTGGATCGGCGTGACGAAGCGGTCGAAGCGTGTGCCGTTCAACCATTGATCGCGACCGAACACTTTTTCGCCATTGAGCCATACCGAGCAATTGTCGTCGGCTCCGCAACGGACCTGAGCCGCTTGCTCGCGAGCGACGTCGAACTCCGAGTACGCATAGCCGACCGCCTCGCGTGTCGTCCCCAGTTGTTTGTTGAGGTCCAGTTGGCCGAGCGTGTCGGTCTCGTGATGTCTCTTCCACACGATCTCCGCTCCGTCCTTGCCGAGATACTTGGCTTGCAGATCGACTTTTCCTTCCGGTTCAAAGACCTTCGCGAAGCCGGTCTTCTGCGGAGCGTCGAATGGCCCGACCAGCCACCACTCTGTGACCAAGCCCAAGTGTTGAACGGCATCCGCCGACTCACCGAGCGATTTCAACTTCGCCGCCGCCTGCGTGACCTGCGTGCTGTCGCGAGCGGACTCGAACGCTTTGCGGAACTCGGTCTTCGCGGCGGATTGGTCTTTGTCCTTCAAGGCTCGGTCACCCGCCGCCAGTGCGAGGCCAACCGCTTCGTATCGAAACTCCGCATCGTCCAGCCGAGTCGGCAACCACTTCTCTCGAAACGCCGGCTCCAACTTGTCGAGCAACCCCAACACCAACCGCCTCGGCCGACCGACTCGTTTCGCATCGCTGATGTATTCCTTGAAGAATTCCACCGGCCACTTCGTTCCGTCTCGCGCCAATTCGCGAGCGACGATCTCTTCATAAATCGTCCGATACCAATTGGCCGCCACCGCATTCGACGTGTCCATCGCGACCAGCAACTGCGGCAAGACTTCAACTCCATGCTTGGCCAACTCATCACGAGCCACCTTCGCCGCCGCCGAGCCTTCCCCTTGCAACCCCGTCTTCGCGATCACCGCCAGATGCGGCGCAGGATCGTAGGGTGGGTCGAGTGCAGCGAGACCCACCAACATCAAACAACCAGCGAACAGTTTCACGAAAAGGCTCCTGTCAGCAGAAGGCCGAGGACCAGCAACGCCGTCATTCTGAGAGTCGCCAGTCACAGTGCCAAGTGAAGGAACCGGCGGAGGCCAACTCGCTGGATCGGGCCGAGTCGAATATAACCTCAGCCCAAGTCTGTTGTGCGACGCACTGCGTGTGAGCCGCGGTCAACTTGCGCGAACGTCCCCAGCTCTTTGAAGTGGAGAATTGCCATGACTCGGAATGCAGAGGTTCTTGTGGAAAGAAATCATCGGACGCACTGGGGAAACCATGCTTGGAATGCCATCTCCAGGAGTGCGCTGATCCTGTCCTGCCTCACGCTGCTGGCAACGGCGGACGCGGTTGCTCAAGACAACAAAGGCAAGCCTCGGAAATCGGCGGCCAAGTCGAAAGAACCGGCCGCCAATTCCAACGAGGCCCAGGCCCAGGAAAAGGAATCCGCCGACGACGAGCCAAAATTCACTGCCGAACAAATCGAGAAAGCCAAGAGCAAATACACCTCCGCCGAAGAAGCGTTCGGCGTCGCAGCGGGTCATTACAACGGCAAGAACTACGCCGCCAGTCGCGAACCGTTTGAGGCGGCTTTGATCCTGGCACCGGAAAAAGACATCGCGTATCGCGTTAAGGTGTATGGAGCTTTGACCGCGTCGTACCGTCAACTGGAGTCGTCCGAGCAATTGATCGGGGCCTGTGAATACATCATTCGGCACAGCGATCGCGACGCCGAAAAGTCACTCACTCGCCGTTCGCTGCTGTCGTTCATTCATGAGCGAGGTAAAGTCGATCCGTTTATCAAACGGCACGAAGAGCGACTCAAGAAGAACCCGAACGACCGCCTCTCGGTCTATCTATTGTCTGAGGTCTACTCGCGACTGCGCGAGAATCCCGAACGCAGCGTCGAACTCCTCAAGCAACTGGCGGTCCTCGACGGAAAGAAGCCGGGAGAAGCCGTTGACGTCAACACGTCCGCGAAGCTGGCAATGCAGTACATCCGCGCCAAGGATTATCAGAAGGGCGCGGAGCTTTACGAGCAAATCGCGCCCTTGGACGAGAAGCTGGCGGCTTGGCATTGGAAAGAAGCCGCGGCCGCTTGGCTCAAGCTGAAGCAGAATGACAAGGCGTTGGCCGCCGCGAAGAAGTCACTGGAAGCGACTCCAGAGAAACGCAACGATCAACTGGCGCACTTCTGGCATCGCGGTCTGGGGGACGTGCTCCTGGCCGTCGGCGAACCTAAGCTGGCCATCCCGCAATTCGAGAAAGCCATCGAGACCACAAAGATCGAAGGCTACGTCAAAGGCTGCAAAGCCTCGCTCGCCGAGGCTCGTGAAAAAGCCGGAAAATAAATGCCAGCCGCAGAAGTAGGTTGGGACTCCGTCCCGACCCAACGATGCGGTCGGGATGGAATCCCAACCTACTTCACTGCCAACTGCTCTTTGATGAACTCCAGCGCCCGCGCGTTGGCTTCGGCGACCTTCTTCGGATCGCCGTCGCGGAGGCCGTGTTCGGCTCCTTCGATCGTGAGGAGTTCGTGCTTCACGCCGTGCTTGGTCAGTTCGCGAGCCATGTCGGTCGAGCAGAAATACGGGACGTCGGTGTCCTTGGTGCCGTGGATCATCAGGATCGGCGGGTAGTCACGCGTGATCTGTTTGACCGGGCAGAAGCGGTCGAGCTTGCCAGGTTCTTTCTCCGCGTCGATGCCGGTGACTCCCAGCGACCAGCCGCCGGTTTGGCGCAGGTGGCGATAGTAGCCGCCGCGAGCTTTTCCCTCGGCCGGATCGTCGGTGTTCGTGAGCACCTTTCCGTTCTTGTTGACGCCGGCCAACGCTTCGTCGCGAGGCACGGGGCTGCCGTGATGGGTGGACTTCGACCGAGTCCACTCGCCGTCGATGTCGCCGTAGCCCCAATAGGCCACGAGCGCCGTCGGCTTGGGCGTGACGATCGCTCCCGACAGCATCGTGAGGAACCCGCCCGCCGAGCCGCCCGTCACGACGAGGCGGCGCGTGTCGGCTCCGAACAGTTTCGGACCTTGCTCGTGCAGCCAGCGGAAGGCGTCCTGCACGTCAGCCGCGATCTCCGGCAACTTCACTTCCGGAGCCAACCGATAATCGAGCGACACGAACACGAATCGCTCGCGAGTACACAGCTCCAGAATCTGCTTGGGTACCTGCGAGCGGCTGCCAACGATGAGCGCTCCCCCATGAATCCAAACCACCACCGGCCGAGCCTCCGCCCCCTCCGGCCGATACACATCCGCCTCCACCTTCACGTCCCCCACCGTCTTGTAAACGTGAGTCGTCTTGGCCAGCGGTTTGTCGGCGGAGGTTTTGGCGTCGTTGTCCGCACCCTGGACGACCGGAATTGTCAACAGGAACCCAATCACCCATACGACGCGAACACAACCCGACCGGAAGGGACAATTCATCGTTGCAGCCTTTCTCAAAGAGCAAACAGAAATCTCACGAGATGATATTCACCAACCCGTGGGCGAACATCTCTGCGATGTTTCAAGTCGCGAAGCGGCTCGATCCAGAAGCCCACATTCCAGACCTGTTCAGAAATTGCAAAACGATCATAAGAAATAAGATTGGGATTGAATTCCGGATGTGCGGGGTTATTCTCCGCCCCATCACCGCTGTTGCGTGACCGCACTTCCAAGTGCGCAGGATTCTGGCTTTAAGGGAGTTTCACATGGCATTGCCGCTTTGCACGACACCAGACGACGTTAAAAAAATGGTCGCCTTCCTTTCGCGAAAGCCGTCGGGAGTTGGAATTGATGACGCAAGGAAGGTGCTTGGCGAGACTCTAGTCGACAATCGGAAGATCGCGACCTTGCAGGCCCTTCACATCGTTCATCGCGAAAATGGAAAATTGAAATTAACGCAAGACATTGGACGCGTTCTTTCCAGGGCCAACGACCAAGAGTTTGCTGAACTACTGCGCAAAACTTTGGCAGGCATTCCCGCATATTCATCCTGCCTTGAGTGGACTTATCACAAGAATCTTTCCGAACTGACGACCGCGGACCTTGGTGCGTTTTGGCATGATCACTTTAGAGAGGAGCTGGGAACGGAGATTGAACGAGAAATTACACAACGCGCGGTGTGTTTCTTTCAGCTCGCCTCAGGGGCGGCATTGGGAAAGTTTCTAGTTGGCCGAAAGGGACAACAAACAAGGCTTGTCGTAGACCGCGCCGCAATTGAAGTGTTCTTGCACGCAGGCCAGTTTGATGATCTCGCAGAAGAGAGCCTGTCCGGAGTTGGAGCCACGACGCAAGAACTCGACGCGAACCAAGCAGACGACGCGTTGGCCAAATCTTCGCAGTCAGTCACAGCCGCGCTGCTTAGTCCCTCATCCAAAGCAGTCAATGAAGTCATAGACAACGCCGGTGGCAATGGAATTTTTGTTGGACATGGAAAGAACAAGAAGCCACTTGAGCAACTCAAAGTGATTCTTGACCAATTCAAGATTCCATATCGCGTTGCGGTCGAAGAGCCAAATCTCGGACGCCCGATCAGTGAGAAGGTCCGGGAGACAATGAGGTCGTGCGATTGCGCGATCCTCATCTTCACGGCTGACGAAGAACTGTTTGACAAAGACGGGCACTCAATTTGGCGACCAAGCGAAAATGTGGTGCATGAACTCGGGGCATCTGGCCTGCTGTTCGGAAAACGAATCGTCATTTTGAAGGAAGACGGAGTTAGCTTCCCAAGCAACTTCAGAGATATTGGCTACATTTCGTTTTCGAAAGATGAGTTAAACGCCAAAGCGATGGATGTCTTAAAGGAACTAATCGGCTTTGGAATCGTTAAGGTGACGACCTAGATTAGCGGCACTCTGACTCCAAAAACGTCTTGGTCCGCGTCTCATCCGCAGTCCAGAACCGCTGACTGTCCCCACGCGAGACGTTCTAGCCAGTCTCGCATTCACCGGCAAAGCCCTGGAGTGCGGCGGCTTGACACCGCCCTCCATTCGTTTGGAATGACGACGTTGATGAACCAGAAAGCGAAGTTCGTCAGTCAGCTCTCGTCGCGGCGATTCTTGGACTTCGCGGATCGCTATTTCAATTGAATGGAGGGCTGCGTCGGGCCGCAGCACTCCAGGTTGGTCCGCGTCTCGTCCGCAGTCCAGAACCGCTGGCTGTCCCCACGCGAGACGTTCTAACCAGTCTCGCATTCACCGGCAAAGCCGCGTCGGCCGACGGGAGTTGCGCCGATCTCATTCATGGCCGTGTGCGATATCGACAGCGGTGCCTGACGACTCCGACGGCGCGGGCGGCGCGGCCTTCTTCCCGCCGAACTCCGACAGCCAGTCGATGACGTAATAAAACACGGGCGTCAGGAAGATGCCGAAGGTGGTGACTCCCAACATGCCGAAGAACACCGCGACGCCGAGCGTACGGCGCATCTCGAAGCCGGCTCCGTGAGAGACGATCAGCGGGCAGACACCCAGGATGAATGCGAACGAGGTCATGATGATCGGGCGCAGACGATTCGTGGAGGCGTTGACGGCCGCGTCGAAGCGGGACTGGCCACTCGACTTGAGATGCCGCGCGGTTTCGACGATCAGGATCGCGTTCTTCGCGGCCAGGCCCACCAGCACGATGAAGCCGACTTGCACGAAGATGTTGATATCCAGCTTAAACATCCACAGGCCGATGACCGCGCTCAGCAAGCACATCGGCACGACCAGCAGCACGGCCATCGGCATCGACCAGCTTTCGTATTGAGCGGACAGCACTTGAAACACCAGCAGGATCGCGCCGATGAACGCGAAGATCGCGGCGCTCCCTTCGAGCAGTTGCAAGTACGTCAGTTCGGTCCATTCGAACTTGAGGTCCGACGAGAGTTCGGCTTTCGCGGTCTCTTCCATCAGCTTGATGACTTGGCCGGAGCTGACGCCGGGGAGCGAGCCGCCGTTGATCGACGCGGCTGTGCGGGTGTTGTAGCGCGTGATCATGGCCGGGCCGCCGATCTCTTTGATTTCGACGAGCGTTCCCAACGGCACCATGTCGCCGCCAGCGTTCTTGACCTTCAACGCCTTCACGTCTTCGGGGCGGATGCGGAAGTTCGCGTCGGCCTGCAAGTTGACCTGCCACGTCCGGCCGAATCGGTTGAAGTCGTTGACGTAATACCCGCCGAGATACACCGACAGCGCGGTGAAGACATCGTTGAGCGGCACGCCCATCGACTTGCACTTGGTGCGGTCCACGTCGATGTAAAGCTGCGGCGTATTCGAGCGGAAGCTATTGAAGAGGCCGACAAGACCGGGTTGCTCGTTCCCTTTTGCCGCGAGGTTGTCCGCCTGAGCTTGCAGCGCCGCGAGTTCGCCGCCGCTCAAGTCTTCGACCATCAGCTTGAAGCCACCCGCGCTGCCGAGTCCATCGACCGGTGGTGCTCCGAAGACCGCGACCTGAGCTTCCAAGATCTCTGCGAAACACTTCGCTCGGATCTTCTGGCCGATCGTTGCCGAGTACAGCTCCGGCCCGTGCCGATGCTCGAACTCATCGAGAATCACGAACATCGAACCGAAGTTCGAGTTCACCGCATTGAGCACGAACGACTGCCCCGGAATGCCAATCGTGTGCGTGACCCCTTCGGTCTCCTGAGCGATCTTCTCGACCTGCTTCATGACCTCAACCGTTCGCTCCAGCGAGGCCGAGTCGGGCAACTGCACGTTGACGATCAAGTAACCCTTATCTTGGTTCGGAATGAACCCGACTGGCGTGTGTGTCAGTCCGAAGTACGTCCCGCCGAGCAGTCCGCCGTAAATCAGCAGCACGATCATGCACAGCCGCAGCGACCACGCGATCATCCGGCCGTAAATCTTGGTGATCCAATCAAAGCCGCGATTGAACCACTTGAAGAAGACCGACAGCGCGGCGTTCGCTCGCTTGGCGAACATCGCACCGACGACCGCACCGGGCACGGCCAGTCCCAACGTGACCGCCCATTGCACGACAGATGATGAGCCTTCCAGCTTCGTGCCGATCAGCCCGGACAGAAGATGCTCGCTGAACCAGCCAAGCAGCGCCGCATAGCCCCACCACGGCAACGCTTCGAGCGCATCTCCGTGCTTGCGATCCTTGAAAATCTGCACGGCGCGTGCGGGAGTCATCGTCATCGCGTTGATCGCCGAGATGATCATCGACGCGGAAATCGTCAACGCAAACTGCCGGTAGAACTGGCCGCTGATGCCGCCCAGAAAGGCACTCGGCAGGAACACCGAACTGAGCACCAGCGTGATGGCGATGATTGGCCCGGTGATCTCGTTCATCGCGTTGATCGTCGCCGTCCGAGCGTCCTGGCCCTTCGCCAGCCAGACTTCGATGTTCTCCAGCACGACGATCGCATCATCGACGACGATGCCGATCGCCAGCACCAGTCCGAACAGCGTCAAGTTATTCAGCGTGAAGCCCAGAGCCGCCATCACCGCCAGCGTGCCGATCAGCGACACCGGCACGTCGATCATCGGCAGGATCATCGACTTCCAATCTTGCAGGAACAGCAGCACGACAATCGCGACCAGGATGATCGCGTCGCGGAGCGCGTGAAAGACTTCCTCGACCGACTGCTTGATGAACGGCGTCGTGTCGTAGGCAATGTTGAAACGCACGCCCGACTTGAATCCCTGCTGGCTCTCGGCGAGTTGCTTCATCGTGGCGCGAATGCTCTCGGCGACCTCCAGTGCGTTCGAGCCGGGCAACTGATAGATCGCCAAACCGACCGACGGCTGTCCGTCGAGCGTGCATTGCGTGTCCTGATTCTTGGCTCCGAGTTCCAATCGGCCGACGTCTCGCAGCCGCGTGATCTGACCGGACTCTCCGGTCTTGATGATGATCTGCTCGAACTGCTCCGATTCGGTCAGCCGGCCCAGCGTCGAAAGGATGTATTGAAAGTCCTGACCGCTGGGGACCGGCGGCTGCCCAATCCGCCCGGCCGCAACCTGCACGTTCTGTTCTTTGAGCGCGTTGACCACATCGCTGGCCGTCATCCCGCGAGCGGCCAATCGCTCGGGATTGAGCCACACGCGCATGCTGTAGTCTTGCTGACCGAGAAAGCTCACATCGCCGACGCCGTTCAATCGCAGCAACTCGTCGCGGATGTAGACGGTCGCGTAGTTGCTGAGATAAAGCTGATCGTAGATCGGCTGGTTCGTCGCTTTGTCGATGTCAGAGAACAAGTTGACGACCAACAAGATGCTCGGCGATTTCTTTTTGGTGCTGACGCCGGTGGTCTTCACGACGTCGGGCAGCTTGGGCAACGCCAGCGACACGCGGTTCTGCACCAGCACCTGAGCCATATCCAGATTTGTGCCGAGCTTAAACGTCACCGTCAGGTTGTATCCGCCGTCGTTCGTCGACTGCGACGACATGTAAAGCATGTTCTCGACACCGTTGACCTCCTGCTCAATCGGCGCGGCCACGGTCTCCTGCACGACCCGCGCGTTGGCTCCGGGATACACCGCCGAGACCGACACCGTCGGCGGCGCGATCTCTGGATATTGAGCAATCGGCAACGTCAGCAACGCCGCCCCGCCCGCGAAGACGATGACCAGCGAAATGACGATCGCGAACACTGGCCGATCAATAAAAAACTTGGAGAGCATGTGAGTCACCGATTTCCGTTGAGCGTTCAGGAATGCGCATCATGATTTTGTGATCCATGATTTTGTTGGCAAAATCATGGCACACAAAATCATGGTTTTGCGGCAGCCGTTTGAGGATCGACCTTGGCTCCTGGACGGACACGTTGCAGGCCGTTGGTGACGATTCGCTCGCTGGCTTGCAGGCCGTCGGTGATCACACGCAGCCCATCTTGCAGGCGGCCGAGCGTGACTCGGCGATAGACGACTTCGTTGTTCTCGTTCACGACATAGACGAACGACTGCACGAGATCGCGGCCGATGGCGCGTTCAGGAATCAGCAGCGCCTTGTGCGGTTCGCCCAGCGGCAAGCGGACTCGCGCGAACATGCCGGGGGCGAGCGATCGCGGACCTCGTTCCGGCTTCGGATTGGCGAACACACCGCGGACACGCATCGTTCCGGTGTTGGGATCGACTCGGTTCTCGACGTAATCGAGCTTCCCGGGGAACGAGTACCCGGTCTCGTTCGCGAGCCCCATCAGCAACGGGATCTCACGCTTCTCCGGTCCTTCGAGTTTCCCTTCGCGCACGAGCTGTTGCAGCTTGAGCAACGTCGGCTCGTCGATATCGAAATAGAGGTAAACCGGATCGACCGACACGATGCTTGTCAGCGTCCCGGTTGTCGGAGTGATCAGATCACCGACTGAGGGAATCGACCGGCTGATGCGTCCGTTGATCGGAGCGGTGATCTTCGCGAACTCCAAATCCAGCTTCGCCTGAGCAATCGACGCCGCGGCGACTTGAATCGAGGCGACGGCCTCAGCGTTTTGCCCCACATCCCGCTCCAAGTCGCGAGCGGTGGCGGCCTTCTTCGTGACCAAATCCTCTGTTCGAGCCAACTCGGCTGCCGTCGTTTTCTGCCGCGCTGTGGCCTGCGCGAACTGCGCTTCGGCCGACGCCAGTGTGTTCTGATACGGCCGCTCGTCGATCTCAAAGAGCAGGTCGCCCGCTTTGACTTCGGCACCGAGTTCGATGCTCGGATCAAACGCGATCTTCATCAGATACCCGCTGGCCCGAGCCCGAATCTCGATCGACTCGACCGCATCCAGTCGCCCGGTGAAGTCTTGAAAGTCGGTCACCTCTTGTTCGGCCGGCGCAGCGACCACCACTTTGACCGGCGGAGCGGCGGGCTTTTCAGCGGCGCTGTTGGACTTCTCGCAGCCAGCAGAACACGCCGCCAACAACACCGACGCGCACAACGGGAGCGCGGCGGCAAATCTTCGTTCTGGAATCATGATGTGGTCTCAAGGAGTTTCCGGAGAAGACAGCGATTGCTGTCGAGCAGGATTCTCACGGTCATGCGTCAAAGATTCAAACGTTGCAGCACGTAGGTTGGGACTCGGTCCCGACCAATCGCGAAGAGTCTTGAGCCGATTCGCGTCTGCGCTTCGATTGGGTCGGGACGGAGTCCCACCCTATTTGGCGGCGTGATTTGTGATCAGGCAGCCTTCGCGGCGAACTGAGTCTCGGTCGGAGCCAAGCGATTGAGCAGGAACTCGGCGACGCGGTGGGTCGCTCCGGTTTGGACGTAGCGTTCGCGGAGTTCGGCCATCTCATGCTGTGCCGCGATCAGGCGTTCGTCCACGCTCAGCCAACCGTGCAAGACTTCGGTCAGCGGTGTCAGCAATTTCTTTTGGCCACCGACGAAGATGAACTCCGGCATGACCTCGCGATCCACGAACAGGTTTGGCAGCGAGGCGTATTTCGCCTTCACCAAGATGCGGCCGATCCGATAGGTCAGCCAGTCACACCAATAGACCACAGCGGCTGGCTTGCCGCGTGCCAACACTTCCAGGCTGACCGATCCGGAGACCATCAAACAGAATTCGCCGGTTTGGATGACCTCCGGCGTCTTGCCGACAAACAGATGAACCGGCAGGCGGCTCCCTTTCGTCATCAAGTGCGCGCTGCAAAATTGGCGGTGCTTTTCTTTGTAGCACGCAACCAGGAATCGGACGTTGGGATGCCGTTCGTGCAGCCGGCGCATGACCTCGACCATGTTCGGAAAGTTGTGCCGCACTTCGCTGTCTCGCGAGCCGGGGAGGATCGCCACGTTGCGATGCTTCGGTGACGACCAGCCTTCGACGAAGTCTTCGTCGAGGCGATGTTCGGTGACTTCATCGAAGAACGGATGACCGACGTACTCAACCCTCACACCTCGCTTGGCGTACCAAGCTGGCTCGAAGGGCAAACAACAAAGAACGTCATCCACGTTGCGGCGGATACGCTCGATGCGACTCTCCTTCCAGGCCCACAGTTGCGGCGGCACATAAAAAATGACGCGCACGCCGGCTCGCTTGGCGTACTTCGCGATGAACCAGTTGAAGCCGGAGAAGTCGATCATCACCACCGCATCGGGACGCTGCTCTTCAAAGTACCGCTTCGCCCTCCGCACCAGTTTGAAAACTCTCCACAGCAGCGGAATGACGACGAAGATCCCCATCACCGCCATGTCGGTCAGACGATAGTGCAGCTCGCAACCGGCGGCCCGCATCTCTTCCCCACCGTATCCGACGCAACGAATCCCCGGCCGACGCCGCTGCAATTCACGAATCAGATGCGCGGCATGTTGATCGCCGCTTGGCTCGCCGACGGAAAAGAACAAGTGCATGAGCGATTCCTTTCGCATGTTCCACCGCAAGCCAGTCTCTCCGAGTCTGGTTGATTGCTCGTGGCGATCACCGCTGTCCGAACGGCCGACCACAAACGCAATCGGTCAGTCCGACTTGGCGGGCTGACCTACGGGGGGCGGGACAGTATTTATGGTCGCCCAGAGGGTCAAGACGGTTCGCGATTCGCTGTGGCGTGTTCGCCAAGAATTCACATTGCCGTTCATTGAGTTTTCGTCAGCAGCGATTCGGTCAGCTCCGCAACCTCGCGCAGGCGGCGCGATCGTGTCGGTTCATCACGCAAATCGGCCGAGCGAAACGCGGACGTCCAAACCACTTTGCGATCTCGATAAGCCACCAGCGTCACGCTGGCGACGGGATCAATACACAAACTGTCCCGATCCGCCAGAGCTTCCGGCCCAACTCCCAACGGCAAGTTGAGCTGTTGATCGAACGAGACCGTCTGCAAATGCGGCGAGACTTTGCTCGGTTCATCGCTGAGCATGACGCCAAACGCCCGCAATCCATCCGCGCGGCGGCGATCCACCAGTTCATCGACCGCTTTGAGCACCACGTACGATCCGGCTTCCAACCGCCGCATCACGACCATGACGACAGGACGATCTCCATTGCGGCAAACAAAACAGACCGACCGATTCATCTGCGGGCCGGTGATCGCTCGCACGAAGAACGACGGCACTTCCTTGCCGACCGCCGGGCCGGAGAGCGACGGCTTAGGTTCGTCCGCACCGCTTGCGGAATTTCTGAGCGCAACCAGACCGAGCGCGGCAATGAACTGGCGGCGGTTCATGGGAAGCCTCGGTTTGTTTGCAAGCGACGTAACCGCGTTCGCCAGAACGTGGGTCATGGGAAAGTTTTCCCGCACTCTGGCGAGTGTGGCTACGAGATTTACAGCACAGACACGATGGCGTCGCAGAGGCGATCCATCGAAGCGGCGTTCATTCCAGCGACATTGATACGGCCGTCTCGCACGAAATAGATGCCATGCTTCTCGCGGAGGGCATCGACTTGTTCGGGCTTCAGGCCAGAGAACGAAAACATCCCGATCTGCTGCGTGATGAACGACCAATCGCGGCCCGTCTTTCGACTTTCCATCGTTTTCTGGAACAGCGATCTCATGCCGCTGATCCGATTTCGCATGGCGGCAAGTTCCTCGTTCCATTGCTGTCTGAGCGCCGAGTCCCCCAGCACCGTGGCAACGATCGCTCCGCCGTGCGACGGCGGGTTCGAGTAGTTGGTGCGGACGCACGACTTGATCTGGCTCAGCGCCGTTTCCGCAGCGGCTGAGTCTTTCGCGACCAGAGTCAACGCACCGACTCGTTCGTTGTACAAGCCGAAGTTCTTGGAGAACGAACTGGCGATCAGCAACTCCGCCCCCGGCCGAGCCAACGCAAACAAGCCGGCCGCGTCTTCCTTCAATCCACGACCAAAGCCTTGATAGGCGAAGTCGAGCAACGGCAGCGCTCCACGTTCGGCCAACACATCAGCGATGGCCCCCCATTGTGTCGGAGTCGGATCGACTCCGCTGGGGTTGTGACAGCAGCCGTGTAGGCAGACGACGTCGCCAGCCGCCACGGATTTCAAAGCCGACAACAGGCCGTCAAAGTCGAGGCTGTTCTTCGCGGCATCAAAGTAGGGATAGGCGGCGACGTTCAAGCCTGCTGACTTGAAGATGCCTTGATGATTCGGCCATGTCGGCGTGCTGAACCACACGGTCGCGGACGGAAACAACTTCTTGAGAAAGTCGGCCGACACACGCAACGCGCCGGTACCACCGGGACATTGAGCCGTACAGGCTCGGTTGGAGCGGACGACTTCATGATCGGCTCCGAACATCAATTCGCGGACGGCGCGGCCGTATTCCGGTGAGCCTTCGATGCTCAGATACGTCTTCGTCGCTTCCGCTTCGAGCAACCGACGCTCCGCCTCTTTCACACACTTCAAGACCGGAGTGCGGCCTTGATCATCTTTGAAGATGCCGACGCTGAGATTGACCTTGTCCGGTCGCGGGTCTTTCTTGAACGCTTCGGTCAAACCCAGAATCGCATCAGGCGGCGCGGCAGTGACTTTCTCAAACATCAAACAACCTTTTCAAAGTGATCCATCAGAGAACGAACGACGAGATTGAAACGGCGGAGGATTCTCACGCAGAGACTTGGCGACGGGAAGCATGTGATGCCGCCTGTTCGCCAGATTGTTCGACGTCGTCACCGAGCAGTCTTGAAGATGTTTGCAGCCATCATGAGTCTGCCCACTTAGCCTCGCGGCAGATTGGCTAAAAAAATCGCAACCACCCCAAAAGTCTTCATGATCATCACGGTCTTACGTCGAAACTGTAGGGACATTTCAAACCGGGTTGCGCCGGGCGTCAGATCGTCAACGGCTTGCTGAGCAAGAAGATGGGATTGACGACTTTTTCCAAACCGCGTACAAGCCGCACGCAGATTGATGACCTCAAGTGCTCAGCCGCTTCCAGAACTTGTGACGAGGTTAGGTCAACAGTCTGGAAGCCACGGATCAACGGAGTGAATCCTGAACGCCGCCCCTCAATTCTGGGTGCCAGAGGGTCGGCCAAAGTTCTCGGCACCCACCACAAAGGAGTAGTGACTATGGCTGCTGCAAAGAAGACCGCGAAGAAGTCCACGAAGGCCGCTGCTGGTAAGAAGCCCGCGAAGAAGGCCAAGTAACGATTGACCCTCTGGTCATTCAAAAGCCAACAGGCCGAGCAAAGTTTGCTCGGCCTGTTGCTTTTGGTGCGCTGACAACTGTCCGAGCGGCTGCTCATAATCCCAATCGCGGGCCAGGCAGACGAGCGGAGCGGCGTCAAAGTAGCAGGCACATTCCATGTGCTGTCGGCGGTACTCAGGCTGACGGCACATGGAATGTGCCTGCTACTTTCCAAAGTGAGTGCCATTGGGCTGACGCCGCCCCGCTCGCCAAACGAGGAGAGGGATCATGTCACTGATGTCGCGCCGACAAACGGGATTCACGCTGATCGAGCTGCTGGTGGTGATGGCGATCATCAGCATTCTGGTCTCGATGCTGCTGCCAGCCGTGCAGAATGCTCGCGAAGCCGCGCGGCGCACTCAGTGCCAGAACAATCTCAAACAGATTGGTCTCGCGCTGCACAACTACCACGAATCGCATCTGGTCTTTCCACCTGGCTCGATCGCCGTCTCGCCGCCGAGCTCAGTCGTTATCTGCGGATCGGGGGTCGGCTTCGGAGCGGTTGATACCTGGGGCGAAGCGGTCAGTGCGTCGAGTGGAATGCACGGCACCAGTTGGATGTTGCGAATCCTGCCGCAACTGGAACAAAATAATGTCTTCAAGCAATGGAATTGGTCGCAGAGCGTGCTCGGAAACGCGGCGGTTGCCAAGCGGAACATTCCGCTGTTCTATTGCCCGTCACGTCGCTCCGAAGTCCGGGGAGAAGACGTAGCCATCATGTTTCAAAATTGGACCGCTGGCGGTACGGACTACGGCGGGAGCTTGGGTGGCTGCAACGGCTATCACAACTGCGGCGATCATGAAAGTTGGATGGTCGCCACCGGTCGCCGCCCGCTGTCGCCGTGCAGAGGAATCTTTTGGGTCAACGGCAAGACATCGTTGGCGAATGTCAAAGACGGTACCTCACACACAGTCATGATCGGCGAAGTGCAGCGGCTGGTTGGGCCGTCCGGCGTTCCTCTCGATCATCGCACCAGCCAGGACGGCTGGGCGGTCGGAGCTTCCTCGACCCACTTCAGCACCTGCAGCGACGGTTGCGTGGGGATCAACGGCAAGCATTTCGAGGAGCCTGGCAGCAGTCATCAACGTGGAGCGTTTCTCGGTCTCGCGGATGGGGCCGTCAAGTTTTGCTCCGAGCACATGAATATCTTCGTGCTCACCGCGCTGGGCAGCATGGCCAACGGAGACGGGCCGTCGCAGGAGCTCTGAGTAGTTCGGACGCCTACGTCCGAACAAGCGAACGACCGGACGTAGGCGTCCGGTCTACAGTCAATCACACAGCCCGTAGCGGACGATGCAGTACAGCGCCTTGATCCCGTCTTTCCAGCCGATGTGCTTGCCTTGCTCGTAAGTCCGGCCAGAGTAACTGATCGACATTTCGTAAACCCGGAAGCGGCGGCGGGCGACCTTGGCGGTGATCTCCGGCTCGAACCCGAAGCGATCCTGCCGCAGCTTCGGTGCGATCTGTTGAATGACTTCGCGTGTGAAGACTTTGTAGCACGTCTCCATGTCGGTCAGGTTGAGGTTGGTGAAGCAGTTCGACAGCGTCGTCAGAAACTTGTTGGCGAGGTAATGCCAGAAATACAAGACGCGATGCGGCTGATCGCCGAGGAAACGGCTGCCAAACACAACGTCCGCTTTGCCATCGACGATCGGCCCCAGCAGACGCGGATACTCGTCAGGGTTGTATTCCAAGTCCGCGTCTTGAATGAGGACCACATCGCCCGTCGCCGTTTGAAAGCCGGTGCGGACGGCAGCTCCCTTGCCGCGGTTCTTCTCGTGATAGGCGAATTGAAAACTGTTCCACGGATCGGGAGTCGCATTGGCCAGCTCGGCCTGAAACTGTTGCAACTCGTCACGAGTCCCATCGCGGCTGAAATCATCGACCAGCACGATCTCTTTGCGAATCGGCACCGCTCGTACCCGATCCACCAAGGCTCGCCAGTACGTCTTCTCGTTGTAGATCGGGATCACGACCGACAGCACCCATTCGGGTGGGATGACAAACAAACCCAATTGCCGGCACGCGGCTTCTCCCAGCGTGTCCTTGAGTCGAGCGAACCATTCCGGAGTGTGCGGGATCAATCGCAGATCATGTGGCAAAGCGTTGGGCACGGTGGCAAGTTCAGACATAAGGGCTCCTTGAAAGGGCGGGGAGTCTAAGTCCGAAACCGAAAACCGGAAATCCGAATTCATCCGTCCGTTTCGATCGAATCGCAGGAGACGACGAATGGACGCGGCTCAACGCATGTTGACGGGATCGACGTCGATCTGAAATTCGACGTCTGACACGCGGGTGATCTGCGGAGCGGCGGCGCGCCAGAGATCGCGGACGGTCTCGAACGACTCGGCCGAGATTTGCAGATGAAACCGCCACAGGTCGCGTAGCTTGGTGATTTGACACGGCGCGGGTCCAAGGAGTCGCACGGTCAGCGCGAGTCGTTCGGCCGTCGCACGCAACAAGGCCGCCATTGCGAGAGCTTCTTGTTTGACACGATCCTCGACCGCGCCGCGCAGGATGATCCGAATTAGCGAACGGAACGGGGGAGCATTCGCCTCGCGACGGTGACGCAGTTCGAGCGCCGCGAAGCTGAGATAATCGTGTTGCGCGGCCAGCGCGATCGCCGGCTCGGAGGGGTTCGCGGACTGCACGATGACTCGGCCGCCACGCTCCGAACGGCCGGTGCGGCCGGCGACTTGGGCGATCAATTGAAAGGTTCGTTCTGCCGCTCGCAAATCGGGCGAGTACAGCAGCGTGTCGGCGTTGATGACCCCCACCAGTGTCACGTTCGGGAAGTCGAGTCCCTTCGCGATCATCTGCGTGCCGAGCAGGATCTTCGCCTCGCCCAGACGAAAGCGTTCGAGCGCTTCGTCGTGGCTGCCGTGCCTTTTCATCGTGTCGCTGTCCATGCGGAGGCAGGTCGATTTGCCGAACTTCGCCTTCACTTCCTGTTCGAGCTTCTGAGTTCCGATGCCGAAGTAATAGACCCCCGGATGTCCGCACTTCGGACATTGCGTCAGTGGATCGGCTTCGTAGTCGCACGAATGACAGCGCACGCGGTTCTTGTCTTTGTGAAACGTCAGTGTGATGTCGCAATGCGGGCAGCGGATCGTCTCGCGGCAGGCTTTGCACCACACGGTCGGCGCGAACCCGCGCAGGTTTAAGAACAGGATGATTTGCCCGTCGTCCCTGAGAGCCTGCTGCATCTGTGAGCCGAGAGCCCGGCCGATCGCTTCGCCGCGCGTGACATACGGGTCGTTGCGAGTGTCTACGATCGAGACCGGAGGCAGCGGCAGTTTGGCGACACGGTTGGTGATGGTGAGCAGGAGGTCGTCGGGGATGCACAACAGCAGTTCGGAATCCCTGTAGCCCAGGCCCTTGTGGCCTGGGGGACTCGAAGAAAATCCCGGATCGACCGACCCACAAGGGGTCGGGCTACAGTCGGCTTCCGGCGATCGGCCGGACGTGGTTGCACGCCACCAGCTTTCCAGCGTTGGGGTTGCCGAGCCGAGTAGCAGCGGGATGCCTTCCAGGCGTGCCCGTTCGCGGGCGACTTCACGAGCGTGATAGCGCGGTGTCTCTTCTTGCTTGAATGAGGTTTCGTGCTCTTCGTCGATCACGATGATTCCGAGGTGCGGTGTCGGAGCGAAGACCGCGCTGCGAGCGCCCACGATCACTTGGACTTGTCCGCTGGCGATGCGCTGCCAGTGCCAGTGCCGTTCGGAGTCGCTCAGATGGCTGTGCAGGACGGCGACGCTGTCGAAGCGGCAGCGGAAACGGCGGATCGTCTGCGGCGTGAGACTGATTTCCGGGACCAGCACGATCGCTTGCCGGCCGTAGCTGACGACTTCGCGAATCGCCTGAATGTAGACCTCGGTCTTGCCGCTGCCGGTGACTCCGCGCAGCAGGATCGTGCGATGCCGAGCGGCTCGGACTTCGGACAGGATTGAGTCGAGCACGTTCTTCTGCTCAAGATTCAACGTGAGATCCGGCTGTCGTGTCGTCGGTGCGAAGTCGCCGTCGAACGCCTCGGTTCGCTGACGAATTGCCGAGACCAGATTCTTATCTCGCAGCGCGTTGATGACGCCAACACCGCAATCGGCCGACTCGGCGAGTTCATCAATCCGCATCGGCCGTCCCGCCGAGCACAGCACTTCGAGCACCGTCTTTTGTTTGGCTCCGAGTTTCCGTTCGCCGAGCGTCTCGCAGACTCCGGCTGCTGTTGTGAGAAACAGGATCTCGCGAGTACCGGCCTGCTTCTTCACGCCGGCCGGGACAACACCATCGAGTACCTGCCCCCAGCCGCAGAGATAGCGTTCGGCGATCCAGCGCGTCAGTTCCAGCATGCGCGGCGACAGCAGCGGCTCGCGATCCAAGACCTCGTCCAACGATTTGAGCTTCGGCGGTTGGCCGTTCTTAAACCGCTCCGGCCCGATCAAGTCGCTGAACGGTCCGACTTCGACGCAGTATCCAACGAGTCGCTGGTGTCCGCTGCCAAATGGCACACGCACGCGCATCCCTGGTTTCAAGTGCTCGCGCAGAGCATCGGGGACCAGATAATCAAACGGCGTCTCCAGCGGGCGATTCACCACGATGCGTGCAACCCACAAGTCCGCGGCGGCCGCGCGATCCCACGGTTTCAGTTCCGGCTCCAGCGGTTCGGCGGCGAACAGATTGCGTTGCTTGGGGCCAGGCATCAGTTCCACCGTGCAAGTTGCCGTTTCGCTTCGTCGAGATGCTGCTCCAACAGAGCCGTCTGACTGGACGGGCACTCGGCGAGGCAGTCTTCCAGCAAGTCGATCGCCTCCTGAGTCCGTTCCGATTTCATGGCGATGAAAGCCAGATCGCGGCGTTCCTCATAGCTGGCCGGCTTGAGCGCGACGAGGCGTTCTTGCACACGCCATGCGGCCGACCAGTCTTCGTGTTTGGCGTGCAGCACTTTCAGATTGTTGAGCATCCGAATCACGATCGCTCGCGAGTCCGCCGGCTTGAGACACGGCTTGAGCTCCGACTCCGGCATGTTCGTGATTTCGTGGAGGAAGTGCAGAACTTCGTCGCGATCCATCATCCGGCCGCCGACGAACGGGTCGAGGTAGATCGTCCCCTCGATGCCGTCGAACCTGGTCAGGAAGTGTTGTGGTGCGGCGACGCCTTGCAGGTCGAGGCCGATCGCTCGCGCGACCGCCATGTACAAAATCGAGAGGCTGATCGGGATGCCGCGCTTGCGTGCGATCACGTCCGGCAGATAGCTGCTTTCGGGGAGTTGATACGCCTCTTCGTCCCCCATCAGCCCACACGTGTCCGCCAACAGCGTGCTGAGCGCTCGCAACGAGTCCGCTTCGGACCACGCGGCGGCAGCGCGGCCGGACAACTCCGCCGCGCGGGCCGCGATCCAATTCAGCGTCTCCTCGAATTGCAACGACGGATTTGCATCACGAGCAATCTCCAGCGCGACCACCGTGAGATCCACATCGCTATCGCGCAGCAGCAGCTTGGAGAATTCGACGTCCGCAGAGAAATCACGTTCGGAAAACATGAGCGCAGTCCATCCGTGGTGAGCTGAAATGAACAACAACGCAACAAAGTCGTCGCGGGATTCTAAGAGGCCGGGCGTGATTCCGGGAGGACGCCGCGAATATAGTCCGCCCGCCGAAGCTAGCTCGGCCTGTCTTCATCCGTGTGTGAGTTCCAATCCGTGTGCGAAGCGCGGTCAAAAAGCGACGAACACACTTCGCACACGGATTGGAACTCACACACGGATGGAACACAGAAGCAACAACAAACCATTCCCGTCCAGCCACTCATCACTCGAGAAGAACGAAAACGAAAAGGATTGCCATGCGACGTTTGCTGTTCCTGTGCGGTTGCCTGTGGACCGGAGTGTTTGTCTTCAGCGGTTGCTCGTCGGATCAAACCCCTCCTCCGAAAGATTCGCCGACGAATCCCGCCAACGCCGTCGCACCGAAGGCAAAGCCGATCGACGACGTGGAACTCGCGCTGAACTGGCTGCCCGAAGCGGAGCACGGCGGTTTCTATGCGGCTGACGTCCACGGCCTGTTCGCCGAACGCCAACTGCGAGTGAAGATTGTTCCCGGCGGACCCGGCGTGCCGGTGATTCAGAATGTCGCCAGCGGCAAGGTGATATTCGGAGTCACGAACGCCGACCAAGTCTTGCTGCAACGTGCTCAAGAGGCAGACGTCGTCGCCATCTTCGCTCCAATCCAGCAAAGCCCGCGCTGCATCATGGTCCACAAGAAATCGGGAATCACCAAGTTCGACGACCTGAAAGAGATGACGCTGGCGATCAATGTGAATCAGTCATTTCTCGGCTACCTGAAGAAGAGGTTGCCGCTGACCAACGTCCAAATCGTGCCGTATGCCGGCAGCGTCGCTCCGTTCCTGGAAGACGAACGGCTGGGCCAGCAGGCTTACAGTTTCAGTGAGCCGTTTCTCGCCGAAGAAAGAGGGGGCGATCCGCTCAACCTGATGGTCTCGGACCTCGGCTTCAATCCCTACACCAGCGTGCTCATCACGCGGGCCGAAGTCATTGAGCAGCAACCGGAACTCGTCCGCCGCATGGTGGCTGCCTGCCGGCTCGGCTGGCGGAAGTATCTCGATGAGCCTGAGAAAACCAACGAGCACATTCATTCGCTCAACAAAGAGATGGGTTTAGAGATCCTCGCGTTCGGCACGCGCACGCTGAAGCCGCTCTGCGAAGCGGGTCTCACCGCGCCCGATCGTCTGGGCGAGATGACCGCCGAGCGCTGGACGACGTTGGCCGAACAACTCGTGGAAGGTGGAGCACTCAAGGCCGGAGTCGTCGATTCCGCCAAAGCGTTTGACGGAAGTTTCTAATCCCGACATCACGCCACCCCGCTTGTCGGGGTGATTCCCGCGCTCTGCAGCTACGGCTTTGGAGTGCGAGTTGGCTTGTCCGTAGCTGCAGAGCGCGGGAACCACTGGGACAAGCCCAGTGGCGTGATTTCGCGGTCACTCGGCGACGCGGCGGACTTGCAGTTGTTCTCGAATCGCCTTGCCCCGTTCCCACAGGCGGCGGAGTTCGTCGGCGTCACCGCGAGCCAACGCATCGCGAAACGCGGCAACCTTTGCTGAGAACTCATCCAACCGAGCCAGCACTGCATCGCGATTGTCCATCAGGATCGGCACCCAGACTTGCGGATCGCCAGCGGCGATGCGCGTCGTATCGGCAAAGCCGGTCGCCGCCAACGAACGGTTCTCGTCCGCCAATGTTTGCGCCAAAGCCGACGCGACCACATGTGGCACATGACTGCTCTGAGCCAACGCGCTGTCGTGGGCTTCCGGAGTCATTTCCAGGACCGACATCCCGATCGCTTGCCAGAACGCGGTCAGTCGCGAGACCGTGTCGTGCGATGAAGATTCGATGGGCGTTACGACACAGACCCGGCCCTCGAACAAGTCGGCGCGTGCGTGTTCCCAACCTTGCAGGTGCGATCCCGCCAGCGGATGCGAACCGACGAAGCTGAGCCCCTTGGGGAGTCCGGTCGCCAATTCTCGGCAGAGGTGAGATTTCGTGCTGCCCACATCTGTGATGAGCGTTCCGGGCCGGCACATCGACGCCGCTTCGCGCACGCCCGGCACGATCAAATCCACGGGCGTGGCGAAGACCATCAAATCGGATTGCGCCGCGGCTTGAAGCAGATCCGTCTGGATGTCGTCGATCAGTCCGGTCTGCCGCGCTTGCTCCAATCGAGCCGCGCTGCGACCGACGCCGATCACTCGTTGCACCTGTCCGCGCTGCTTCGCGGCGCGTGCAATCGAGCCGCCCAACAACCCAACGCCGACGATCGTCAGCGTTTCAAAGGCCGGCAAATTCGAGGTGGGGTGGCTCATAGCGGGGCGGATTCTAGGACCGCTCACGCAGGCACGCTACGACCGGAACCGTCACCAAAACTGAGCGGCACGGCGCTAGCCGCCGGTGAATCGAAGAGACGCGCCTCGCTGCCACTCGCTGTCACCGGCGACTAGCCGAGATTATTCATGGCCCACTCATTGGGGAGAGCAGCGTGCTGCGATGTAACCCGAAGCGTAAGCGAGGGAGTCATCACTCACTCCCTCGCTTACGCTTCGGGTTACATCGCGGCCATGAATAATCCAGGCTAGCGCCGTCCCGCTCATGACGTCAGCAGTATTGGGCGGACGTCGATTCACCTACACGATCACCGTTGGCGTCGCGATCAGACGCACCCCCTCGTTACGAGTCAGTTCGGCGAACAACTCGCTGAGCCGGCGGGTCATTGGGCCGAGTTGGCCGTCGCCGATCATGCGGCCGTCGACGTCCACGACAGCGGCCAGCTCACCCATCGTGCCGGTGCAGAACATTTCGTCGGCGCGATAGACCTCGGTCAGCGAGAGATCCCGTTCGGCATGCGGGATGTTGTGCAAGCGGCAGAGGTCGAGCACCGTCGCCCGCGTGATCCCTTCCGGGCAGGCGACCAGGCGGCTGGTGATGACTTCGCCGTGATCGACGATGAAGACGTGCGTCGCATTGGTCTCGGCGACGAAGCCACGCAGGTCGAGCATCAGCGCGTCGTCGGCATTCGCGCGGTTGGCTTCCAGCTTGGCGAGGATCGACTGAATCAAATTGTTGTGATGAATCTTCGGGTCCAGGCAGTCGGGCGGAAAACGGCGCACGCTGCTGGTGATCAGTTTCAATCCGGCTTTGTCGTAGACCGGCAGCTTGTGTTCGGCGAGCACGATCAGCGTCGGGCCGACGGTGTTCAATCGCGGGTCCATGCCCGACGTGTATTTCACTCCGCGCGTCAGCGTCAGCCGGATGTGAACGCCGTCGAACATCTGATTCGCATCGAGCGTGCGGCAAACCTGCTCGATGATTTCGTCGTCCGTCGGAATCTGTACGAATGCCAGCGCCTTGGCCGAACCGCGCAGCCGAGCGAGATGCTCATGCAGTTTGAAGATGCGGCCGGAGTACAACCGCAGTCCTTCCCACACCGCGTCGCCACCTTGCACGACGGAGTCGAACGGACTGACTCCCGCTTGATCGCGATGCACCAGCCGGCCGTTGATGTTGACGATCAGGTCACGGTTTTGCGGATGGAATTTCTGGTGCATGAGCTTCGATCGCTCCGCGGCTGACCTTTGCCGAATGAAAAACACAAACCGCTAATGGACGCTCATCGTCGCGAATGGGTTTCCGAACGACCGTCCGAATTAGCGATCATTAGCGTCGATTAGCGGTCCAACTGTTGACTTCAAAACTCAACTCAACCGCAACAACTTTTGAAAGACGTTTATTTGACTTGGTCGCCCGCGTCATTAACTGCGGGCTTCTTGGCGGCGGTGATCGGGACCGATGGGCCGACGATCGGGATGTGAATGTCGTCCGGCTGATAGATCCATTCGGGATCTCCGACGAAGCGGTATTCTTTTTCCTGTCGGTTGAATTCATCACCCGGCCGCCAGAATCGCTGGAGCAACGTCTTGCGCCAGATCATCGGCTTCTCTTCATCAGTGGTCACTCGGTCGTAGGTCGTCGAATAAAACCAAATGCTGGCGTCGGGGTCGGGCGGACCGGGCTTCTTTTCGTCGAACAGGTTGTACGTTTCGGAGGCGGCTTTCCAGTCGGATTTGCCGTTCCAGATTTGGTCGGAGAACGTCAGCTTGTTCTCTTTGGCTCGGTCCAAGAGTGTCTGGTAAGGGACGGGACCACGCACCAGTTTGTAGCCGTTGGAGAATCCCGCCAGCATGATCGAGAAGCGGTCGGCCTTCGGATCGACGCCGCGCCACATTGCGACGCCATACAGCGCCTTCTCATTCTTCTTCTCCGCATCGGGCAGCGACTCTTCCGGAATCGCGCCTTCGATCTTCACCGAGTTCTTCAGCACGGCACCGGCGGGCAGGTGCCCTTCGTCTTGTTCTCGCTTGCGAATGATTTTCTCGGCCACAGGAACCAGCGAGTCCGCGTAGATCTTGTTCGGGCCATCCTGGGTGATGAGCGTCAGCTCCGGGACGAACTGAGTCGGCGTGCGTTCGGCATCGAACGAGTTCGTGGGTTTGGTATCGGATTCCTCTTTGGATTCTCCCAAGCCACGGTTCACGACTTTGTAGACCAGGTACAAGATGATCTCGTCCCGCTCTTCACCGGTCTTCGGGTCCGGCAGCAGCAAACGGACTTGCCGGAGCGATTTGAACTGAACTTCCAAAACCCACAGGTTGGATTGGCTCGCCCGTTCGTCACCAGTGGTCTGCACCGCGGCAATCTGGTTGAAGCCATATTTGTTGACCGGCGGCTGAGCCTGACCGATCGACGCCGAAAGGCCGGCCCAACCAGCCGCGATCCCACAGACAACAGCAATGATTCGTCGCATGTTTCGCGATCCTGCACAGAAAGAATTTCGGACAGAAGCTGCATCCGAGAGACGCGGTGGACTCTATTCAGGTCGTCGCCGAAGGGTCAATACGTTGTCGGCCGTCGCTGGGGGGCTCAGAATGCCGCGCATGACTGACCGCTTGGCTGACAATCTGCAACGCGTGACTGCGGAAATCGCGGCCGCTTGTTCGCGTGCTGGTCGCTCGCCGGACGAGGTCACGTTGGTCGCCGTGACGAAGTACACCGAGCTGGTATGGATTCGGCGTCTGATCGAGTTGGGCGTTCGCAATCTCGGTGAGAGTCGGCCCCAACAACTGTTGGAACGCTCGGAGCAACTCCCCTGCGAAGTGCATTGGCACATGATCGGGCACTTGCAGCGCAACAAGGTCAAGCCGGTGTTGCCCCGGACTGTCCTGATTCACTCGGTCGATAGCCTGCGGCTGTTGGAACGGATCTCGGCGCTCGCCGCCGAACTGTCGCTGCGTCCGCGCGTGCTGCTGGAGGTCAACGTGTCCGGCGAAGCTTCGAAGGATGGCCTCTTGGTCTCAGAGCTGACCGAGCAATGGGACGCCATCCAAGCCGTGCCGAATGTCGACGTCGCCGGTCTGATGACGATGGCTCCTTTGGCGGATGACCTCACCAGCGCTCGGCGAGTGTTCCGTGCTTTGCGACAGCTTCGCGACGCACTCGCGGCGCGAGCGGCTCCGCATGTGAAGCTGACCGAATTGTCGATGGGCATGAGTGGCGACTTCGCCGTCGCGATTGAAGAAGGTGCAACGCTGGTGCGCATCGGCAGCCGGCTGTTCGAGGGTGTGAAAGTAGACGAGTCACTCCGTGACTCGAATTGTCCAGTCACGGAGTGACTGGTCTACTTTTTCGGCGGTCCAATTCGATAGCCGATATCCTCGGCCTTCTCGAACAGCCCGCCGTCGTCCGTGCCGTTGTCGCCGACGCTGTAGATCAACGCTCCGTCCGCATCACGCTGATATCGAAGTGCCGTCTTCGGCGGCGCGTGATTGTCTTCGGGAACCGCCGGTAAGAAGTCGGGGACCAGCTCATCCAACTTCTCCGGATAATGCCCGTGCTCCCGCGCGAAGAGTTCCAGAGCCAACACCGTGAGCAGCACGGTGTCTCGCGCGGCCTCGCGGTCGGTGGCCGTGAAGGTTCCCTGACCAGACGGGACGAGCAGCGCTGCCATGACCGACTCGTGAACGTAGCCGCTGACTTCGTTGGCGGAAGGTTGCGTTTTGACGTTTGCTGGAGCCGGTTCAAACACAAATAGTCCTGGCAATGTCTTCGTGCGTTGGTTCCGAGGCAGATCGGCTTGACTGAGCCAGTTGGCAAAGACATGCCGAAAGATCCGCTCGTTGAGTTCCGACTCGCCGGTGAGGCGGTTCAGTGTCGCGTTCGCCGGGCCGAACGTCAGAGACCTCCACGTCGCCATCACCGAGAGATACTCCGTCTGCAAACACGCGGAGAGCGGAGGCGTGCGCTTCTGATCGTCTGACAATTCCCGCATCGCGCGACGCAGCAGGTTAGCGGTCACTTGCGGGTCGTTCGCCCACTGCACCATGCCTTCAGCCGTTTGTGCATGCACCCCGATTCCCGTAAGCCGCTCGATGATCGGGCCATGACGACCGAGCTGCCGGCTCATACGAAAGCTGGCCCGCAACCAGTCCCACGCTTCCTCGGTCTTCCTTTCAACGAGCAGTCGCGATGACTCCAACCGCACGAGCCGCGAAAACTCCCGTGACTTTTGAACTGCCGGAATGAGCGTTTCGGCGGTCACTTCGCTGGCTCGGAAATACTGAGCGTCCGGCTTGGCCGTCCCCTTTCGCCAGAGTGCCATGAACGGCCGGTTTGCGTCGAGCCACTTTCGCTCCGACGTCGTCGCGTGTTCCCAGTCCTCGAACAACCCGCGCGGTGGGTTGGAGTCTCCGGGAGCCGCAACATAGTCGACGTGCAGGGTACTCGCGACCCGGTACTCGACGAAGGCGTTGTCGGCGTCGGGGACCACGAACTCCAGCACGGACTTGGTGTCGAATGGTTCGTCCGCAGGCGGCACCTTCGCAAGCCGGATCGAACGATAGACCAGCGGAGCTGAAAACAGCGCCAAGATCAGCACCAGCGGAATCGCCACCTTCGGATGCAGCAACCACAAGAGCCACGACGCGGCTTTCGAGGCTGAATTCGCGGAAGCGTCGGAACGCACGTCATCCAGAGGATCAGAAGACATCAGCAAACTCCCAGTACGACGACCAGCATCGGCAGGCCAAGTTGCGACGAGGAGACTATACGGGGTGTGCCAATTTTGCCTGGCGCGATGAATACAGAGTTGTCAGAATGAGGTTGAAAATGTTCGGAACCTCTTTCTGGAGTCGATCATGGATGATGTCCCACAAGTGAAATCCGAGTTGTTGATGCCAGCGGTTCGGGAGCAGGTGGA
>CAMDEA010000074.1 GCA_945893045.1 Planctomyces sp. SH-PL62
GGTCGGCGTGTCTCGACTTCCGAAGTGCCCAGAACTCAAACGCCGACCTGAAAAAGACTCCCGACCCCTTGGCCCACCGGAACTCTCTCATGCTGATCGCCGGCCGCATTGTCAGTCCCGAACGCATTGTCTCCGGCCAAATCCGGATCGAGGGAGATCGCATTGTCGAAGTCGGCCCGCATTTGGGAGTCGCCGACAGAACGTTCTCGGACGATTGCCTGATCTTCGCCGGCTTTGGCGACATCCACATCCACGCGCGCGATGACGTCAGCGGCCACGAATCTCACAAGGAAGATTTCTCAACCACCGCGCGAGCGGCCGTGCATGGCGGAGTCGTGCATGTCGCCGACATGCCGAACAATCACGTGCCGCCGATCGACGATGAATCCTACGCCGCCAAGCAAGAGGTCGTGCGACGTCGCGACGTACCGATTCACATCACGCTTTATGCTGGCATCGGGCCGGGGACGCAGCCGTTGACGACAGCGGTGCCGTACAAGGTCTACATGGGACCGAGCGTCGGCGAGCTGTTCTTTCGCAAGCTCAGCGATCTCGATGCAACGCTGGCGGCGTATCGCGGGCAAGCGGTCAGCTTCCATTGCGAAGATCCGGAGTTGATGGATCTGCACCGAACCGCGCCGACTCACGAGCAACGCCGGCCGCCGGAATGCGAAGTCTCGGCCACATCGTTCGCACTGCAAATGATCGAGAAGTACGACCTCACCGGAAAACTGTGTCATTACTCGGTCGGTGCCGGCATTCCATTGATCCGCGCGGCGAAGGCGCGTGGACTGCGAGTCACCGCCGAGGTGACTCCGCATCATCTCTACTACGACGAGTCCGATATCACCGACGCCAATCGTGGCCTGATGCAAATGAACCCGCCGCTGCGAGCCGTCCACGATCGACTGGCGATGCTCGCCGCGCTGCGCGAAGGGACGCTCGATTACCTCGCGACCGATCACGCGCCGCACACGCTCGAAGAGAAGGCGCGCGGCGTCTCCGGTCAGCCGCACTTGGACACCTATGGCGCGTTCGTGACGTGGCTGATCGTGAAACAAGGATTCGCGCCGGAGCAAGTCGCCACGTTTTGCTCGGCAAAGCCGGGCGAGTTCGTGAATCCGTACTGTGCTCCACTTCGCTTCGGCCACATCGAGCCGGGCTACACAGCCTCGCTGACCGTTCTGAATCTCGCGCGGCCGCAGACCATTCGCCGCGAAGATCTCTTCACCAAATGTGGCTGGTCCCCGTTCGAGGGAGTGACGTTTCCCGGTTCCGTCGAAGCGATTCTGCTACGCGGCGCATGGCAGCGTCTCGCGAGTGGCGTGATTCCTTGAGCGACGAGCGTCTTTTTGAATGGTTCCGTTTTGCGGTTCATTCGCGCTCCACTTAATTCGCGCGGCAATCGTGTTTTGGGGGCCGCGCGAATTAAGTGGATCGCGAATGGGGACAGGTCTCAGGCGAGACTCTCGTGAGTTGTTGAAACGCAGCCTCGGCGTGGCAGCCTTCCATCAAATCGCAATTTTTCAGGATTTGCGCGACACCTCGCGACGTCTCTCGACAATTCCTCTCTGACCGTTCGCCTTGCCCCACGAGACATCCTCTTGCTGGACGAGCCTGACCAACTTGCCGTGATCCGCGGTTTGCGGGATGGCAGCCGAGATGCTTGGACCGCGCTGTACAACGGATACAGCGCGGATGTCTGGCGGTATGTCGGTCGGTTGGTCGGCGGGCAATCGAGCGAGATCGCGGATGTTGTCCAAGAAACGTTCTTGGCGGCGGCCCGTTCCGCACGGCAGTTCGATGGCAGTCGCGGCTCGTTGTGGAGTTGGCTGGCGGGGATCGCTCATCACCAAGCGGCGGCCCATTGGCGGCGAAGCGGAAAGATCGAACGCGTTCGTGAGCTTGCGGAAGCGGGAGCCATCGAACTGCGGCAGTGGTGGGAGGGAACCGCATCGGCGGAAGCATTGTGCGAGCAGCGTGAACTGGCGGAGCTCGTGCGTGGCATCTTGGCCGAGTTATCGACCGATTACGCGGCATTGCTGACAGCGAAGTACCTCGACGACCAAAGCTTGGACGACTTGGCTCGCCGATTCGGCGGGTCAGTCGAAGCGATCAAATCGAAACTGGCCCGCGCTCGGCGGGAGTTCCGGGAGATGTTTGAATCACTGGCCGCTCGTAGTGACCCGATTCATCGGGTCGGGAACACGACCGCGTAGATCACGACCGCATGAATGCGGTCACTACGAGCGCGGAACTCGAAGACATGACACAAAACAATTCCCACGACCGAGACGAAGAACGGATCGCACAATTGCTGCGAACCGTGGACGCCGACATTCCCGCGCCGGATCGCGAGCGGCTCAACGCGCTGCGCGATCAATCGGCTGCGGCCTATTTGGATTGCGGTGACCCAAGTCACCGCTTTTCAAACAACGTCGAGTCACCGACAGATGCCCGTTCTGGCAATCCCTGCGTTTTGAAAAGCGACGACTCAGGTCGTCGCAGTCCCAAGAGGAGCACTCCCATGATGACTCTGGCCATGCGCGGACTGGCCGCCTTAGTGGCATCGGCAGCGATCGTTCTGGTCGGCGTATTGATGCCGCAACCGATACCGAGACAAGTTCACGCGGCGGAGATTCCTTTTTCGGAAGTGCTCGCGGAACTGCGCGGGGCCGAGACATTGCAGTTTCGGCTTGTGAAAAGCGCAGGCGCACAAGCTGAGATTTGGGTCCGCGCGCCGGGACTGGTCCGCAAAGAAGAGTCGCCGCAGCGCTACGAGATCGCGGCCGGCTCGCGGCTGTGGCGAGTGGACGAAGAGACCAACACCGTCACCGAGGGGGACTCGCCGTGGTTCCTGAGCGCCGACAAGCAGATCGACTTGGTCGGGCTGCTGGGCGTGGACGTCAGCGACTCGACCGCGTTGCTGAGAGCGAAGCCCGTGACGAAGCGTTCGACCGCGCACGGTGAAGAGTTCGTGTACCTGGCGACGCTGCCGTCGAAGGTCGGCGACGTCACGATCGAAGCGTTTGCGGATGCCACGACCAAGCGGCTGAAGCGGATGACGGTGCGGCGCGGTGGCATGGACTTCAAACAGTGGCAATTGCTGGAACAGCACGCGGCCGCCATCGACCGAGTGCTGCCGCTGGCCGACATCACGCTGGTGGCAATGAATGTTCCGGTCGCGGACGACAAATTCATCGTTGCGAAGTCGCTGACGGAAGATGGCCGCATTGGCAAGGTCAGTGAATCGCAAGGGATCGTCGTCCTGCGGCCGATGCTGGCGAAGCGGTGGACGCCGCTGTGTCGCGAGATGTTGCTCAAGCCGGGTGATTGGTTGCGCACCGAGCTGCGCGGAGCGAACGCGGTCAAGGTGACGCTGTCGTCCGAGGTCGAACTGACGCTCGGCCCCGGCACACTGATCGAGTGCATTTCGCCGACGCAGGCTCGGCTGCACAGTGGGCAAGCGCAGGTGATGTCACCGAAGACAAACCAGGTCGAGGAGAACGTCCCGTTCATTCTGCTCGCACCACGCGAAGGGAAACGAGTCTTCAAACACGGCGACAAGCAGCTTGTGCGAGTCGACCGCGACGAGAAGCTGGTCGATGTCGAGAAAACGCCGTTGTGGCTGGCTGGCTTCGAGGGGACATCGAACAACGAATCGCTGGGCTCGCTGATCGTCAACCTGCCGGATGGTCGCAACGAACCGCTGACGGTCGGTTATCACAAGGTCAGCGTCGAGATTCGCGATCAGATCGCGCGGACGACCATCGAAGAGTCGTTCGTCAATCACACCGTCAGCCGGCTCGAAGGGGTATTTCATTTCCCGCTGCCGCAAGACGCCTCGATCAGTGGGTTCGGCATGTGGATTGGCAACGATCTCGTCGAAGCCGATGTTGTCGAGAAGCAACGCGCTCGCGAAATCTACGAGACGATCCTGCGTGAGAAGCGCGATCCGGGATTGCTCGAATGGACCGGCGGGAACATCTTCAAAGCCCGTGTGTTCCCAATCGAGGCACACTCCGAGAAGCGGATCAAAATCGTCTACACGCAGGTGCTGCCACTGCGGGCGAATCGCTACCGTTATTCCTACGGTCTGCGCAGCGAACTGCTCCGCACGAAGCCGCTGCGCGAGCTGTCGCTGACCGTGACAGTGAACTCGGCACTGCCGCTGAAGAGCGTGACCTGCCCGACGCATTCGGCGCGCGCTCAACAGACGGGACACTCGGCGCAGATCGAATTCGCAGCCCAGGAGTACACGCCGACGCGCGACTTTGAGGTCGTCTGCGAGATCGACGGCAAGCAATCCGATGTCGTCGTTGTGCCGCATCGGCGTGGAGATGACGGCTACTTGCTCGTGCAACTGTCGCCCCCCGCGCCGGAAGGGAATTGGCAACGCGAAGTGTTGCCGGACGGCAAGCCGCTCAGTGTCGTGCTGCTCTGCGACACGTCGGCCTCAATGGATTCCGAGAAGCGCAAACAGCAAGCCGAGTTTGTCTCGACCGTGTTGGCGTCGCTCGGCGAACAGGACCGCTTCTTGTTGGCGGCGGCCGATGTCGGCACTGTCTGGGCTTTTGCCGAGCCGATGACTGCGAACGCTGAGAACATCGCGAAGGCGCAAGCGTTTCTCGACGAACGGCTGTCGCTCGGCTGGACGAATTTGGATCGAGCGTTCGAGGATGTGTTGAAGAAAACCCCGGCCGATGCGCACGTCATCTACATCGGCGACGGCATTGTTTCCTCCAGCGACACCGATCCGGCCGCGTTCGTGAAGCGGCTGGCGCAGTGGGGAGTGGGGAGTGGGGAGCGGGGAGTGAAAGACGCTCCGCACTCCGCACTCCGCACTCCGCACTCAGTCCATGCGATCGGCGTTGGCAATTCGTTCGAGTCAGTCGTGCTCAAGGGGATCGCGTCGGTCGGTGGTGGTTCGGTGCGGAACATCGGCGGCGAGCAGACGCCACAAACCGTCGCGCTGGAATTGCTCAACGAGATCGCTCAGCCGGGGCTGCGCGATTTGAACGTCGAGTTCCGTGGGCTGCGGGTCGCGGCCGTGTATCCCGATCGGTTGCCGAACGTCGCCGCGGGGACGCAGCAGATTCTCGTCGGCCGGTATCTGCCCGATGGCAAAGATCAGCAGGGGGAGGTCATCGTCACCGGAATGCGTGGCAGCGAGAAGGTGCGGTACGCGGCGCGAGTCAGCTTGAAGGACGCCGAAGAGGGCAACTCGTTCATTCCGCGATTGTGGGCGCGAGCGCATCTCGATCAGTTGCTGGCGCAGGGGCAGAACCAGGCGATTCGCGATGACATCATCCGGCTGTCGGAAGAGTTCCACATCATCACGCCGTTCACATCGCTGCTGGTGCTGGAGACCGATGCCGACCGCGAACGCTTCGGCGTGCAGCGTCGCTACGAGATGCGTGACGGCGAACGCTTCTTCGCCGAGGGTCGCGACAACGCGAACTACGAACTGCTGCAACAGCAGATGAAACGGGCCGGTGATTGGCGGCTCGGCCTGCGCCGCGGCGTGCTGCGCAGCCTCGCGGGACTCGGCCGCAATTCGCGGGCGTTTCAGCAGCAGGCGCAGATCTATCACGGACGACAAGCGGGCATGGCGGGGCGATACCTCAACGGCCCGATCGGCGGAGACTCGTTGGATTTCATCAGCGAGTCCGACGGAGCATCATCGACGTACCTCTTTCGATCCGGCGATACCGAATACGCCGCGAACCTGGGGACGATGAGGTCGGAGGAGTATTCGCTCGGCGATGTCAGCCGCAGACTTTCGGAGCCGTTTGATCAGCCGCTCGATGCACGAGACACCTTGACCTTGTTTGGCAGGTCAGGAATCGAAGCGTCGCTGAGCGAATTCGACGGCACTGCTGTCGAAGAACTGAGTCTCGGCCTGCAAGACGCCGACGAAGATCGCAAGAGCGTGAGCGGGCTTTCGCCGCTCTCTGATGAAGTGCAGTCACTCTGGGCACTCGATGAATTGTCCGACGAGGCCGCGTTCACTCCGATGGGCAGAACACGCGGCGGGTCACTCGCACTGCCGAGGTTGCACGCGGCCGAGAAGTTGGAAGTGTTCAATTTCTCCATGCGGTCTGGTCGCCGCAGCAAGATGTCGGGACTTAGTTATGGCGGCGGTGGCTTTGGCGGCCGGGGCTATTACGAGCAGCAGCATCAACAGCCGGACTACACGAGTTGGATCAACACATTGTTCCCCACACTCGCAGCCGCGCCAGGCAAGGTCGTACCGGTGAAGCAGACAGAGAACTGGTCGGCCGAAGCGATCGCGCTGTCCAAGAGCCTGTTGCGAACGGACTCGCTGTTGAAGTTGGATGGCGGCATCGAACTGCGGCGCGTCTATGACGGATTCGATGTCCGTTGGAAGCGCCGAGCGTCGCGAAGCAGCGATCTCGTTCTGTACTCGCCGAGCGGCTGGCTGACGCGGCCGACGGGGCTGACCGATCAAACGGTGATTCAGTTCTGCGACGCGAAGGAGCGCGGCGTCTTCTCGCTGGCGTTCTTGCTGGGACGTGTCCGCGCGTCGGTCGAACAAGAACTGAAAACGCCGCCGCTCGCGCTGGATGATTCTTCGATGTGGCCGCTCCACGAGTCTCAAGGCTACGCCGGGCGAGTCGAGCCAGCCGGTGAGAACCGTGCGAAGCTGATCCTCACCGCGAAGAACTCGAAATCCATCGGACACTTCACGATCGACACCGCGAAGCATGTGCTCGTTAAACGCGAATGGTTTGACGGCGAGAAGACGACCGGAGCGACGAGCTACGAGGACTTCGTCGAAGTCGCCGGAACGTGGTGGGCGAAGAAGTCCACGACGACCGACGCCAAAGGACGCACGATCTCCGAGAGCAAGCTCGATATTCAAGCGCATGGCAAAGATCAATATGGCCAGCGCATCGCCGCCGAGTTGGCGGCCAAGCCGTCCGTGCAATTCCTGCATCCGCCGTTCGTGAAATTGAAAGTCGCGCGACAGAAGGTGGCCGACGGCTCGGCCGGCTTCGATGACCGAGTGACGATGATCCTGCACAACGCGACGTTGCAGCAGTGGGACGAGATGTGGAAGCAAGTCGAAGCCGTTGAAAAACTCGCGGCCGACAAGCCGGGCGTGCGCTGGCTGCGAACGATTCTGCTGGCCACGATCCGCCGCAATGAAGAGGCTCGGCAACGACTGCTGACCGAAGCCAAACAACTCGCCGCGAAACAGCGACAAGATGAGACGTTCCTCGCGCAGTTCATCCTCGGCCAAGCCTACTCGCTGATGGGCTGGCCGGAGTATTTCGAGTTTGTCCAGTTGTTCGAGGCTGCTGTGGCCAATCAGCCGGAGGGCGCTAGCCCCCGGTTCCGCGACGGCGAGACGCCCGAAGACAAACCGGGGGCTAGCGCCCCGTGGCTGATGTTTCAAGAGGCACGGCTGCAATGCCTCGACGCGCTAAGTCGCCATGAAGAGGCATTGGCGTTGCGGAAGTCGCTGGTCGAGAAGTCCCCGTGGCACCTGCACTGGCAGACCGACTTCGCCCATCGGCTGGCGCGGGCCGGGCAAGTGGACGCGGCGTTCGCGTGGTTGCAAAAAGAACTCGACCGGCCGATTGAGCGCGACATTCACGAAGACGAAACGCTCCGCTCAGCCGTTTGCGAGCTGTATCGCGGCCAGGGTCGCTGGACCGACTTGCTGAAGTTCACGACCGAATGGATCGCGAAGAAACCGGAGTCGCAGTCGTACAACTCGGCCTACGCGCAGCATCTGTCGGCGCTCGTTTTCAACGATCAAGTCGATGCGGCGAACACGCTCGTCGAGCAATGGTTCCGCGAAGCACGCATCGCCGGGCCGCTCGCGCCGGATCAGCGTGCTCGGCTGGAAACTGCGATCCAATTCGCGAACGGCAGCGCGTACCACTTGTCGTCCCAACGCCCGGACGAACGCTGGTTCGAGGAATTGGCTGAGACGATCCGCTTCTTCCTCCGCCACAAGCATCACTCGGACATCGCCACGCGCGGCATCGGCAATCACTACTTCTTGCAGAGCGATGTCGCCGACCGCCTGCGCGGCGAATTCCTGTCGCTGCTGCAAACGGATGTGGCGAATCTCACGCCAGCTCAAATCAACGCGCTGCTCGGCTGGACGTTGTCGGGACGGATCGAATTGAAAGAGCCGCTCAACGGACGCAAACAGTTGGATGCTTCGGAAGTGCCGAGCGACATCTGGAAGAAGATCGCCGCCGAACTGAAACCGCGTTGGGTCGCGGCACCAGACAAAGACGAAAAGCATCTGCTCGGCGAGTCGCTGCGGACGATCTACGCGAACCGATTCAGCGACACGGATCATTTGCCGTTCCTGCGCGAACGCTTGGCAACCGCTCATGCTGACTTCAAGACGGCCTACGTGTCGTCGCTGTTCGAGGCGTTGCTGACGACGAAGTGGTCGGACGTGATTGAGCAAGAAGCATTCGCGCGACTGCTCGACTTGTCGGACGCGAAGGAGCCGGTCGATCGGCTGGCCGTGCAGCTTCCCGCTTTGCATCGGCTGGTCGATGCGCTGCTGGCGAATCGGCAATCGCTGGCGGAATCGCAACTCGGCGATCAAGGGGAGCAGAACAAGCTGACTCGCAAAGAACTGGCGGCGAAGAAGGCCGAGTTCCGCAAGACGGCTCGTGAGCAACTTTCTGGTCGATTGCTGGAGCAGGCGGGAATCCTGTTGCTACAGAAGCGAGTTCCGAATGCTGACAGCCTGGCGATGTGGATGCGGATTGAGCACGCGTGGCTCAATGTGGTGCTCGATCAGAATTTGCCGCAGGTTGAAGAACTCTGCTGGCAGATCCTCGGCGAATTGCCGCCCAACGTGGGGCACGTTGCCAACGTGCCCGGCGAAGATGAGGACGAGCACGTTGAAAACGTGCTCCACGAAGCGCAAGCACGGCAGCAGTTCTTCGACGGCCTGCTTAAACAGCGAGCCTTCACGACAGTGATGAATCTCGCCGCGCGGCGCAAAGCGGAACCGGCGACGATCAATCGCGTGTTGAAGTACATCGACGCCGGAATCGCTCACGGCGGTGAAGTCGCGGAGACGTGGCGGAATACAAAGTTCCGAATGCTCATCGCGCTCGATCGGCCGGACGATTTGGATCGCGAGCTGCGCGAGTGGATTCGCACCGACGTCTCGACCGCTCCGTGGCGGCAGATGCTGGCGCGGCTGGTGGCTGAACGCGGCAAGCTCGATGAAGCGATTCAACTCTTCGAGGCGTGCGAGAAGGACAAACTGCTGTCGAACTCGGACTATCACATGCTGGCCGATTGGTATCTCGTCTCGAACCGCCGCGCGGCTTATGAGCGATCGCGCATCGAAGCGTTCAAGCAGAATCCGGAGCACTCCCTCAGCAACCGGCTGTCTGCGGAGAGCAACCGTTGGATGCACTCGGAGGGACGGCTGCCCAGCGAACTCAATGAGAACGCGTTGTTCAGCGTCCAAGCCCTGTTCGAGAAGTCCGCTCAGCCGGAGAATTACCTGTGGCAGCATCGACAACTCTACGGCGCATGCCGCGACTTCCGGCTGCTGCGGATGCTGCCCGATGCGGTGCTCGGCCGAACGCCGCAGCAGGTTTATTCGTTCGTGCAAACGTTGCAGAACTCGACGCTCGGCGAACTGCGCAACGAAGCGCCGGCGGACGAGATTCTGGCAAGGATCAAACAGTTGCGGGAGCACGGCCGCGCAGATGTAACCCGAAGCGTCAGCGAGGGCGGGCGTTCCCCAAGAGTCGAAGTTGGCGAATCGGTGAAGCGTTCGCCCTCGCTAACGCTTCGGGTTACATCACTAACGCCGACGGACCTGCGCGCGCTCGATCTGCTGGAAGCGATCGTCGAGCGGAAGTCGTCGGAAGTTCTTAATCAACCCGGCCCGCATATCGACGCCTGCGTCGCTGCGCTCCAGCGAGCGTTCCAGCGCGAGTGGTCCGCTGGTGAGCCGCGGATGATGTCGAACTTTCTGTATCAGCTCGGCGGATTGCCGAACGAGAAGCTCAAGGCAGAACAGTTTCGCGAACTGCGCGAACTGCAACGGCTCGCGCCGCTCCACTCGCGAGACCATCTGGCGATCACGACCGACTTGTGCAACCTCATGTTCTGGAGTTACTCGCAGAAACACCTCGCTCTGATCGAGATGGAACTGGTCGTCACCAACTACACACAAGCAAATAACGGGAAGTGGCCGCATCTCGATAACGAATTGCTCAGCCGTTACGTCGCGATGCTGGAGGGTTCCAGTCATCACGATGTGGGTGAGACAGTCCTAAAACGTTACTTCGCGAAGCCAGAGAATGACGAGCAACGCAAATGGCTCAACGATCGGCTGATGTCGCTCTACAACCATGCCCTCGAACACGACGGAGCCGTGTCGCTGGGGACGGGCCGGGCGAAGTTGTTCGGAGCAATCGTCTCGCTCACGCAGAAGGAACTCGCGGCGGCTCCCGACGAGAACGTGAGATACAACCTCGTCGCACGGCTGGTAACGACGTTTGACATCGCTCGGCGTCATCAGCTTCCGGCGACGGCCGAGGCCGTGCGGAAGTTCGCGTTCGAGGAACTGCCCGTGCTCCTTAAACGTCAGCAGGCGCAGTACTCCAACACGGTGACGACGCCCATGCACCTCATCGGCGAAGTGCTGGGCCCGAAGCTCGCCTTGCGGTACGCCGTCGAGCGGATGGAGCAATATCCGCAACGTCTGGAGTTTTCGTGGAACAACTCGTGGAACACCTTCGGAAATGAACTGGCTCGCCGCCGCCACGAATCGGCGCAGGCGAAGCTCGACATCCAGGAGCTGGAACCGCGCGTGCTCAAATTGGCGATCGCGGAATTGAAACGCGAGCTTCGCACCGAAGAGGGCCGCAACCACGCGCTCTACCACAAGCACCAAAGCTATTTTTGGACGGAGAAGGGAGCCGAATTCGCCAAGGCCGCCGAGGAAGTGCTCGCTGAACGCCGCACGTCCGGCCGCCGGGCCGTGACGGTCGCGAATTACCTGTGGAGCGGACTCGACCGCGCCGCGCGAGCCATCGAGATTTTGCTGCTGGCTCACAAGAACGGCTTGTTGGATGAAGCCGCTCAAGTGCAACTGGTGAATTGGCTGCACCAGCAGAATCGCTGGGCCGAGTCGATCCCGTTACTCGAACCGCTGGTCCGTGATCGGCCCGACAACATGCACTATCGCACGCTGTTGATGGTCGCGTACCACCACTCGCAACGCCCCGAACAGCTTGCCGAACTCGTTCAACAGATCGACACGCACTTCCACACCGGCGGACGCTGGACCGAAGGGAACGTCGCGCAGTTCGCTCGCGGTTGCTCTGCCTGCGACTTGCACGAACGAGCGGCCGGCTACTTCACCGAAGCGATTGCTCTGCACCAGCGCGGCAATCCCGGCAGCGGACTCGGCGACGGCACGCTGTCTGATTTGTATCAGCACCTCGCTCTGTCCCAGTCCGCGTTGGGACGTACGAAGGAGGCGGTCGATGCTGCTTCCGCCGCGATCGTCTGTTGGGGACCGCGAGACGATCATCGCGGTCCAGCCTTGGGGAATCTCAAGCATGTGCTCGCCCACGCCAAAGACCTCGATGAGTTCGTGAAGCATCTTGACGCCGAGTCCGCGAAGACCGGCCAGGACAGCCCGATCCTCCGCAAAGCGGTCGGCCAGACATATCAGGCTCGCAACGAACACGCCAAGGCGATCGCTCAACTGCAACTGGCGAGCGAACTGCAACCGCACGATCAAGAGATCCATCAAGCGCTCATCGCCTGCTATGACGCCACGAAAAACGGCCCCGCCGCATCGAAGCAGCTTCTCAAGCTGATCGACCTGCACCGCCACGACCTCGCGCTCTATCAGCAACTCGCCGAACGCCTGAAGGACAACGAGGCCGAAGCCGAACGCGCCGCCACGTCGATCATCGAAGCGAGTCCCAACGAATCCGAAAACCACACCGCGATGGCCGAACTCCGCCAGAAGCAGAACCGCTGGGCCGAAGCGATCCCGCATTGGGAGCGCGTCGCGGAGTTCCGCCGGCTCGAACCGACCGGCTTGCTCAAGCTGACCGAAGCACAGCTTCACGAAAAGCAATGGGACGAGGCTCGGAAGTCGATCGACAAGCTCCAGAAGTCCGAATGGCCGTCACGCTTCAACGAAGTGACGAACCAGACGCGCCGGTTGCAGGAACAGTTGCCAAAATAGTAGCGCGGCACAGCCGCAATTCAGTGCAAAGTGAAGAGTGCAGACTGCAAAGTGCAAATTCCCAACGGCGTGAAAGTGGCTTGTTCGACATTTTTCACTTTGCACTCGCCACTCTTCACTTTGCACTCAATCAGTCGGACGAAATCCGCGCAGAAAAACAATGCCTTCGGCGATAACGATGTAGGGTGGGTCGAGTCATCGAGACCCACCCTACTTTGAAATACTCGCCAGCCGTGGCGTTTAGGAATGGGAGCGCAATAACTTCCCGGTTCTGGATACAAGCCCGCAGCGCCAGCAAGTGAATCACCTTCGGGCTTGTATCGGGAAGTTATTGCGTTCCCGTTCCTTAGCCGATTGTGCGGTTTGGATTCTGAGATTGGCAGCCGCTACCTTCCCGACGAAGTCGCGTGAAAGAGTCATCGCGGCGAATGGTTTCCCATTCAAACGGAAGCACGATGAGCGCAGACGGTGTGACGGCAGGTGATCACGAGACCTATTCGCTGACCGGGGCAGTCGCGACTGCGAAACCATTGGTGGTCGGCGTGCTGCGCGAGTCGTTTCACCGGGAACATCGCGTCGCGTTGGTCCCCGCTTCAATCGCGGCGCTCAAGAAGGCCAAGCTGGAAGTCGTCGTTGAATCCGGAGCTGGAACGTCGGCCGGGTTTGTCGATGCGGCTTACCTCGCGGCCGGCGCGGAAGTGCTGGCTGATCGCGCAGAGGTGTCTTCGCGAGCCGACATCTTGCTGCAAGTCCGCACGGCCGGAGCCAACGCCGATGCGGCGGAGGCGGACATCGCCGCGCTGCGACCGGGGCAAGCGGTGATCAGCCTGTGTGATCCGCTCGGTCGTCCAGAGTTCATGAAGCGGGTCGCGGAGCGCAGAGCGCTGGCGTTCTCGCTGGAGTTGCTGCCGCGGATCACTCGCGCGCAGAGCATGGACGTGTTGTCGTCGCAGGCGTCGATCGCCGGATACAAGGCGGTGCTGCTGGCGGGTGAGCGGTCGGTGAAAATGTTTCCGATGATGATGACGGCGGCAGGCACGATCACCGCCGCGCGCGTGTTTGTCATCGGTGCGGGAGTGGCCGGATTGCAGGCGATCGCGACCGCTCGGCGATTGGGTGCCGTGGTCAAAGCGACGGATGTGCGATCGGTCGCGAAGGACGATGTGATGAGCCTCGGTGCGAAGTTCATCGACATGGGCTTGGGGGACGCGGCCGGCGGCGGCGGATACGCGAAAGGGATGGACGCGGACTTCTATCACCGCCAGCAAGCCGCCTTGTCGCCAGTCATTGCCGAGAGCGACATCGTCATCACGACAGCGGCGGTGCCGGGGCGGAAAGCTCCGCGATTGGTCTCGGCGGAGATGGTCCGTTCGATGTCGCCCGGTTCGCTGGTGATCGACTTGGCGGCCGAGCAAGGGGGCAATTGCGAATTGACGCGGCCCTGGGAAACAGTCGTCGAGAACGGCGTGTCAATCATCGGCTGCGTCAACTTGTCGGCCTCGGTGCCGTTTCACGCCAGCCAAATGTTCTCACGGAACACGACGACGTTCTTGCTGTCGCTGGTCAACGACGGCCATTGGGCCATTAACCGCGAAGACGAGATCGTGCAGGGGACGCTGGTCACGATCGACGGCCAAGTCGTGCATCCAAAGGTGCATGAACTGCTGGCGTCCGACGCGGGCGAACGGTGAAGGAAATTTCGATTTTTGATTTGCGATTTTTGATTGCCATTCAAAAATCAAAAATCGAAAATCCCTTTCAGTGGCCGCCGCCGCCCGCGAGGTGCTTGGCGAGTTCGCCAACGACCGCCTTCGCGTCACCGAAGAGCATGAATGTGCGGTCTTGAAAATACAGTTCGTTGTCGATCCCCGCGAAGCCGGGGTTCTTGCTGCGTTTGATGGCGAAGACAGTTTTCGCTTTGTCGGCGTCGATGATCGGCATCCCATAAATCGGCGAGGACTTCACCGTCCGCGCGGCGGGATTGACGACGTCGTTGGCTCCGATCACCAGCGCCACGTCGCATTGCGGCATGTCGGCGTTGATCTCGTCCATCTCGATCAGATCGCTGTACGGGATCTCGGCCTCAGCCAGCAGCACGTTCATGTGGCCGGGCATGCGGCCGGCGACCGGATGGATCGCGAACTTCACCGTGATGCCCGCTTTGGTCAGTTGGTCGTACAGCTCACGCACACGATGCTGAGCCTGCGCGACCGCGAGTCCGTAGCCGGGAATGATCACGACCAGGTTCGCTTGCTCCAGAACTTGAGCCGCCCCTTCGATGGTCTCCGGCTTGTAGTGCCGCACCTCTGAGTCCACCGCGACCGCTTGGACTTGTCCGAAGGCTCCGAAGAGCACGTTGGTGAATGAGCGATTCATCGCTCGGCACATCATGATCGACAAGATCAAGCCGCTGGCCCCGTCGAGCGCACCGGCCGTGATCAGCAACTTATTGTCGAGCACAAAGCCCATCGCCACGGCCGAGAGTCCGGCATACGAATTCAGAATCGAGATCACCGTCGGCATGTCCGCTCCGCCGATCGGGATGATCAGCAGCACTCCGAACGCCAGCGCCAGCAGAATCACGCCGGCAAACAGGAACCCCGCGCCGGAGCCGGTCGGGTTGAGCACCAGCAATACACCAAACAGCACCGCCAAACCGAGCAAGCCGATGTTGCTGACGTTTTGAAACGGGTACGTGACCGGCCGCTGCGGAATCCATTTCACTTCTTGCAGCTTGCCGGCGGCCATCAGGCTGCCGGTGACGGTCAGAAATCCGAGCAACACTTCCAAGACGATCGCGCCCATCCGGAATTGGCTGAGTTCTTCCGGTTCGTAAACGGACCACAACACGAACTTCGCGGTGCCGACGAGTCCCGCCGCAAGTCCGCCGAACGCATGCGAGATCGCCGTCCGTTGCGGCACCGCCGTCAGCGGCACTTTCGAGAGCGGAATGCCCACGGCGATCCCGGCGATGATCGCCGCCAAGATCCAGCCGTGATGCGTGATCGACGGCTGCGCCCACGTCGCCGCAATCGCCAGCGCCATCGCGAGGATTCCCGCCTGCACACCCCGTCGAGCCGTCTTCGGATCGTTCATCCCGTGTAACGAGAAGACGAACAGCACGGTCGCCACCAGATACGCCAACTGCACGAGATGGTGCATCATCGTTTCGACTCCCCGCTGCCGCCCGGCTGCTTGAACATCTTCAACATGCGGTCGGTGATGAGGAATCCGCTGACGACATTGGTCATCGACGCGAACAGCGCGATCGCTCCCAAAATGCGAATGCCCAGCGGGTAGTCTGCATGTCCCGTGACGATGATCGAACCGACCACCGCGATGGCCGAGATCGCATTCGTCAGCGACATCAGCGGCGTGTGCAGCAACCGCGAGACGCGGACGATCACGCCAAAGCCCAGCAGCGATGCCATCGCGAAGACAAACAGCAGCGACCAGTAATCCACCGAGACGGTGGCGTGTTTGATCGCGTTTTCAGCAGTCGAGGTCACGTCAGCCAACAGCAACAGACCCACAATGCCCTCCTTGTTGAGTCCCATGAGCGGGCGGATTGTGGGGCTGACCCATGCGGCGTGCAAGGAGGCTCAAAGTAGACCGGTCACTCCGTGACCGGAAGATTCGAGTCACGGAGTGACTCGTCTACTCAAGCCGCCGCTTCGAGTCCCGAATCGAACGCTTCCTTGCCTTGGATGATTGAGTTGGCGTCAAAGCGTTCTCCGAAGTACAGACGGCGAGCGTCCGGATTCGCCAGGACAGTCTTGGCATCACCCGAGGCGATCACTTGCCCGGCGCAGATCACGTAATTGCGATCGGTGATCGTCAGAGTTTCCCGCTCACGGTGATCGGTCAGCAGAATGCCGATCCCCTTGTTGCGCAGGCGAGCAATGATGTCCTGAATGCTGTGGATCGTGACCGGGTCGATGCCGGTGAACGGCTCGTCGAGCAGAATCAAAACCGGATCGGTGGCGAGACACCGCGCGATTTCCAGCCGGCGTCGCTCACCGCCCGACAGCGTGGAGGCGATCTGCCGGCGCTTATCCGTGAGGCCGAACTCCGTCAGCAGTTGTTCGATCTTGGCCTGCCGTTCCTCGCGCGTCATCGGCAGGAATTCGAGCACCGCGAGAATGTTTTGCTCGACGGTCAACTTGATGAAGATGCTTTCGTCCTGCGGCAGATAGCCCATGCCGGCTTGAGCCCGCTTATACATAGGCCAGCGCGTGACCTCGACGCCATTCAGGAAGACGTGCCCGACCGTCGGCGCGATCATCCCGCACGACATGCGGAACGACGTCGTCTTGCCGGCTCCGTTCGGACCCAGCAGCCCGACGATCTCGCCGCGCTCCACGCAAAAGTCCACGCCATCAACGGCGCGCTTGCCGGGGTAGTCCTTCACCAATCCGTGGCATTCCAGCAGAGCCATGACGTCCTCCTTGACGTTGCGAATGATTTTTTGGAACCGAAGCCTGTCACACAGAACTAAGGATTGCCGAGTAAGGATTGAAGAAGGCAAAAGTCGGACATGTTGTCCCGCGTTCCCTTCGTCAATCGTAATTCCTTATTCGGCAATCCTTATTCGCATTCGATCTTTCAGCGAATTCGCTGCATCCGGCCGACGTTCGGATAAAACGGCAGGCGGATGTCGGGGTAGTCCGTTTTCCGTGCTTTGGTGACCTCGATGAGTTTCCCGGTTTTCTCATCGCGTTCTTGTTCCGTCGTGAGTTGTTTGTGATTCCAGACGGCAAAGCCCTCGCCGCCATTCAGGAACGGTTGGCCGTGAGGCCAATAGATATAGAACGCTTTGCCGACCAGAGCGGACCGAGGCACCGCGTGGCGGTGTTCCGCTCGGCGATGATTGTCCCACAGGCGGCTGTCTTTGCTGCGCGGGCTGTTGTCGCCCAGCATCATGAACTCGTCGGGACCGATGTCGAACCGAGCTTCGTGGCTGCACGCCTTGTAGGCCTCGCCCCACGCGAGCGGGTCCGTCAGCAGAGATCGCAGTTGCTGATGCGAAGAGCATGGCGTCCACTCGTCCTGGGCCGCCCCCCACTCCCGCGCGTGACTGCTTTGGTAGTAGATGTCGCGATGAATCTGCAAGTGCGAGACCTCCACGTTCATCCCGCGCGCCGCGATTCCGACCGGCGTCAAATCCTCTTCCTGCGGTCCGAGGTTCTCGATCTCCGAGAGCGTGTATTCCGCCTTTGGTCCGAAGTCGATCAAGCTTCCATCCACCCACAGACAAAGCCGCTGATCAACGTTGGCGAACTCCAGGCGGTGCTGGCCGGTGCCGACGACCGAGGTGGTCGCTTTCGCGAGCACTTCCAAGTCTTCCACGGATTGATTCAACCACACGATCCGCTGCAACTGAGCTTCGCCGGTTTTCGGATCGATCCGGCAGCGAAAGCGATGCACCCCTTCGTTGAGTTCCAACACCAGCTCGGGATTCTCGCCGAGCTTGTCGATCCGCACGTCGCACCCAATCGACAAATCACCAACCCAAAAATAGCTGTCGGGATCAATGTCCTGCTGCGCCGAGAAAGCGTTGTAGCCACAGAAATCGGTGACCAACTGCGCCTTGGGCCGTTTCAACAATTCCGCTCCATTCACACCGAAGTCACTCAGACGGCCACCATCATCCGACTTGAGCGCCTCTCGCCACACTTCCGGCGTGGGAACGAAGTGCCGATACCGCAGCCATTGCAGACGAGGTCCATTCGCCGCATCTCCCTGGAGAGCGAAAGCGTGTTTCTTTTCCAAGGACTGCCAGCCGGTGTTGGTCTCTTTCCAACCAGCGATCTGAGTCGTTGACGTGCTGCCGGTTGCGATCGCTTCCGCATCGGTCGCCGTCTGCTCCACGGCGGCCCAGCGATTCGGCCAACCGTGCTGGATCAACGGCGTCTCAGGAAAGTCATTGTCGTGAACCAGGATTTGAACGTCGCGCTGCTTGTAGGGGTCATCCTTGCGCACGACGTGAGTCTCACCGCCGCCGGGTTCCATTCGATAAAGATCCCCTTGGCGAATGATGAGCGTTTCGTTCGGCAGGCCGACCAGCCGCTTGATGTAGTTCGTCTTCGGCTCTTCGGGGTACTTGAAGACGACGACATCCCAGCGCCGCGGCTCTTTCAACTCAAACGGAAACTTGTTGACCAGGATGCGGTCGCCGCGAAACACCGGCGCGTTCCGGATCGAGTTCGGTGCTCGGCAATTCGGACAGAGCGAAGATTCCAGCCGGCCCTTGAGATAGCCGTTGTCATCGACCTCTTCGCTGGCACCGATCGTGATGAGATGCCCGCACTGATTGCAGTTCGTTTCCTTGTGCCGGCCATACAACGTCGGGGCCATCGAACCGGTCGGGATGACGAACGCCTCGGCCTCAAACGCGCGAAACAAGAACGCCAGCAGAAACGCGACCGCGATGGACTCGATCGTTTCGCGAGCGCTCTCTTGTCGTGCGGGTGGGGTGGCTTTGGAAGCGGCGGCAGGAGCACTGGGTTTGGCATTCGTCGGCGGGGTATTGGATGGAGCAGTCATGCGTGGGGTGTCTGGCTTTAAGAAGAGGAAGTAGAATTGCTCGCGCGAGGACTTCAATACCGTACCGCAACCGTCAGGGAGCGGCCCGAACCTGGAACACTGGCCGCTCCCTGACGGTCGCGGTACTGCGTTTGTCCAATCATTCATGGTCAGCGCGGGTCAGCGAATGTATCGGATGCGTCCCCAGTCGGGAACGCGGATATGCCACTCGGCCGAGCCGAGTTTCACCCGTCCCGGCCGAGAGGGCAGATGCACTAAAAACGGCTTGCCGATCAGCATGTGGTCCCGCACGACCGCGTTCGTCCAACTGCGGCTGTCGAGCGACACCGGGCTGTTGTCTCCCAGAAAAAAGTATTCGTCCGCACTGAGCCGATACGGCTCGTTGACACCGTGCCGCCCATCGCCGCGCGTGTAATACACGTCGCGATACAGCGTCAGGTCGCTGACCGAGACATGCAGATTCTGCGCACCGACTCGAACCGGTTGTGCGTCCTCCAAGGCGGGGTTCTTCGCCGCGTCGGCGCCATTCTTGGCTGGCAACACCAGTGGTTCGAGAGGACGCTGATAAATCACCTCTCCATCGAGCGCGAACAGCAACTGCCGGTCAAACAACGACATTTCGACCAGCCGTTTCCGCTGCCACATCGAGCCGCTCAACTTCACGCGCTGATCCGGCTCTTCAACACCATCCACGAACAGACGCAGTTCTCGCTCGCCCGCCGCCAGCGAGACCTCGAAGTTCTGTGCTCCGTCACTCAGTGCCCACGTCAACGTGCCGCGTCCGCTGTGCAATTCGATTTGCATCGCCAGCATCAAGTCGCGCACGCGATGCCGCTGCGGTGCATCGTTCAGACCGTTGTAGGCATACTCATCCGTTGGCCAGAGTCGTGCCGAGTCCGTCACCGGCGAAGAACTCTTTGGAGCCACACCTCGATACGTCACCGACATCAATCTCGCGGCATCAACGATCGGCGCGGCTGACTCTGGATCGAATGCGAATCCATCGCGGGTCACCTTCCAACCCTCTTCCATCTGCCAGCGGAGTTCGGCATCGTTCTGCGACTGATACTTCAGCGAAGAGACAACCATCCGCGTGCTGCGCTGCTCGGCCAAATTCTTCCGTGCCAGTTCGCCGTTGATCCAGAGATCCCCCGCGCGGACCTGTATCTCTTCATCCGGCAAACCGATGACGCGCTTCACATACGCTTGAGTCGGCTGGTTGGGATTCTGAAAGACGACCACTTCCCACCGCTTCGGCCGGCGGAACAGGTACGCGAATTTCTGAACCAGCAGTTGATCCCCTTCGTTACGCGGCACGAAAGAGAGATCAATGTGAGCTTGCCCGCAATTTGGACACGCGACGGGGCCGTTCGTCTCCGCCTCGGAATCGACGGGAACGCCCACCGCGAACGGCAGCCGGCAGTCGGGACACACCACTTGTTTGTGAAACCCCAACAGATACGGAGCCATCGAACCTGTGGAGATGATGTATCCCTCGACCACGAACGATCGCACCAAACAAACGGCCAACGCCAGCGACACCAGCGACTCGATCACATACCGCAAGCCGCTTTCGCGGTGAGGCGTCGGAGTCACACGTTGGATTTCAGCGGCGGACATTTGCGGGAGTTGTAGCTGCCGGTTCGCGTCTGGCCAAAGAGGAAGTCGTTAGCATAGAAGGGATGGAAAATGAGAAATGAGAAATGGAAATTGCAAAATGTCTGCAACTCCATTTTGCATTTTTCATTCTGCATTTCTCATTTTCCATTCGCTTCCGAATGCCAACGAATCGTCTCGTCCTCACGAGGGCTGACGCCCTCATCCCCTCCGGCTACCCTCCGCCATCATGAATTTCGCACTTGTCGGAGACGATGCCGCTGCGGTTCCGCTGCTCGAAGCAATACCGGCTGCGGGGCATCGCGTAGTCCGAGCCGCTTTGGCAGATCGTCTGCTCGCCTCGCACGCGGAATGGTCGTCAGTCTCACGGTGCTCGTGGGAAGAATTGCTGATCGACTCATCCGTCGAAGCGATTGTCATCGCGGGAGACAGCGACGAAGTGCAAACGGCCGCCAAGCTCTTGGCCTCGGCCGGCAAGCCGCTGCTGATCGTGCCGCGTGTCCCGTTCGGAGCCGCCTGTGCCTATGAGTTGTCTTTGATCCGAGATGATTCGCACATCGAATTGATGCCCGCCTTTTCGCTGCGTTTCGTGCCCGAATTGGTCGTGCTCTCGCAACGGCTTGCGAAGGGCGAGTTGGGAGCGATCCGGCGGTTGCAAGTGGACCGAGAACTTCCGTCGTCCTCCTCGGCATCAGGGTTGACGGATGCCGAGATCGACGCTGCCGCGCTCGATGACATCGACCTGCTGCAATGGTTGGGAGGCCGTTACGACCAAGTCACCGCGCAACGTTCGGGCCTGACCGAGCAAGGTTGCTCGCAAGCGACGCTGACACTGGCGGGCAGCAACTTGCCCGATGCGACGTGGACCGCGCGACGCGGAGCGACGGCCATCAGGCGATTGACCGTCGAGACCGATCGCGGACCAATCCTCCTGGAATGTCCCACAGATGTCGCGGCCCCGGAGGCGATGATTGCGGCGTTCGTCATCTCCAAGATGCCACATGCTCCAACGTGGTCGGCCGCGGTGCGTGCTTTCGATGTGCTCGATGCCGCGCGGCGTTCGTTGCGGCGGCGACGGACTATCGACCTGCACTTCGAGATCTTGTCCGAACGGCAGCAATTCAAGACGCAGATGACGGCGATCGGCTGCGGAATGCTGATGCTGACGCTGGTTCTGATGCTGGCGCTGCTCGGTTTGGGATCGTTGCTGGAGTCGCGTGATCGAGCAGTCCGCGATGCGGAAGCATCCGGCTTGTGGTTGCCAGAGTCCGACTTTGAATCACACGCTGCCGTGCTGACACCGCAGGCAGAGACCCGGCTGGAACGCATGGCCGAGCGGTTGAAGGACGAACCGAAGTCCGTGTATCTCGAACCGTCGAGCGATCCGCCGAATTCCGATCTCGATCAACACCGCCGCGCTAAGATCGTCGAACGCCTGGCGAATCTGGGCGTCGAGGCGGCCGATCATCGCACATTGCTCGCAGCGGCGGTGAGCACCGGCTGGGAGACTTTGATGCGAGTCTTGCGTCTGGCTTGGATCGCTCCACTGGTGGTGTTCCTCGTGTTGCAAGGATTGATTCTGGTGGCGAAGCCGACCTCGCCGAGAAAGTCGTGACGCAAGAGGCTCTCTGAATGGACCGACCGTTGGGACCGCTGCCGAATTGGACGATACGCTGGATCGTGTTCGGCGTGCTGATCCTGCCGGCGCTAATCAGCTCGCAAGTGTCCTGGATCGGGAAACCCTTCGCGGTGGCCCTGATGGCAGCGCTGGTGGGCTCCGCCCGCGATTCGCGCGTGGTCGGAACGGACTTGAAGACTCAGTTGTTCGTCGCGTTCGTGCCGTGCAAACCGGAACGCTGCAAGCTGAAGTTCATCGTGCAGATTGAAGCGGAGAACCGGAAAGGCATCGGAGCGGTCGATTGGATGTTCTTTCTGGGCTTCAATTGGGTGATGGACCGGATCATGCAATGGATCTGGCCCTGGATGGCCGGCGAGCTGGAACTGTGGGTCGTGACCGCTCGCGACCGAAAGATGCTGGCTTGGCGCGGAAACGGCGATCAGGCGTTTCAAGCGAACCTCGCCACGCTGACATCGGCGACCGGAGCGGCGGTGAAGCGACAGTAGGGCCAACAGCTTCACCAAAACTCCGCGTCAGGACTGGCGGATCGTCGATTCTTGCGATGCCGACAATGCACACACGGATGAACTGCAGATCCACTCCGACTTCATCCGTGTGCGAAGCCAGCCAGGATCGAGTGCGCCCGCGATTTGCGTTACTTCGGCAAGTCATCCGGCGTCAGCTTCAGCACCGAGTACGGATGCAGCACCAGCGTGTAGACGCAGCCGTCGCGAGCTTCGCAAACGCCCATCGTCACGTACTTTGTCGTGAAAGTTCCGTCGGCGAGTTTGCCGAAGCCGGCATGAAACGGCAGGTCTTTGCCGCTCGCATCTTTGAACTCGGTGAAGTCGGGATTGCGCACCGCGATCGGACCCAAGTCGCGCGGAGCGGCATCGCCAGGACGATAGCGAATCAAGTGATGCTGACTGATGCCGTTGATGGATTGCGTGACCGAGGCCCACGCCGCGCCGCTGGGACCGACACACATGCCTCGGCAGTCGGTGCTCGTCGCGCCGGGAATCAACGGACCAAGCGATTTGCCGGCCAGCGTGTCGCCCGGTGCCGTGAGGTCGTAGCGATAGAGTTGATTCGTGCTCATCGGCAGGCAGTACAGAGTCTTGCCATCGGGTGAAACGTCCCAGTTGATCGCGTGAGTTTCCGGATCGGCGAGATGACTCTCTTTCGTCGTCGGCTGCCCGTCGATGGTTTGCTTCAGCCGGTCCAGCTTGCCGGTTGCGGGGTCGTACCGCGCGATGTCTCCGCCAAGGATCGGGTGATAGGCTCGGCCGAGATGATCGACGACGACGAACGCATACATGTGCTGGCAGTCCATCAGATCGCGGTACTTGTGCGTCTTCAGATCGAGCACCAAAAAGTGCGTGCTCTCAATCGGCCGCTCGTCCGAGCAGGTCGAGATGTAGGCGACGCCACGCGCTTCATCCGGCGTGACGCTGATGATCCCTTGATGCGGCACCGGGATCGGAAAGACCTCGGTCTTACCGGTGGCCGGGTCGTAGGCCATTGGATGCCCGCCGGGATACGCCAGTCGCGATTCGTTGGCCGCCGGATAGCCCTGCTTCGTCGCGAAGTAGATTTTCCCCGTGATCGCTCCGGTGTTGTTCCGCGAATGAATTTTCGCCTGCGTTGCAAATCCGGAGCTTTGCACGGTGATCGCCTTCTGAGCATCAACGACGACATTCATCTTGCTGGCGGCCGGATCGAACTCGACCAGCCATGAATTCACGCCATTCGCGTGCGTGCCGATGTAGAGCCGGCGATTCAGCCCTTCGATGATCGCGAAGTAGCCCTCGCCTTCCGTCGCCGTGTATTTCGGGATGAGATAGGCCGTCGATTGCAACCACTTCGGTGGAGCAGCGTCATCGCCGATGCTCTTCGTCGCGAACAGAAGACAGCCGACAGACAAGACCAAAATGAGTCGTCGCATCGTCATCGCCTCTCATTGGGAGTGCTTTGAGAACGTGGGGTCGGGTCTACGATTTTTCGGAATTGGCCGACACGCGTATGAGCAAGCTCTAAACGCTCTGTCGGCCAATTCCGAAAAATCGTAGACCCGACCCCTGGCATCACTCACGCCTTTGCGTACTCGAACATCGGCGTCGAGAGATAACGTTCGCCGGAGTCGGGCAGGATGACGACGATCGTCTTCCCTTCGGACTCAGGCCGAGCGGCCACCTTGAGCGCCGCCGCCATCGCCGCACCGCAACTGATGCCGCTGATGATGCCCTCTTCTTTCGCCAATCGCGGAGCCAACTCCATCGCCTCTTCGTTGGAAACTTGCACGACTTCATCGACGAGTGTCATGTCGAGAATGTCGGGAATGAAGCCGGCTCCGATGCCCTGAATCTTGTGCGGGCCGGGTTTGCCGCCGGAGAGAACCGGGCTGGCAGTCGGCTCGACGGCGATCGACTTGATCGCCAGACCTTTGTGCTTCTTGAGGTATCGTGACACGCCGGTGATCGTGCCGCCGGTGCCGACGCCCGCAATGAAGATATCCACCTTGCCGTTCGTGTCTTCAAAGATTTCCGGGCCGGTGGTCTTGAAGTGAATCTCCGGGTTGGCCGGATTCTTGAATTGCTGCGGAATGAAATAGCCCGGTTGCTTCGACAATTCTTCCGCGCGAGCGATCGCCCCCTTCATCCCTTCCGCTCCCGGCGTCAGGATGAGCGTGGCACCATACGCCTTGAGCATCATGCGTCGTTCGAGCGACATCGTCTCCGGCATGGTCAGCGTCAGCGGATAACCGCGCGCCGCACAGACGTAGGCCAATGCGATGCCGGTGTTGCCGCTGGTCGGTTCGACCACCTGCATTCCCGGCTTGAGCACACCGCGCTTCTCAGCATCCCAAATCATCGCCGCGCCGATCCGGCACTTGACGCTGTAAGCCGGATTGCGGCCTTCAATCTTGGCGAGCACTGTCGCCTTCAGTCCGGCAGTCAAGCGATTGATGCGAACCAGCGGCGTACGACCAATGGACTCGGAATTGTCATTGAAAATCGGCATGAAACGGCTCCTTCCAAACTCGGTGAGAGATGAGCATTGAGAGAGACAATTCGTCGGCGAGTACGGCGCATGTGCGGTGGAAACGCTCGACGAGAGAACGCGAATTCAAAGCGGCGGGATTATGGGAATTGGTCCAAATCCGGGCAATGCCGCGCTCCAAGAACATCTCAGTCCCTTCAGCGAATGCGTTTCTAAGCCCACTTAGCGGAAGATGCGCCATCGTGAGGGTGGCCAGTAGATGTGAGTCACGACGCCAATCAAATGCGAATCAGGAACTGCGTATGGTGGATGTCCAGGTGCGCCGACATTCCACAAACGCGAATCCTTCGAGCGAGCTGAAAAGTCACCCAACACAAACGATTCGTCCGCCGCCAATGTCACCGGCCCCCAGATGTCTTCTTGCGTTCGATCGAAAGTCCCGACGTAAGTCAGACCTGAAAGATTAGCGGGCTTTGTTAGTTCTTGGTCTTGCACCCAGACACTTCCCTCATGGATCGACAACGTTTCTCCAGGCAAACCGACCAATCGTTTGACGTAAGGAACCGTCGGCTCTTCCGGGTAGCGAAACACGATTAAGTCCCATCGCAGTGGCTTGAATAACTTGCTGACCAATATGCGGTCTCCGCCATGCACCGTTCGGTCTTGAATCGGGACTTCCGCCGTTTGCAGGCAGTCATTGCAGATTCCCAAATCACTGTCCGATTTCGCGCTGTAGGAAGAGATAATCAATGTTCCTCCGCACGCCGGACACTTCTCTTGAAGATGATCGCCGCGGATCGTCGGAGTCATTGAATTGGCAGGGACGGAAAACGCCTCAAACAAAAATGGCCGAACGACACCCGCTGCCAACAACCAAACAGGGAGCGCCGCGAATTGAATGGCAAGCAAAGCAACGAATGCCTGTTTGTACGACGTCTGGTGCCGCGAACTGAGTATCCGCAAGCTGAGGACCAATAAGGTTCCCCAAGCTCCGATGCCAACGAGAACTTGAATGGACGGATTTGGGGGAGCCACCAACATCAGCCCCGCAGCGAGCGCAAGCACGACAAGGTTGAACAACCAAACTGCCACAATGGTGGCAACTGCGGCTTTGAATTTCGGCTTGCTGGCCTGAGCGAGACGCAGACCCGCTTGAAGCAGCGCAGCAGACACCGCCATCTGAAAGACCAAAGTGGCAACCAGGACAGCGACCGCGACCAATGTGCTTGTCATTTTGACGGCTCTCAACCGACAGATGCGTTCGCACGATATTTATGCCGTCGTCACCGGCAACGGCACGAGCATCGGCGAGGGCTTGGGCATCGAATCGCGCGGGTCTTTGTCTTGTTCGTCGGCCATGACGGTGTCCACGAGGAAGTACAAAAGCTGCCGCAGTTCTTCGGACTCAACGTCGTCGGCGAGCAACTCGGCTCGGTCGCGCGACTTCTCGATCAAGCGTTCGGCTTTCTCGAAGACGCCGAGTTCCTCATACAAGCGGCGGAGGCGGGCGAGGCGGATCGCGTCTGGCTCTTCGCGATCGAAGTAGCAGCGCTCCATGAGCTGACGTTGCTCGACATTCGCCGCCTGCCAGGCCAGAGCCATCATGATCGTTGGCCGCAGAGCGAGCGCATCTTGGCCGGCGACCATCTTGTTGTCGTTGTCGCCGCGCCAGTCTTTCAGGTCGTTGAGGATTTGGAAGCCGATACCGACGTGCCGGCAGAACGGGCCGATCAGCGTTTCGTACTTCTCGACGGAACCGGCCATTCGCAGTCCAGCAAAGAGCGCGGCCTCGAAGGCGGGCGATGTCTTGAGCGCGTAGATTTGCAGCGCGTCGAGCGGCGTGAAGTCGAGCGTTGGATTCTGCTGCCAGAACATCTCCGCTCCCTGACCATCGCACAGCTTGATGTGCGCCGCGGCCATGCGTTCGAGGACATCGCAGGCAACGTCGTGGGGCAGGTTTTCAACCTGCCCGTCCCAATTCTTCGCTGCGTCGATCGCTTTGTCGTCACTGGTCCGGTCAGGTTGAAAACCTGCCCCACGAGAGGCGGCAATCAGCTTGTACCCCAAGCCGATCAGGTGGTCGCCGATGTTGATCGCCGGGCCGAGACCGTGCGTGCGGTGCAAGGTTTCGCGGCCGTAACGGAACAGGTCGTCGTCTTCGATGTCGTCGTGGACCAGCGACGCTTTGTGGAACGCTTCGATCGACATGGCGACGCGCGCCACCGAGTCGGGGAACTCGAATGGCTGTGTGTTGGAATCGAAGTTCTTCAGACAGGAACCACCTGTCGCGGCGTCATAAGCGGCGAGCGTGATGAACGGTCGGAAGCGCTTGCCTCCGTGGCGGAGCCACTCGTAGGAGATGTCTTCGGTCCTGCCGAGCGGTGTCGCGGCGGACTCCGCCGTCTTGCTGCGGACTCGCGGCAGCAAGCGATCGAAGTGCTCGTCGAACAGACGATTGGCCGCGCGCATCACCGAGACATATCCGGTCAGACGCTGATCCGGCATCGGCTCGTACTTGTCGAGCACTTCCCAGATCCACGATTCGTCGAGCGACGTGTTATGGCAATCGCCCGAGTGCAGCGGCACGGCATAGCTCGGCACGCCCGCGATCAGGACTTTGTCGATCGCCTTCTCCAAGACGTTTAAGCAAGCGACCCCCAGAATCGCATCGACGTATCCGCCGACGATGATCTTCAGCACGATCGGCGAGCCTTCCGCCACCAGCACCTTGTAGCCCAGTTGCTCGGCCCGCACTTTGTAGTCGGCGATCGTGCAGGCTCCGCAGCGCTCGCAGTCGAGCCCGAACTCGGTGTACTCGGCCGGACAGCCTTCGGCGTGCTTCAGGCAGTGCGGCAGCAACAGCATCCGCCGTTCAAACGGAGTCGCCAGGAATTGCCGACGCCAGAAGAAGTTGCCGATCAGCACCGCCGCGAACCCGCTGAATTTCTCCGGCAGCGACATCTCGCCGAGCAACTGCATCGCCCACAACTGAAGCTGAGACTTGTTAAACGGCTTCGAGTGATCCAACTTCTCGGCGAACTGCTGAGCCTTCGCTTTGACGAGTTCGCGCAGATCCAACGTCTCCGGCACGATCTTCAGATGCGACGTGCTGGAGCGAATCTTCTTCCGCTTCGGCATCGGCTCGTCGTCATCGTCTTGGATGTCGGAGACTCGACGACGCGCCGCGGCGGCCCCGTTCCGCCGTTCGACCTCCGGAGCGAACTCTTCCAGGGTGCGAGGATGCTCAAGTCGCTCTTCAGGCTCTTGGAGATGAGTCGTGGCGATGGACATATTCGGTTCTCGTTCACGGGCCAAGCCCGGTTTCAGTTCAGGATTCATCCAACAGACACGGCATGTCGTTCAGAATTCTTCGGCCGTTTCGGGGGAAACGACACGAGCTTTCGGCCCGATTGCTGCTGCTTTTGTTGTAGATCTTGGCAGATGGCGTTGAGATCGTAATTGAATCGCTGGGCGTAGTCGTCTCTGGCCTTTCGCACTTCGGCGACTATGGGATCTTCAGTCATGATCGTGCTCCTGAATCAATTCGAGTGGCGTGCAGATGACCGGCATTTCGTAGCCCGCCAAACGGCAAACTTCAGCCATTGAGTTTCGCAAGGTGGCGTTCGCGATGTGTCGGCAATTCCAAGTCAGCAGATAGTCCATGCCGTTGACGGTTGCGGTCGCCACATGCAGGGCGTCAATGCCGGCTTTCGCGGGCAACGGTGTCTGTTCGATCAACTCTTGGGCTAACAACCGAGCTTCAATTGTAATTGGCAATTCGGGGAGTTCTTGAATGGCGTCCAACCTTCTCCTGGCCGCATCGGGACCACCAGCCGAGGCTTCTTGAATGACGGCTTCCGAGATAAACAGATCGAAGTGATGCCGTTCGTCATCCCACCAATTCCGAGTCGCCTCCTGTTTGGCTGCCATGACGAGTTGTGGGCTGCGCCAAGCGGTCAAATAACTGATGATCGTGGTTTCGATATAAACCTTCGGGTTCATTCCGTTGGCTCGTTGGTGGGATAATCCCGCTTCATTTCGACCGCTTTGCGGAGCGCCGCGACGGTGAAGATCAGCGGATACAGGGCCTCAAAATACCATAACTTGGCGAAATAGAAACCGATGGGAGACGGTTCACGGAATCGACCGTCTTCGACGCGGGCGATTAACCAGGATAATCCGCGCTCGATACAGCCGGGGTCAGGCACTTCGGAATTTCGGAATTGGCCGGACTGAGCGTGTTGCGCATCTTGAGCAGTCTCCGGCCAATTCCGAAATTCCGAAGTGCCTGACCCCTGACCGAGCAACGCTTCCAGCGCCAGTGCGGTTTCCTCGACGCTCGACGGAGTTCCCGGTCCCGCGCCCCAGCCGCCGTCGGGGTTTTGGTTCTCGACGAGCCACCTCACACCGCGCACGGCCGACTCGTCCGACATCCGCCCCAACGCCTGAAACGCCGCCAACACCTTGGCCGTTCCGTACGTCGGGTTCTCGTCGTTCGGAGCGTGCTGATTCCCAAACCACAACGGCAGCCAGGAACCGTCGGGACGCTGGGCGCGTTCGAGAAAATTGATTCCGCGTTGCAGCGCGGTCCACGGAGACTTCTTCCATCCGGGAAGAAAAGGATTTCCTTGCGTTCGTTCCAAGGCTCTGACTGCGTGCGCTGTAATGTCTGGAGAACTTCGGTCAAACGGCAGCGTTCCCCACCCACGGCAGAACGTAGGCCATCCACCATCGCGATTCTGAAGGTGAATGAGCCACTCCAAACTTGCGTCGCAGGATTGCGTCACAAAACCTTCCACCTTCGGTTCCGGGAAGGTCCATTCGTACTCATTGTCACCTTTCGGATTCCAAGATTGTTGAGGACGGTGTTTCGCTGTCTCTGACCCGCGATAAAACTCAGCGGCTTCCAATAATTTCGCGTGCTTTTCGTCCGAGACGACCACAGTCTTGGTTGTCCAATCGTTGACGTTCATGAGCGCCAGCATCGCCCCTGGCGTGTCGTCGCCATCGGGGACTCCGCCGGGGAGGTCGGTCCAGGCCCAGCCGCCGGGGGCCGCGTTGGTGTAGGGATGCACGACTCGGTATTGCTGGCGGAGCAGCCAGGCTCGCAGGCCGGGGCGGGCGTCGAGCGGCACGTCGTCCCCCAAGGCGTTGATCGACAGCGTCGTCACCCACGTCGCTAAGTTCGTGTCGATCGGCCAAGAGCATGTTGCAGCCAAGGGGTCGGGAGTCTTTTTCAGCCCGCCGTCGTTGAACTCAGAAGTCAGAGTTGAATTGGGCGGGCTGAAAAAGACTCCCGACCCCGTCGCGTCTTCCCATCTTGCAGAAGCCACAATGAATTCGATCCCTCGCTGAGCCACCGGATGATCATGCAGCCCCATTGCGGCGAGGCTCATGGTGACGAAGCTCGTCAGCGGAGTGGCTTCCAGGAAACCGCCGTTGGGAGGCTGAATCGACTCCAGCACGCGCAAGCTGGCCGGCTTCGCCCAGCGTTGCAGCCAGCGACGCAGCGGATTCCACGACGGACGAAAATGAAACCGCACTTGCCCAATCGCAATCAGTGCCGGCAACGCATAACTCACCACCGGCAGTCTCACCGCCGCGTAAAACTTCGCAGGAATGCAGGCGAGCTCAAATGGCAGTGAGATGACCTCGTCCCAATCGACGAGACCGGCCAGCGCGCAGTGCGTGAGGATCGGCACGGAGAACGTCCGATCCTTGCCGTACCGTGCGATAACGGCTTTCACGCCACCCGCGCGGTCGATGTAGGCCGCAGCGTAGGTCAGGCTTTCCAGCCTGACCCGATCGCGCGTTGACGCGGCGAGCTTCAGTTCCGCGCTATCCGCGCGATCGGGGTCAGGCTGGAAAGCCTGACCTACGGCGTGCAACACCGCATGACACAGCATCGTCGTCGAGATGTTGCTGATGCTCTTGACCGTATCGCCCCAGCCGCCGCCGGGATTCTGATGCGCGATCAGCCACGAGGCACCGCCGCGAATCAGCCGAGTCCACGCTTCCGGAACGTCTTGCCCGGATGAGACGTACTGCCGCCGCATCTGCTCAATCGCCATGACCGCCGTGGCTGTTGAGAGTGCCGAGGTTGAAAGCGCGCCGACCCAATGCCGCATCTCGCTGACCGGCGCATCGAGCAGCTTTTGAACGGGATCATCCGCGGCAACCGGCTCGCTGATCATCTCCGCGAGCAACGCGGCCTTCGCGGTTTCATAGGCGGAGCGGATGCGGTCAGGTGTGAGCTGCGACATGCCAAGGGGTCGGGTGTGCGAATTTCAGATTTCGCCGTCAAGCCGCTTTGAAGAATGGAAAGGTGCTGGCGGCGAAATCTGAAATTCGCACACCCGACCCCGCGTTCACGCGGCTTACAACTCCAACGCATCGAGCGAATCAATCAGATCATCCAATTCGTCGCGCGGCTTCTTCGGTTTGTCTTTGAGCCGTTTCGGAATGCCGATCGTCAGGCCGACGGTGTCACGGCCGTCGCGGACGAGTTCGACGTCACGCTCGCGCGCGGCGAGTTCGACGGCCGACGGTGCGCCGAACAGCTTCGACAGGTCGATCTTCACATCGCCAATTTCGCCGTCGGCTCCGGCGATCGCGGGAGTCTTGTGGCCGGGGAAGACGATCGCGTTGGCCGGACAGACTCGGCTGCACGCGGGGCAGCCTTTCTTGCAGTTGTCTTGTAGCTCGACCAGGATCGAGCCTTGCTGGTCGAGGCCGTAGACGCCGAACAGGCAAAAGTCGATGCACTCCATGCAATTCGTGCAGCGGCTGTAATCGATCACCGGATACCAACGCCGCCGCACGACCTCACCGTTCGCGGGAGCGTCATCATCGTCGTCGAGGCTGGTTGCGGATTTCTGCTCGGCCAGCAGGTCCAGCGGCCGCAGATATTTTTCCAGCCGCTCGGACTGCGGCTGCGTTTTGAGGAAGCTGAAAAAATCGACGAGCGGCATTGAGGACTCACTCGCGATGCGGCGAATCTCGTCGAGATACACCTTCGCGTCCGAGTGATCTCGCAGGTCGAGGCAATAGATTTTGCGGTTCGGCACCGGCCGCAGATCGGTTACGTCGCCGTGTCCGTTGCCATTCCCATTTCCATTTCCGGAGGAAGTCTTCAGGACGCTGTGCCCATGCCGTCCGTTGCCGTTTTTCTTCTCCGGCGCGTCCTCGTCGCTGTCATCCTCCGACTTTGACTCCAGCAACGACACACCTTCGTGGCCGCGCACGTTCTGTCGATCCAGAATCCAGCGGGCTCCTCGCGGATACAGCCACGCGAGCACGATCACATCGCCAGGAATCGACCGTAAGAACTGTGTCCCGGAATGCTCGGCCGAGAGATCGTACAAATTCGGCACCAGCGAGACTTCGATGTTCTCGTCAGACGACAACGCCGTCACCAACTCTTCTTCGAGCTGCTGTTTCGCCGGGTTCTTGCCCTGCGCTTGCGAGATGACGACGGTGAGTTTGGGCATGGGCGCGTGCTGCGGTCGGAGAGGTTAGAAAAGGATTGCAAATTGCGAATTGGCGGAGGGAGACCGGGGGCGCACGATTGCAAAGCCGTCGCTGCTTTCAATTTGCATTTTGAAATATGCAATTTGCAATTTGCAATCCCCTTCTCAGTTGTACTGTCCCTTGATCAGCTTCTCGGTCTTGTCCCAACCGGCGGCCAGGTGCTCGACGTACTCCGCGGCGGACAACAACGGAGCATCGGTTTTCATCGCAAACAGAAACCCCTTGCCGTAGCCGTCGGTGTTGATCGCGGAAGGATCGTCGAGCAATCGTTCGTTGAAGTCCAGAATCGTCCCCTCGGCCGGCGCATAAAGCGTCGAGACTGCTTTCGAGCTTTCGATCTCGCCAATCTCCTGTTTCTTGTGGACGGCCGAGTGCGCGTCGATCGACCATTCCAAAAAGTAAACATCTTGCAGCAGCCGCACCGAGTAAGCGGTGAAGCCGACTCGATAGTGGCCCGGCTCGCCGTCCGCCTGTAGCCAGAGATGGTTGTCCGAATAAACCCGATCGGTGGGAATACGGGCCTCGAACTTGCCCATCATGAAGGTGAGGTCAGACATCGGCGAGGCTGCGTGAGGGCGGGAAAGATACGTGCGGAGGCGAGCAGTAAACCGGGCGACACGACATCTTGCAAGCAGCGTCTGTCCGGGTCATGACGCGACGGGGTCGGGAGTCTTTTTCAGGTCGGCGTCGCGCTTGCTGAAATCGAATCACGTTCCCATGGTCAATGACCATGCGGCCGACCTGAAAAAGACTCCCGACCCCTTCCGCAGGTTTCGGCGGATCGGTATCGTTTCGCCCCCTACCACCAACCCCGCCTCGCCGCTGCTGTTGAAGGAATTCCCATGATGTTGCGAGTTGCGTTTCGTCTTTGTTTCGCGCTAGTTGTGCCCTTAATCGGCATCTCGTTGTGTATCGCGGCGGACGGCAAAAAAGCTGACCCGCATGACTGGCCCAACTGGCGCGGCCCGGAAGGGACCGGCGTCTCGCGCGAGAAGAATCTTCCGGACTCCTGGACGCTCGGCGGTGAGCTATGGAAAAGCGCCGAGCTCGGCAGTCGCTCGACGCCGATTGTGCTCAACGGCAAGCTCTATACCGTCTGCCGCTACGAGCCGGAAACCACGAAAGAAGGGGAGAAAGTCGTCTGCGCCGACATCAACACCGGGAAAATTCTATGGGAGAACGTCCACAACATCTTCCTGACTGACTCACCCGCCGAACGAGTCGGTTGGTCGAGCGTCGTCGGCGATCCGGCGACCGGGCACATTTTCTTACAGGGGCTGTGTGGCGTCTGTAAGTGCATCGACGGCGAGACCGGCAAGACGATTTGGGAACGCTCGCTGATGGAGGAGTACGGCATCCTCAGCACCTACGGTGGTCGCACGAATTTCCCAATCGTGTTTGAAGACCTGTTGATCCTCAGTGGCGTGACGACCGGTTGGGATGAGTACTCGGTTCCGGCTCACCGTTATGTGGCGTTCAACAAAGCGACTGGCGAGGCGGTGTGGATTCAAAGCACCAAGTTGCGGCCGGAAGATACGACCTACAGCACGCCGTTCGTGACGGTCATCGACGGCCAAGCCGCGATCGTCACCGGAGCGGGCGATGGTTCGATCTATGCGATTCAGCCACGCACCGGAAAAATCATCTTCCGCTACGACGCTTCGACGCGCGGCATCAACACGCCGCCAATCGTCGTCAACGGCGTCGTCTACTGCGGTCACGCCGAGCAGATGTTTAAGAATCAAGCCGTGCTCGGAGCCGTATTCGCCTTCAAGGCCACCGGCGAAGGGGACATCACCGACAAGAAATCATTGATCTGGGAACTCCCCGCTCGAACGATCGGCCGCAGCGCTCCGCTATTCGTTGATGGCCGGGTCTATTACGTCGATGACGGCGGTAAGCTGTTCATCATTGATGCCAAGTCCGGCAAGGAGATCACCAAGCGGCCGTATTCGCTTGGCCGGATCATGTTCTCCAGCATCGTCTATGGCGACGGAAAAATTTACGCCAGCGAATATGGCAAGTTTCACATCCTCCAGCCCAGCGCTGGCGGTGTGACGAAGCTCAGCGAAGAGCGGCTGGAGGGGGAACTCATCGGTTCGCCGATCATCTCGCACGGCAAAGTCTTCATTACAACGCTGGAGGCGATGTACTGTATCGGCAACAAAGACTGGAAACCGGCTGCCGATCCGATCCCGGCCGCTCTGCAAGAAGACGACGCCAAGAGCGATCAGAAGGTCGCGCAGGTGCAGGTCAGCCCGGTCGAGTTACTGATGACTTCCGCCGAAAATGCGACGTTCAAAGTCTCGGCGTTCAATGCGAAAGGCCAACGGCTTGCAGCTCCAAAGGCCGCGAAGTTCAGCGTCGAAGGAGCCGGCTCGATCGACGATGCTGGCAAGTTTTCCGCCCCCAAGGCTGACGCGGGACATGTCGTCGCGAAAATCACGGCCGAAGTCGAAGGTGTCAAATCGCCAATCGCTCGCGCGCGTGTCCTGCCGCCGCTGCCGTGGAAGTTCGATATCTCCGACAAGCAAGTTCCAATCACTTGGATCGGAGCACGCAATCGCCATCAAGTGCGCGAAATCGACGGAGATCAGGTTCTCGTGAAGGTCACGACGATTCCGAAAGGGACTCGCAGCCAGCTCTGGATGGGACCAACCGACCTGCACGACTACACGATTCAGGCCGACTACAAAGCGTCGCTCAAAGATGGCAAGACCGCCGATGTGGGTCTCATCAACCAGCGCTACACGCTGGCGTTGATGGGCACCAAACAGCAGTTGCAAGTTCGCTCGTGGGTCTCGCGCGTCGAATTGCGATTCGCCAAGACGATCAAGTTCGCCTCGGAGCCGAACAAGTGGTACACGCTCAAATTCCAATCCGAGAACAAGGGGGACCGCGTCATCCTACGCGGCAAGGTCTGGCCGAAAGGGGAGTCTGAACCGAGCGACTGGACCATCGAAGCGGCCGACCTGACTCCGAACAAGAACGGCAGCCCCGGCCTGTTCGGTAACGCCAGCGACGCGGAAATTTTTATCGACAACATTGCGGTGACGCCGAACAAGTGACCGCCGTGGGGCAGGTTTTCAACCTGCCCGTGCTTGAGTCCGGGCAGGTTGAAAACCTGCCCCACGAACGAAAGAACTCACCATGAAACTGATTTGGAATCTCACCGCGTTTGCGTTCTTCAGCGCGACGCTGATGGGTTGTGGCGGCGACGCCCCGCAACCGAAGCCGGCTCCGAAAATTGATCTCGGTTCAAGTTCTGATACTGCCGAAGCCCCCGCCGGTAACACGGAACCGGAAGTGAAGAAAGAAGAGACTGAACCAGCGAAGTCAGACGACAAACCCAAAGACGACGGCACAGCCAAGGCAAATCCTCCAACGGCGGGCGACAACGAAGTCGCGCTGGCTCCCAAGGCTGCGGCCGTTGGCGGCAAGTTCGATCCGACCGCCGAGACGCTGAAGGTCATCAGCACGATGAAGGTCAAGCCGGGAGACTGGCCGCAATTCGGCGGCAGCTACTTCCGCAACAACACGCCCGAAGGCAAAGGCATTGCCACCGAATGGAACGTCGATACCGGTGAAAACATCAAGTGGGCGGCGAATCTCGGCTCCGAAACCTACGGCAATCCGATCGTCGCCAACGGCAAAGTGTATGTCGGAACCAATAACGGCTCGGGCTACATGAAACGCTATCCGAGCCGAGTCGATCTCGGCTGTCTGCTCTGCTTCGACGAAGAGACGGGCGAGTTCCTCTGGCAGCACTCCAGCGAAAAGTTGCCCGCCGGACGCGTGAACGACTGGCCCAATCAAGGCATCTGCTCGGCACCGCTGATTGTCGGCGACCGAGTCTGGTATGTGACCAGCCGAGGCGAAGTGGTCTGTCTCGACGCGGAAGGCTTCCGCGACGGCGACAACGACGGCCCCTTCAAAGCCGAGAAGCCGGACAAAGCCGACGTGGTCTGGGACGAGCCACACGAAGCGGACGTCGTCTGGAAGTTCGACATGATGAGCAAGCTCGGCGTGTTCCAGCACAACATGTGCTCGTGCAGCGTGACGTTCGCTGATGACACACTCTTCGTAAACACCTCCAACGGCGTGGACGAAGCCCATCTCGTGTTGCCGCAAGCGCACGCTGCCAGCTTTATCGCCATGAATATGCACACGGGCGAAGTCCTGTGGACCGACAACTCACCCGGCGAGAACGTCCTGCACGGTCAATGGAGTTCGCCGGGCTACGCCGTGCTTGGCGGCCAAGAGCAAGTCCTGTTCGGTGGTGGTGACGGCTGGCTGTACTCGTTCGATCCCAAGGGAGAGAACGGCAAGTCGAAGCTGCTCTGGAAATTCGACTGCAACCCGAAGGACTCGGTCTACCTGCTGGGCGGCCGAGCCACGCGCAATCACCTGATCGCCACGCCGGTCGCGTACGACGGGTTGGTTTACATCGCGGTCGGAGAAGACCCGGAACATGGCGAAGGAGTCGGCCATCTGTGGTGCATCGATCCCACCAAGCGAGGGGACGTCAGCCCCACGATCGTGGTGAATTCCGCCGATCCCTCGAAGCCGATCCCGCATAAGCGGATCAAAGCTCTGGAGGCCGACATGGGGGACATCGAAAAGGAAAACCCGAACTCGGCCGCCGTCTGGCACTACATGGGCAACAACCCGCAGCTCTCTCGCGATGACGAAGAAAAGCTCCGCCGTGAAGGGAAGAAGGTGCCCAAAGGGGACTTCACGCAAACGATGCACCGCACTTGTGGCACCGCCGCGATCAAGAACGATCTGCTGTTCATCGCGGACTTCAGCGGTTTGTTCCACTGCCTCGACGTGAAGACCGGCAAGGCTCACTGGACCCATGACATGCTGTCCGCCTCGTGGGCCTCGCCGCTGATCGTGGAGGACCGCGTCTACATCAGCGACGAAGATGGCGATGTCTCGATCTTTGGCTTATCCGCTGACCCGCACGTGGCCATGAAGGAAATGAAAGGCAAGGACGGCAAGGTCAAAATGAAGGACGGCAAACCGGAGTTGTTCCCGCTCAACGGCGAACTCTCGGAAATCGGCATGGTGGAAGTGAACAACAGCGGCGGCGCGGTCTTCACGACGCCGATCGTCGCCAACAACATGCTGTTTATCGCCAACCGCAACCAGCTCTTCTGCATCAAGCCCGGCACGAAGAGCAAGGTTGAGAAACCCATGCCGGTCTCGGCCGAATCCGACTAAATTCAAATCGGTAATCGTCGGCGAGCGGGGTGGCGTCAGCCCCCCGGTGCGTTCGCCACGGGATCGGGGGGCTG
>CAMDEA010000075.1 GCA_945893045.1 Planctomyces sp. SH-PL62
CACCTGCTCCCGAACCGCTGGCATCAACAACTCGGATTTCACTTGTGGGACATCATCCATGATCGACTCCAGAAAGAGGTTCCGAACATTTTCAACCTCATTCTGACAACTCTGTATTCATCGCGCCAGGCAAAATTGGCACACCCCACGGCTGGCGAGAAGTTCGGTTGGAGTCAACTTTGCCGTCATGGGTGGCACGTCCCTGACCATCGGGAAGGGCGTGGGACTCGCGATCAACACTGAAATCCACGCCCTTCCCGATGGTCAGGACGTGCCACCCAAATTCACAAATCAGCCAGCCGTGCTCCCCCGCGGCGGGGGAGAGGGGACATGTCGGCGTTTCAGTCGATGTCGTCCACCAACTCCGACGGGTGTCGATCGGTGATCTGATCCAGAAGGCCGAAGTCGATGTTCGCGAAGAACCAGTCGGTGTTGGCCGAGCCGGTCAGGCGATCAAACACTCCGTCGTCATGGGCCGTCGTGTCGTTCAGCCGCGCGGTACCGTTGCGTCCGCCGCCGAGCCGCAGATGGTTGGCTCGGCCGGAGTAGCTGACGTCGGTGCGCGACCACTCGTCCAGAATGGCACAGAGCGCCGCGAGGTTCGTGTCGTGATCCGTGAAACCGGCGATCAGCAGATCGTCTCCTTGATTGCCGACGAGTCGATCAGCACCTCGACCGCCGATCAGAACATCGGCGTCCTGACTGCCGATGAGATTGTCATCGCCATCGCCACCGACCAGCACATTCGGGCCGTTGCCCCCCTTCAGCCGATCGTTGCCAGCTTCGCCAAACAGGAAGGCTCGCGTGCTGATGCTGCCCGCCAATTCGATGTCGTCGTCGCCACCTTTGCCGTAGGCGATGATTTCAGAGAAGCTCGAAAGGAAAAAGATTCCGTAGCTTTGGCCATTGATCAGCACCTTGACGGCGTTCTGACCTTGAGGCACGACACGAATTGTGTCGCCGGCTTCCGACCCATTGATGATCAAGGCGATGCCGTCGCAGCCGGGACCGATCGAGACCGGTGGGTTGTTCGTTGTGTCGTCATCGACAATCGTGATCGTGACCGGCGGAGCGGTGGGAGGTTCCGTGTTCGTCGCACTGACCACGCTGACGACGATGGTTTCGTTGCCTTCGACGGCGGCGTCCTGCTGAGCGGTCACACTGACCGAGCCACTCAGTTGTCCAGCCGGAATCAGAATCTGCGTTGCCGAGGCCGCGTAGTCGCTGCTACTGCTGGCCGAACCACCCAACGCGAGCGTGACGAGAACATCCACGTTGGTCGCGTGCGTGAGTGTTGCCGTGACGACGGAAACTCCGGTCGCCTCGGCAATGTTCGCCGTGGAAACGCTGAGCCTGACTTCCGGCACGGGGGTCACGTTGATCGTGACCGTCACCGAGTTGCTGAGTTCGCTGCCGTCGCTGGCTCGATAGGTAAAGCTGTCGCTGGTCGTTTCGCTGCCGTCGTGGACGTAGCTGAAGGAGCCATCTGCGTTGAGCGTGAAGCTCGCCGCGTGCGCCGGACCGTTGACGAGATTCGCCGTCAGCGAAGCGCTGTCCACATCCGTGTCACCGTTCAACACGCCAGCCGCCGCAGTCACATTGAGCGTCCCGCCCTCGGCGACCGTGTACGGCCCGTCGTTGTCCGCAACCGGTGCGTCATTGACCGGCGTCACGGTGACACTGACCGTCCCCGCAGCACTCTTTGGATCAGCCACACCGTTGGTCGTCCCGTTGTCTCGGATCTCATAGCTGATCGTGTCCGAGCCGTTGTAGTCGGCGTTCGGCGAGTAGCTCAGCGAGCCATCGCCGTTGATCGTCACCGAACCATGCAACGCCGAAGCCGACGTGACGGTGAGTGTCTGACCGCTTTCGCCGGCCGGGCCGGGAGTGTCGTTCGCGAGCACAGTGATGATGTTGCCAATGCTGTCCTCAGCGACCGTCGCGCTGTCGTCACCTGCGGTCGGAGCGTCGTTCACTTCACGCACGGTGATCGTGATTGTCTCGCTGTCACTCAGGCTGGGGCTGCCGTTGTCAGAGACCGTGAAGGTGACTGAGTACGTCCCCTGCTGGCCGTCCGCGGGCGTCCAACTCAACTGCCCCGTCCCGTTGCCGGTGTTCACGAAGGTGGCCCCGGCGGGCAGTCCGCCGACGTTGAGCGACAAGCCGTTGCTCGGAGTATCAATGTCTGACGACGTCACGGAAATCGACAGCAGGGCGTCCTCGTCGGTGCTGCGGTTGCCGATCGGAGCCAACACCGGAGCGTCGTTGACCGGAGTGACGGTGATCGCGACGGTCGCGACGTTGCCATCGACCGTGCCGTCGTTGGTGCGATACGAGAAACTGTCGCTGGTCGTTTCGCTGCCGTTGTGGACGTAGCTGAACGAGCCGTCGGCGTTGAGTGTGAAGCTCGCCGCGTTGGCCGGGCCGCCGATGAGAATCGCCGTCAGTGTGTTGCCGTCGGCGTCGGTGTCGTTCGCCAGCACGCCGTTGTCGGTCGCGTTGCCCGGCGTCGTTGTTCCTCGACCATCGGTCTGAGCCAAAGTGCCCCCTTCGGCCACGCTGAAACTGTCGCCGTTGCTGACCGGAGCTTGATTGCCCGACACGACCACTCGATTGAACGAGAACTCCGAAGTGTTGTTCCTCGGAACCATCGCTGTGGCCGCGTTGCTGTCGTGATCGAACAGCGTGATGTCGGTGGCTGTGGCGGTGATGACGTGCCCCACGGGAACGGCCGACGCGAGGGCGACGGTGTAGTTCACGTCGTTGCCGGCCAGCGGGGTCGTCACGTCGATCGAGCCGAGGTACGTCTGCCCTTCCCCATATCCACTGGAATCGGCCGTCGGGCTAGAGAAGAACTGCAGGCGGAACGTCGAGTTGGCGGTGCTGTTCAGCGTGCCCGTGATCGTCGTGACGATGCCGGTGCTGCTGGCCGACGTGATCACCGGGAAGTTTTGACGATTGTTGGCACCGCCATCGACATCGTTGACATCGTTTGGCGTGACGCCGTCGTAATCCAGATCAATCCCCAGTCCGTCATTGCCATAGATCCGATTCGACAGGATCGCGTCCTGGATGCTGGTGGTGTGGAACGCGATGTGGTTGGCAACGCCGCGGCTGGAATTGAAGGCGATCGTATTACCGGACTCCGGAGCCGTCCCTCCCACGAGTACGCCGTTTGAACTTTGGATCAGCACGCCTTGGCTACTACCCAAGTGGATCGTGCCTGTCTTATCGGTGCCAATCCAGTTGCCTTGAATGATCGCCCCAGCAGCACCGCTCGGGTTGAACGACACGTCTGGGACTAACTGGAGGAGGATTCCCTGATCCGTATTGCCTGCAATGACGTTGCCGGCCCCGGGCAGTGTGCCCCCAATGAGGTTATTGATTCCAGATCTGAACACGAACACGCCCCGTGTATTCCCAAGCGCCCGAGTGCCGGTGATATCGGTGCCAATGAGGTTGCCCTGAACGACGGTGTTGGAGCCGATGATTTGCACACCGTAGCCACCGTTGCCATGACCGGAAATCAAATTGCCAGCGCCGGCCGCCGTGCCGCCAATGGTGTTGTTATTGGATTCAACATAGACGCCGAAGAGATTTGGCCGGGCGACGGTGCCGGTCATGTCAGTGCCGATGAAGTTCCCCTGGACGAGATTGCCGACGCTTAAATTTTCGATAGCGATGCCTCCACCCGCGTTGCCGGAGATGATGTTGCGGGCCGCGGCGCTGATGCCGCCAATCGTATTGTTGGAGGCAAGGCTTAGCAGAATCCCGTTCCCCGTGTTGCCCAGAGACTGGGTGCCGGTGACGTCGGTGCCGATGAAGTTGCCTTGGACCAGGTTTCCCGTTGGGCTTCCCGTCGCGTTGCCGTCCGAAATCTGGATGCCATGATTGTTTCCGGAGATCAGGTTTCCAGCCCCCGGAGTCGTGCCGCCAATGAGGTTGTTCCTGCCGTTGGTGAGGAGTACGCCGTGTCTGTCGTGGTTCCCCAGGGCAGCAGTGCCGTTCCTGTCGGTGCCGATGTAGTTCCCTTGCACGAGATTGGAATTGGCCCCGCCACCGATGATACTCACGCCCGAGCCTTGGCCCCTGACGCCGTTGCCGGAGATGAGGTTGCGGTCTGCCGGATTGGTGCCGCCGATCGTATTGCCGGGCGATTCATGGACAAAGACGCCATAATCGTAGTTGCCCTTGCTTGCCTGAACGCCGTCGGCGTCGGTGCCGATGAAGTTCCCCTGGATGACGTTGCCGCCATTCGTCGAGATGCGGATGCCGGTGCCGCCGAAGAAGCTGTTGCTGTTCTGAAAGCCGTTGATAACCAGACCCTTCACGGTGGAATTGCCAGCCGTGATGACCAGTCCCTCAGCCCCGGAGCCGGCGAGGGATCCGTTTAGCTCGATGAGCAAATTCGCGTTGTCGCCGTTGACCAGCGTGTTAGGGCTGGCATCCGGGACGCCGTCGCCATTTCCGTCCTGCGTGTAGCCGTCGATGATGACCGAACTGGTGATGCTCGGCAGCGCTGAGGTCGGCTGAATCGTTTGCACGCCCGCGCCCGGGATGGCGAACACGATCGTGTCGGTGCCGGGATTGGCATTGGCGCTCGTGATGGCCGCGCGAAAAGACCCCGGCAGGCTGTCAGAGGTGTTGGTGACCGTAAACGTGCTGAGCAGGCAGCGGGTTTCCAGCCCCTCGGCCGAATCGGCCACGTCATGAATCTCGACTCGCCGCTCGCTGGCCACATCGGCCGGCCGTGACCAAACCCGGCTCCGCAACCGAGCACCGCCACGCCGGACGCCGTCCGCTCGACAAGCAACATTCCTCTGAGACCACCACCCGCGCAGCCAACTGTTGAGCATCATGATTCCACCATTTCCGGAAGAGGTCCGATCATTCGCCGCAGCCACTCACCACGGCTCTCCTCTTCCAGACGCCATCCACCGCGCAGCAAAGCGCGCGGGAGGCCAACATTCTCAAAGTTTCTGCAGAATCGAATCCGCCATCGTCGGTTCCGCGTCCCGACCCCATCCCGCTCGCCGGGATGGTGAAGCCGATGGCCACCTAGATTCAGGCCCGGCGGCTGCCAGAGACCCCATCCGCCTCGTGCGGATGGTGAACGAGAGGCTGCTCGCCGAACGATTCCTCTTCTTCACCATCCGCACGAGGCGGATGGGGCTGAAGTCCTCCGGGGATTTCGGTGTCAGCCCTCCATCGAGTTCACCATCCCAACAAGCGGGATGGGGCCTGGTTTCCACATCACTGCGACCTCCAATTCGGCCCCCGCTGGGCCTGCCCCAACGGAGCCATGACTGACCCGCTACTCAAGCTCCACCATCACACGCCATAGCTCTCCGTGGGGCTTGCCCCCACGGAAGCCACGACTCAATCGCCGCTCCATCATTCGCCCCGACCGCCGATCAGTCATTCGCTCCGTGGGGACAAGCCCCACGGGGGCGCAGGCGAATCACGAGCAGCGTTGGGTAGCTGGCCAGTCAGCGCTCCGCCGGGGCAGGCCCGACGGGGGCGAAGGCTACTCCCGCCATTCGCGGGCCAGTTCGAGCGCGCGTTGGCGGACAGGTTCGGAGATCGTGTCATCACCGCCGATGGCGTCGAGCAGAGCAGGTTTCGCCAGCGGCTTGGCTCGTAGGAAGCGGATTCGACCGAGCGCTTGCTGCTCCGTTCGCAGTTCGGGCGTCCACGGCCGAGCGTCCCAAACCTTTACCGTCTGATCGTTGCGTGCTGACGCAAGACGATTGCCATCCATGCTAAAGGCCACACACGCACTGGACCCGTCCAACGTAAGAACCTCCTGGCCGGTTGTGACATCCCATATTTTGACCGTCCGATCGTTACTTGCCGATGCCAGACGTTTCCCGTCCGGGCTGAAAGCCACGCTATGAACGGAGCCAGAATGTCCTTTCAAACTGACCATTAGCAGACCACTTGTAGCGTCCCACACCATCAGGTTCCCGCCGGCCATGCTTCCCGACGCGAGCCGTAATCCATCCACACTAAACGCCACGGACGCAGCACCGGCGTCATGTCGGCCCAACGTGAGCGTCTCCTGACCGCTCGTGGTGTCCCACACCTTCACCGTCTGATCGGAGCTGGCCGACGCCAGCCGTTTCCCGTCCGGGCTGAAAGCCACGCGATTAACGGTACCAGAGTGCCCTTTCAACGTGAGCGTTTCCTGGCCGCTTGTGGCATCCCAAACTTTCACCGTGCGATCGAAGCTGGCCGACGCCAGCCGTTTCCCGTCGGAGCTAAACGCCACGCTGGTGACTCGGTTACTGTGTCCTTTCAATGTAAGTGTCTCCTGACCACTCGCGATATCCCACACCTTCAACTCCGGTGGAGACGGAACGAAATTAGGTCCCGCCGCCGACGCCAGCCGTTTCCCGTCCGGGCTAAACGCCACGCTATTTACACCGCCGATGTGCCCTTTCAACGTGAGTGTCTCCTGACCGCTCGTCACATCCCACACCTTCACCGTTGTGTCCGAGCTGGCCGACGCCAGCCGTTTGGCGTCCGCGCTAAACGCCACGCTCGTGACATTGCCGGAGTGCCCTTTCAACGTGAGTGTTTCCTGACCGCTTGTGGCATCCCAAACTTTCACCGTGCGATCGGAACTGGCCGACGCCAGCCGTTGCCCGTCGGTGATAAACGCCACGCTCTCGACCGCGCCGGTATGCCCTTTTAATGTGAGCATCTCCTGACCACTCGTTGTGTCCCACACCTTCACCGTGTGATCGTAGCTGGCCGACGCCAGCCGCTTCCCGTCCGCACTAATCGCCACGCAATTGACCGCTCCGGTGTGCCCTTTCAACGTTAGCGTCTCCTGACCGCTCGTCGCGTCCCATACCTTCACTGTCTGATCCAAGCTTGCCGACGCCAGCCGTTTCCCTTCCGGGCTAAACGCCACGCCATAGACCGCGGCGGTGTGCCCTTTCAATGCGAGCGTCTCCTGACCAGTCGTCGCGTCCCACACCCTTACTGTCAGATCACCACGGGCACTTGCTGACGCGAGCCGTTTTCCATCCACGTCAAATGCCACGCTTGTGACCGCGCTCGTATGCCCTTTCAGGGTGAGCAACGCCACTCCGCTCGTGGCGTCCCACACCTTCACCGACTGATCAGCGCTTGCCGACGCCAGCCATTTCCCGTCCGGGCTAAAGGCCACGCTCGTGACATAACTACGGTGTCCTTTTAACGTGAGCGACTCCTCTCCGCTCGTGGTGTCCCATACCTTCAAAGTTGAATCCTCACTTGCCGTCGCCAACCGTGTCCCATCAGCGCTAAACGCCACGCTCCTGACTGTGTTCGTGTGTCCTTTCAACGTAAATCTTTCCTGACCGCTCGTGAGATCCCATACTTTCACCGTAAGATCGTCACTTGCTGATGCCAGCAGTTTCCCGTTCGGACTAACCGCCACGCTCTTGACCCTACGCGTGTGACCTTCAAAACTCAACAAGTGACAATGAGCTAGGCGGTCCCAATAAAACCATTCGAAACTGCGAAAATCATCCGTGCCGACTTTCCGTACGGCGGCTGGACGATACAGGTCCAACAAGCGCATCGTTTGCGTGAAACGCGCAGCTTCCCAAGTTGTCTGGGTCAAATTCATTTGGGAAACGTACAGGTGTCGTCGGGCGAGTCTCGCGTTTTCGTCAGACTCCTCACGGCGTCGTTCGGCGAGCGTCGCTTTGTTGTCAGCACGCCCGCGATGAAATGCTTCAGCCTTCGCGCGGTTGCTGGCTTCGATCGCGAAGTATGACGAGACGGCGGTGCCGACGATCAGGCACACTGCAACAGTCGCGAGCAGACTGGCGACGGCGGGATTGCGGCGGCACCAGCGCCAAGTGCGTTCGATGGTGCTCACCGGACGAGCCAGGATCGGGCGGTCGTCGAGATAACTTTGCAAGTCGTCGGCCAGCAGTTGGGCGGTGCCGTAGCGGCGGTGGGGTTCCTTCTCCAGGCACTTCAAACAAATGGTTTCCAGGTCGCGGGCCACGCCGGGGTTCAGCAAGCGCGGCGAGGCGGCTTCGCGGTGGATCACTTGCTCGATCGTCTTCATCACCGAGTCGGCTCGGAACGGCGCGCGGCCGGTCAGGCATTCGTAGAGGATCGCGCCCAACGAATACACGTCGCTGCCGGGACCGATCAGGCTCCGCTTGCCTTGGGCTTGTTCGGGAGGCATGTAGCTGGGAGTCCCCACGATCTGACCGGTCTGCGTCAGGCCGCTGTCCCCTTCGACGCGCATCGCTAAACCGAAGTCGGTGATGCGGACTTGATCGCGGTTGTCGATCAGCACGTTCGACGGCTTCAAATCGCGATGCAGCGTCCCTTGCTGATGCGCGTAGTGGATCGCTTCGGCCATCTGCCGGACGTAGCTCGCGGCCTGCTTGGCCGGCAACACGTTCTCGCGCAGGACGGCCGACAAGCTGCGGCCTTCCACAAAATCCATCGAGAAGTAATGCAAGCCCTCGTGCTGGCCGACTTCGTGAATCGGCACGATGTTGGGATGCTGCAAGCTCGCGGCGGCTTGAGCCTCGATCTGAAACCGCTTGACGTCATCCTCATTGGCCAGCCGGCCCGTGAGCATCATCTTCACAGCCACGATGCGTCCGAGCGTTTTTTGTCGAGCCTTGTAGACGACTCCCATCCCGCCGCGAGCGACTTCCTCCAGCAGTTCGTAGTCGCCGACATAGCTGATGTGCTTGCCTGGACCGACGCTTGGCAGCAACGACTCGCCGAACCCACGCATCGGCCCGGCCAACTGATTCATCCGATCGCGCTGAGCGAAGAAGTCGCGCAGGTCGGCGGCCAGTTCGGGATACCGTTCCAAAATCACTCGCTGATCCGGCGTGGCACCAGCATCGCACGCGCGGATGTAATCGGCGATGACCGATTCCAGTTCCGCGTCGCGGTTCGCGTCATCGCCAGTTCGGGTCACGCTGTTCTCGGACATCGCAAAGCCTCACTCTCCCAACAGACCATGCAGCTTCTTCAAGCCTCGGAACAACAGCCCAGCCACGGCGGATTCGCTCTTGCCAATCTGCTTCGCGACCTCGGCCAGGCTCAGACCTTGCAGGTGATGCAGGACGACCGCCTCACGCTGACCTTCGGGCAATTCCGAGATGACCTCTGACAGTCGCAGCACGTCCTCCTGCTTGGCGGCTTTCTGGCTGGGTGACGATTGCACGGCGGCCAGCCATTCGTGCGTGCGCGAGAACGAGGCGTCGATCTCGTCCTCCAGCGAGCGTTCGCGGCGGACGTCCCGTTTGTCACGCCGTTGATCTCGCAGAGCGTCGGCGAGATTGTGCTTCAGAATCTGCCGCAACCATCCAGCCAACTCGGCTTCGCTGGAACCGCAGAATTGATCGCGCTTGGCGAAGGCATCCAACAGCGTCTGCTGCACGATGCCTGACGAATCCAGCTTGGCGGGATTGTGAGAGTTGACGTGGGCGTGCGCCAGCAGTGTCAGATAGGGTCGAAACTGCTGGAACCAATGATTCTGATCGTCAAGAGACTGCAGCATGAGAGGCACCGGAAAAGACGTGGGAAGTCGGAGCCTGCCGTTGAGTATGCCACAACCGGCAAGTGGATGCGACGAGTGCTCGAAGCCACGTGCAACCGTAGCCGACCGAGTCCCGGATGTCGTTGGTGCGAGTCGCATCGTTCCACCTCTGCCGTGTGAGAAATCCTGTTGGCGATCAATGAGAGGCGGTCATCACGACGGGGTCGGGAGAACTATTGCGCACGCAGCTTGCGGACGAACTCCAGAACTTCCTGGCAGTCCTTCACGGGTGAGACCTCGGTGTCTCGGTAGATGACTCGGCCCTCTGGGCTGATGACGAAGGTCCATCGCGCCGCGGTCACCGCTCGCGAGACTTTGACTGCTCGGCCCTCGTCATCGACGATCGACTGGCCGCTCTCATCAGCGATCATCGCTTTGCCGCCCGCTCGCAATGGCACGCCGAACTTTCGAGCGACGTCGCCATCACCATCCGCGAGCAACGGAAAGTTCAATTTGTGAATCGACCGAAACAGGCGATGGGCTTCGACGGCGTCGCCGCTGATGCCCACCACTTCCACGCCGAGGTTGCGGAAATCACGCATCCGGTCTCGATAACGCACCGCCTGCCGAGTGCAACAAAACGAGAAGTCGCTGGAATAGAAGAAGACCACGAGCATCTTCTCGCCAACGATGTCTTTTGAATTCCAGTTCTGGCCGCGATCGTCCACACACTGAAACTCCGGCGCGGCATCACCGACCTGCACGCTGGCCGATTCGTCGCCGTATGTGTTTCCCATCAAAACGAAACCGCACAAAAGCCCGGTCACTGAGAACCATTTGGTCGCGTACCACATGCTGAGCTCCTGATTTGGAAGCTGGACTGACAAGAAATGAGCCAGCCACTTCTGAAAGAGACGCCATCGGCGGTTCCGCAGAGCGCGCGGAAAGTGAAGAATTTCCGAAATCCGGCAGATGGCTTTCGCGGCGATGGACGGGGTCGGGAGTCTTTTTCCGGTCGGCCAGCAACGCAAAGACCTTTTGAACTTCCAATGTGGCCGACCAGAAAAAGACTCCCGATCCCTTCGACGTGCAAGGCGGCACAAATTGACGTCGAACGGCGCAGAGTGACTCGCTACAACTCCCGCCCGTTACGGAAGCCAATTCGTCAGGGATCGACGAGCGCGATGTTTACTCTCAAAGGCAAATTGCTGATCGGTGTGGGGCTGGTGCTGGCGATGGTCGCCACGCTGACCATCAGCAGCCTATGGGCGATCCTCTCCTACCGCGAAGTCGTCAACGACCTGGATCGCAACCTCAACCGCGTGCCGCAGCGGCGTGAATTGATCGAAGCGTTTGCCGCGCTGATGGAGCCCTTGCTGACTGAACTTCCCGAAGACGATGCCGGACGTGCCGAGCGGCAATGGCAATTCGAGCAACGGCTTTTTGAAGCAGAACGTCGCAATAATGAAGCTTTGAGAAGGCTGGCCGATTTGCCGCCGCTGCCGGAACTCGCGACGACACGCGATCTCACCGCCGACCGGCTCTGGGAAATTGGCCGTCGGCTAAAAGATTTGCGGTCCGAGCAGCGGCAACTTCTCCACCCGAACAACGCCAATAAGACGACTCGATCATTGCTTTGGCAGGTGGGCAGACTGCAAGGCATCGCCGCCGGTCTGCCAGAATTCGGGACGGGCCTGCCGCAATTGCTCGAGTCCTCACGCAAGACTTATCGGGCCAGCTTCTGGTGGGTGTCGGTCTCGACCGGGTTGGTGCTGGGGTTGCTCGTCTGCGGATTCTTCGCGGGACGACGCTGGATTTCGCGACCGTGGAAAAAACTGCTCGAAGGAACGCATCGGGTTGCTCAAGGCAAGTTTGAGTATCGCGTGCGGCTCAACACGCGGGACGAGTTCGCGGAACTCGCCGATTCGTTCAATCGCATGGCCGATCGGTTCGTCGAGACTCGCGATCGTCTGAAACAAGACGCGCAAGAACTCGCCGAGCAACTGACTCGGCAAGAACGGCTCGCCGGCCTGGGCTTCCTGGCGGCCGGAATCGCTCACGAACTCAACAACCCGCTGACCGCGATCCGCTGGACCAGCGAGTCGCTGCTGACTCGCTTCGCCACGATGTTCGGTCAAGTGACACGGCAACACGCCACGCTCATTGAAAACTATTTGAAGATGATTCAGTCGGAATCGTCACGCTGTCAGCAGATCACGGCGAAGCTGCTCGACTTCGCTCGTGGCGGCGAGGGACTGCGAGCCAATCACGATCTCACGCAAATCATCCGTGAGGTCATCCACCTCATTCGCGCCATGAGCAAGTACCGCCAGTGCGAGATCGTCTTTGATCGCTCGGAACCGTGCGTGCTGGAGGTCAACGGTTCCGAGATCAAGCAAGTCGTGTTGAACCTCGTCGCGAACGCGCTCGACGCGATCGAGGATGCTGCTCGTCAAGTGGATCGTCGCCCTCGGCTGTCTGGTTCGATACCCGCCGATTCCAGAAGTTCCGAGGTCTTGCCGCCGACCGAAGACTCATTGATCGCGACAGGACGTCTCGACATTCGGCTGACGGAACTCACCGATCACATCGAACTGGAATTCCAAGACTCCGGCTGCGGCATGACGGCGGATGTGCTCCGCAAAATCTTCAACCCATTCTTCACGACGAAGCCGACCGGCCAAGGGACCGGTCTGGGATTGCCCATTTGCCATCGCATTGTCACCGAACATGGAGGCCGACTCGCGGCCACCAGTTCCGGTCCCGGCCAAGGCAGCACGTTTCGATTGAGCTTGCCGCGCGCCGCCATTTCACAGCAAAAGGCGGCGTGAATTCGCCTCGTCAGCCCCCGTTGCCTGGTTTACCCGGTTCTGTTATCAACCCCGCCCTTCCGTGACACGGAACGTTGAAACGGAGTAAGCCAAGCTGCTCGCAGCAACTGTGCGAGAAGCCTCACCGAATGGAATCGGGAGTCGAGCCTTGAGCGCTGCCTCGTGCTGCAAGCTGCGTGTGTTGTTCGTCGATGACGAACCGCTGATCCGTCAGATCATGGCCACCGAACTGCCAGATCGCGGTCATGACGTGACCGTTTGCGAAGACGGTGCGTCGGCCTTGAAGGTGCTCGCCGAGAAATCATTCGACTGCGCGATCCTCGACCTGCAAATGCCCGGCCTGTCAGGCTGGGAAGTCGCCGCGCGGATGAAAGAGATCGCCCCGGACACGCTGGCAATCATTCACACAGCGCACGGCAGCATGGACACCGCCATCCAAGCACTGCGGATGAGAGTCTTCGACTTCCTGCCCAAGCCGTGCAGTTTGTTCGATCTCGACAGCCTGTTGCTCCGCGTCGCCGAACACCGCACGCTGATGAATAAGACGATCGCGCTCGAGAAGTCGCTGAAGGCCGTGCAGGGGAATTCGGACCTCGTCGGCGAGTCGGCACCCATGCAGCGCGTCAAACGACTGATCGACAAGATCGCTCCGACAGATTCCAGCGTGCTGATTTTGGGTGAGACGGGCACTGGTAAAGAACTGGTCGCCCGCCGCATCCATGATCTCAGCCCGCGTGCGTCGATGCCGTTTGTCGCCGTCAATTGCGGCGCTCTGCCAGAACAACTCGTGGAAAGCGAATTCTTCGGACATCGCAAGGGAGCCTTCACCGGTGCGGAGATCAGCCGCAAGGGACTGCTCGAAGTGGCGGACGGCGGCACGCTATTCCTCGATGAGCTTGGCGAGTTGGATCGGGCGATGCAGGTCAAGTTGCTGCGCTTTCTGGAATCCGGCGAGGTCCGCCGCGTCGGTGAGAATGAAGCGTTTCACGTTGATGTCCGCATCGTGTGCGCGACGAACCGTCCGTTGACGGACATGATTGATGCCGGCACGTTTCGCGAAGATCTCTTCTTCCGCATCAACACGTTTGAAGTCCCGCTGCCATCGCTGCGCGAGCGGAAGGACGATATTCCGGCGCTCGCCCAAGCTCTGATTGCCCGGCATCTCAAGCGCCGCCAGGCTCCGGCCAAAATGCTGCCGCAGGAAACGCTGAACGTGCTGATGAATCACGACTGGCCGGGCAATGTTCGCGAACTCGCCAACGCCTTGGAACATGCGGTGATTCTCTCGGACGGACAGACCATCGCACCGGATGATCTGCCCAACAGTTTAAGCGTGCGGCGTCATCGAAAATCGCACGGGATGCCAGCCACAGCGGACTCGACCACCTCAGTTCATGCGACCACGCTGCAAGAGATGGAACGCGAGATGATTCTGGCGACGCTCGAGCGCAACGCTGGGGACAAGCCCAAGTCGGCTGCCGAACTCGGGATCGCTCTCAAGACGCTCTATAACAAGCTCAACCAGTATCAGTCGGAAACGGCCGCGCGAGCGAGCTAAACGGCGCTGAGTTTCTCGGATGAGTCCGAGCTTTGGGCAACGTCCTGAGACGACCAAACGCGGTTTTTGCGTTTCGGTGGGACGGACTGGGTCAGCCATTGATGCGGGCTTTTGACCGCGACTCATCGAATTCCTGTCGCGAAAAGTGGGCGCAGAAATTGTTGGATTTTTTTCAAAAGAGTGGCCAGCAGATCTTGCAACAACCGTATATCATCAGTTCTATTGAGATACATTTTTCCGGATACCTGTCTGAGCGTTGTGTCCCCAGACAGGATGGCCTCCCGGTGGCCCCACTTTCCAATTGGGATGCATTAGGAAAAGGACGAGTCAAATGGCAAACGTTTTGATGACCAAGACAGCGAACCTCACCCCCCGACAGCGCGAGATCTACGAGTTCGTGAAGGACAACATCATGAACCGCGGGTACGGCCCGACGGTGCGTGAAATTGGTGACGAGTTTGGCATCAAGTCTCCGAACGGAGTCATGTGCCATTTGAAGGCTCTGGAAAAAAAAGGGCTGATCACCCGCGAACCGAATCTGTCGCGGGCGATTCAATTGTCTGACAAACCGCAGCGCAAAACGGCGGTCGATCTTCGCGGGCAGTTCGGCCAGACAAGCCGTTTGAAGGAGAATAAGGAAAGTGAGCAGATCGATTTCATGGACCTGCTGGGTTCTGGCGACCATTTCATGTACCGCGCGTCGGATGATTCGATGTCCGAGGAACACATCGTCAAGGGCGATTATCTGGTCTGCCGGATGCAGCAGTTTTATCGCGATGGCGACCGGGTGATCGCAGTCACCGAGACCAAAGAAACGCACTACAAGCGTTTCTACCAGGACAATAATCGGATTCGGCTGGACTCGATCAGCGGACCGAAGAAGTCGATCTTTACCGACGACGTCAAAATTCTCGGCATGGTGGTCGGCGTGGTGCGAAAGCTCTAATCCCGCGCCAGTTCAAGATTCAGATCTCAATGACAACAGGCACCTGCGAATCGTTCGCGGGTGCCTGTTCTGTTTGGTCAGCGCCGGTCAGCCATTATTCCTGACGGTCTTCCACGGGCGGCTTAGGTGTCATCAGCTTCTGGAGCAATGGTTCGATTTGTTGGATGTTGGTGGCCGTCTCCACGACAGTTCCTTTTGAGGATACGACCCAGTACAGCGGCACGGATTGGATTCCATAGTAGGCGGCGACGGGATTGTTCCAGCCGCGTTTGTCGGGATCGGTCTGAAAGATGGTTGGCCAATTCAGGCCATTGGATTCCAGAAATGTCTGCACGGCGGATTCATTGTCGTCGTCGTCGAGATTCACGCTGACGATGTTCAGGCGATTGGCGTCGATCTGACCGAGTAGTTCTTGAAGCGCCGGCAACTGCCGGACGAAGGGCTTTGCCTGAGTCGCCCAAAACACAACGAGCAGTGGCTTGCCGAGCATCTCGTCGGCATTCAGAAAGCCGCCGCCGATGGTCGGACCGGCGAGCTGCAACGGCTGACCTTTGAGGTTCAATCGGCGAAGGATGGGCGCGACTCGTTCGGCGGCGGAGCTTTCCGGGAAGAGCTCGCGGACCATCGCATAGCACTGAATCGCGTCAGCAGTCAGGCCGTGATATTCACAGCTTTGTCCGGCGGCGAAGAGGACCGGAATCGCTTGGCGTTCTTCCTGGGGGAAGTGCTTGGCAAACTGCCGCGCGAGCCGGCCGTACTCCTCCAGCCATTTCGGTTCTTGCTGTGCGAACCGTTGAGCATTCAAACGCGCGAACGAGATCAGCACTTGCCCCGCCTCGACGGCCGATTTCGATTGTGGATCTCGTTCGTACAACGAACTCGCGTGCTCATAAATCGCGTCGATGTGATCTTGGTCTCCGGTGAGGGCGAGTTGCAATTCCGCCTCCAGGAGGTGATGCACCGCCAGATCGAAGACTCGGACCTTGGACTCGTCCTTTTCCTTGTGAGTGCGTGCGATCGCTTCCGTGGCCAGGTCGACTAACTGCTGATTGCGTTCGCGGCGGAGTTCGGCCTGTCTTTCCGCAGTTTGCGAGAACGCATCGACCGAATCACCAAGTGGTCGCAGTTTGAGCCGCGTGATTTGCAGAATGAACCATTCCGGCGAGTCCTTCTTGGGCTGGGTATGGTCGAATTCGGAATCGTCGTCGCCGGAGCCGGCCTTCGTCGGAGGCTGGCCGATGCCAGAGGCGTGTACAACGCCGTGATTGGAATCCGGGAGATCAAGGTCATCGGCTGGAGTGAGCGACTGCTTCGCGGTGGAGTTTGTCGTCTGCTGCGATGGGGACGCGGGGTTCGATCCTCCGCCGCAGCCTGTGAGCATTGTTGCCGCCAGCATCCAGCATCCAAGCCGCCAGCTCTTCATCATCATCGCACCATCCGTGGGCAGGTTCCGTGATTCGATCCGAGAAGAAGTCTTCGACTCGAAAACTTCGCGAGTCGATAGGGTTTTAGCGCAATCCATTTCGGAGAGGCAAGACGAAGAATTCTGTGAAGTCGTCTAGCGGCAAGGTCACGGAACGAGTTACAGATCCCCGGCTGACACTCAAGGATGAGAAAGTCTCTTCATGGATCGACCGGCTGCTGAGATCAACCTGTGGACGAGCCAGCCTCCCATCACCGACGGGCGGCTGGAGGATTTCGTCGCCGACCCCATCGCTTGCATGAGGTGGTTGAGTCGCGAGCATGGTGATGTCGCCGCGTTGCGCGAATCCAAACAACAACTCGTCTTCGTGTTCAATCCGCAGCTCAATCATCAGGTGCTGAGCGACTCGAAGCTGTTCTATTCGCGGTTCTTCGCCTTGCGCGGCCCCAAGAATTCGGCTCAACGTCGGCTGACGTGCGGGCTGCTGAGCATGAATGGCGAAGAACACAAGCAGCAACGCCGACAGGTCTCCGGTCCGTTCGAGAAGCGGGCGATAGGCGTGCATCACGACACGATCACGACGTTGACGGCCCAGATGCTCGACGATTGGCGGCCCGGCGAAACGCGCGACATCGCGACGGAGATGACCGTGCTCGCCCGGAAGATCACCAGCACGATGCTCTTCGGCATGGACCAGATGCAGATCGCGTTGGAGATTGGCGAGATGCTTGATCCTTGGGTCGAGTTGAATCATCAGCTCGGCTTGGCGGCTCTGTTGCCGACAGACGATTTCATGCCGCGTTACGACGAACTGTTGTTGTTGGCCAAGCGGCTGGAGGCACGCATATTGGACTTGGTACGGCTGCGGCGCAGTGCAGAGAAACCCGGCACCGATTTGCTGTCGCAACTGATCCGCGTACATGACGAGACGGGCGGCATCACGACCGAGCAACTCATCGGTCACGTTGCACTGCTGTTTGGCGCGGCGCACATGACCACCGCGAACACGCTGGGCTGGACGCTGTTTCTGCTGGCTCAGCATCCCGACGTGATGCGTCCGCTGTTTCGCGAACTGCAAGCGGGTGAATACGACGAGCCACTCGCGGCGTTTGATAGTGCGAAAGGCTCGCTGTTGGATCGAGTCCTGCGTGAAAGCATGCGATTGCTGCCGGCCTCCAGTTATTCACAACGGAGCAACAGCGTCCCGGTCGAATTGGGGCCGTTGTCCTTGGCGAAGAATACGATCGTTATCTTCAGCCAGTTTATGACGCATCACCGAGCCGACCTGTACCCGAATCCGGAAGTCTTCGATCCCGACCGTTGGCTGACGATCAATCCATCTCCCTACGAGTACCTCCCGTTCGGAGCCGGCCCGCGGCTTTGTCTCGGCGCACCGCTGGCGCTGGTCACGTTGAAAACAATTCTGCCGCTGATCCTCAAACGGTTTCGTCTGAGTGTCGTGGCCAATTCGGAGATCGCCGGACGAGTGGTTTCGACGATGCTCAATCCGATCTATGGATTGCCGATGGAACTGGCCGCTCCCGATGAACGCTTCGCGACAGCGCCGGTCAGCGGGAACATTCACACGTTGGTCGACTTGCCCGTTGCCGCTCATCAACGTCGCGCGGCGGCCTGACGTCGCTTCGATTTCACTCGCTTGAACCACTCCCGATTCCGGCCCAGCGAAATCCAATAGTGGTCGTCCTCGAAATGGATGTGCTGAATGTGTCCCGGACTACACAGGATGGCGACCGAGTCGGCGTCCATCGCGACGACTTCGTAACATTCCCGCTCGCAATAGCCTTTGTAGTCGGAATACTGATAACGAGGCGTGTAGCGCAGCTTGAGGTGCCCAAAGAGTCCAGCGAACCATTTCCTGCGGTCAGGCTTCATGCTGCGCGGCCAACCCCAATCGGCCATTGTTCGGCGGCGATCCGATCGCCACGTCCCCAGCAGACGCCGATCAACTTGGATCGGCGTCGCGGGTCGCGATCGAGCCGTCTTGCTCACGCCAGCACCTCGCGCACGATTCGCGCGGTGGCGGTCGAGTCGATCAACGATTGCGGCGCGGCGTTGCGAGTGAACGTGAGCTGCTTCGGGTCGAGGCCGAAAAGGTGCAGCAACGTGGCATGGTAGTCGTGATGCGTGACGACCCCTTCAACGGCGCGATGTCCGAACTCGTCGGTTGCGCCATACGTGTGGCCGGCTTTGAAGCCGCCCCCGGCGAACCACGATGAGAAGCCATAGGTATTGTGATCGCGGCCGACGCGGTCAGGTCCGGTGTCGTTTTGGATGACCGGCAGCCGTCCCATTTCGCCGCCCCAATGTACGACGGTCGAATCGAGCAACCCACGCTGCTTGAGATCTTTGACCAGCGCCGCGCACGGCTGGTCAATCCGCAGGCAAGCTTGCGGCAGTCCGCCGCGGATTGAACCGTGATGATCCCACATCTGCGCGTACGAGTAGACCGAGACGAACCGGACGCCCCGTTCGATCAGCCGCCGTGCGAGCAGGCAGCGCGTCCCGAAGTCGCGCGTCTTCTCGTTGTCGAGGCCATACAGCTTTTGAGTCGCTTCGGTTTCTTGCGACAGATCCAGCGCCTCTTTCGCCGCTGTCTGCATGCGAGCGGCTAATTCATAGGACGCGATGCGGGCTTCCAGATCGGTCTCGCCGGGATGCCGCGTGAGATGCTCGCGGTTTAACTTGGCGACGTATTCCAAGTATCGCTCTTGAGGCAGTCCCTTGAGTTGCGGCGGCGGATCGAGGTTCAGGATGCGCGGCTCGCGCGAGCGTGCGACCGTTCCTTGATAGAGAGCCGGCAGCCAGCCGTTCGACCAGTTGTGTGTGCCGAGGACCGGCAAGCCACCCGGATCCGTCAGCACGACGTAGGCGGGCAAGTCTTGGCTTTCGGTGCCGAGGCCATAGGTCAACCAACTCCCAAGCGATGGTCGCCCCGCTTGGGTGCGGCCGGTGTTGAGCGCGTACAACGACTCGCCGTGATTGTTGACGCCGGTGGTCATCGAACGAATGAGCGTGATTTCATCCGCGATCTCGCCGAAGTGCGGCAGCAGCTCGGAGAACTCCATGCCGCAATCGCCATGCTTGCGGAATCGCCACGGACAACCGAGCACACGCGAACTGGCTTCGGCCGCGTTGTCGTACTTGATGTCGCCGGGAAACTTCTGCCCGTCGAGTTGATTGAGAACCGGTTTTGGATCACACAGGTCGATATGACTAGGACCACCTTGCATGAACAGCGAAACCATCGCACGAGCTTGCGGCTGTCCGACGGCTGGCTTGGGCAAGAGGTCGTAAGACTTCTTCTCCAATTCCGGCCGCACGGACTCGGCAAGCACGCCGTCCTGTCGCAAGAGCCACGTCAGCGCGACCGAGCCCAAGCCAAGCGCTTGGGCCGCCAGAAAATGTCGGCGAGACGATGTCTGATCGAGCATCTGCGAAACCCACACTCTCAGGTCGTTAGCGATTTTTCTTGGCGGTTCCCGCTTTGACCGTCATCTCGATAACTTTGTAGTCCTCGCCTTCCTTCTTGACCTTGAAGCTGATGATTGCGTTGTCGGCGTTGCGAACCGAGAGCGACCAAGCGCCACCTTCATTTCGCGGCTTACTGCCTTCCTTGAGACCAGTAAACGTCTTCTTGAGGTCTTCGATCTGTTTCTCCGTCGCCTTGCCATCGCGAACGTCTCCGAGTGGCCCTTTGCACTTCGCGCTGATGAATTCTTCCAGGCCCGTGATGTCGCCTCTCATCAGATTGAACGCCACTTTCTCCGCCGGGAACCCAAAGGTTCCTGGTGGCGACTGCGGGCTTTGAGAACCACCTGGACCACCGACCGCTCCAGGTGCCCCCGGAGCTCCCGGAGCCACACCCACTGCGCCTGGTGCTCCAGCGAACGCAGCCGCTGCTCCCGGAGCGGCCGCTGGTGCTGCCGGAGCCACGACCGCTCCGCCTGGTGCTCCCGCGAATGCCGCCGCTGCGCCGGGCGCTGCCGGAGCGGCCGCTGCTGCTCCCGGAGCCACGACGGCTCCACCGGGCGCTCCGGCGAATGCGGCCGCTGCGTCCGGCGCGACTGCTGGTGCAACCGCCGGTGCTCCCGGAGCCACGGCTCCACCGGGCGCTCCGGCAAACGCGGTCGCTGCGTCCGGCGCGATCGCTGGTGATCCCGCAACCGCGCCTGGCGGCGGAACGAGTGCGCCTGGTGCGCTTGGCATCGCTCCCGGTCCGCCGGGCATCGCTCCTGGTGCGCCGGGCATTCCGCCGGGTGCTCCCGGCATTCCGCCGGGTGCGCCTGGCATACCGGGCGGCATCGCACCCACAACTGCGGGAGCATTCGCTTGTGCCTGATTGTTGGCCGCCGGTGCCGCTGCCGGTTCCTCCGAGGAACAACCGCAGACTCCCAGGGTGGACAGCGACAACATCAACGACCAACCCAACCACGGACGAACGGTGCGAGGCATGAGAAATCTCCTGCGTGAGTGATCAAAAAATGCAGCCGCACGACCAGTCCAGCGGTGCATCGCGTGAGCAGCCTAGCCGCTTGCCTGGCCGACGTCACCTGTTCTCAGAAAAAGCCAGGAGCTTGTCGAAGGGCTCCAATCTCGTCTCGCACCGATTGCCGTTTGCAGAGCGGCGTCGTTGTAATCTCGCCGCCTTCGCACCGAGTACGACTGCTCGATGCCAATGTTGATCGAGGAACTGGCGCGCCTAGCTGAGCAGCATCGTTAGTTTGGCACAGTGAAAAATCCCTGTTAGGGCCATTGTTGGCTCAGCCCACCAAGTGTGGTGAAGACGGCGTCAAGATCGGACAGAGAACGTCGCGACGCAACTGCCACCGATGCGATTGAAACAGGCGGGCCGCTGGGGCTCGCGGCTTCACGAGTCGTGGCTGCAAAACTTGGAGCGGTGCGGTCATTCCCATCTTGATAGAGCTTGTTCTGACCGCGCCCACCGTCGAGTTGATCGTTGCCGGCGTTGCCATACAGCGTGTCGTTGTTATCTCCGCCAAACAGCGAGTCGTCGCCGGCGTCTCCATACAACGTGTCTTGGTCTTTGCCGCCGTCGAGCCGATCGTTGCCATCGCCTCCGCCGACCAAGTCCTTGCCGTCGTCGCCGTAGACGAGATCGTTGCCAAGTCCGCCTTCCACAGTGTCATTGCCCGTGCCTCCGCGTAGCGAATCGTCGTCAGATTCACCGAAGACCTGGTCATTGTTACTGCCGCCATCCAGGCTGTCCTTTCCGGTTCCGCCGAACAGAGTGTCATTGCCTGCTCCGCCGCGAATCACGTCGTAGTCCTCATGGCCATACAGCAAATCGTTGCCCTCTTGACCTTCAATGACGTCATTGTCCGGACCTCCGCCAGCGAAATCATTCCCCTGTTCGCCATACAAAAAATCATCGCCTTCGTAGCCGTGAAGCTGGTCGTCTCCCTTGCCTCCATAGATTGTGTCACTGCCCGCCAGTCCGAGCAGCGTGTCATTTCCGTCGCCGCCCAACATGGAGTCATTCTCTCCGCCTCCCTGCATGTGGTCATTGCCGACGCCTCCATCAATGATGTCGTTGCCGTTGTTTCCCCAAACCTGGTCATTGCCGAGGCCACCAAACAGACTGTCGTTTCCGTCTTCGCCGTACATTCCATCATCGCCCTCGTCGCCCAGGAGAGCGTCATGGCCTGTTCCGCCCAGGAGAAGATCGTCGCCGTCACCACCATGTAGTTCGTCGCTGCCAGCGTTGCCTTCGATGTGGTCGTGATGGTTGCCACCTAGCAACAGATCATTGCCGTCATCCCCCTGCAACCAATCAAAACCATCGCCGCCGTTGAGTGAATCGTGGCCATCGGAACCTTCCAACGTGTCTTGTCCGACGCCGCCGTCGAGTGCATCGTTGCCGCCATTGCCACGGAGATAGTCGTTTCCGACGCCTCCGAACATGCGGTCGTCTCCCTCTTCGCCGTACATGCCGTCGTCATCGCCCTCGCCGTGCAGCACATCATTTCCGCTGCCGCCGAGCAGCAAGTCCATCCCATCCGCGCCATGCAGTTCATCGTCTCCCGCATTACCTTCCAGGTGATCGTGATGGTTGCCGCCGAGAATCGTGTCGTTCCCTCCGAACCCCAGTATTCTGTCGAAGCCATCGCCACCATCTAGGACATCGTTACCGGCTCCGCCTTGCAGAACATCCTGGCCAGCGTTTCCCACCAGCGTGATCCGGAGATGCGGCGAGACGGATTCCGCGATCGTCATGGTTTCGTTATCGCTTGTCCCAAAAATTGACACAGCCGCGATCTGATTGGCTTCGGCACGTTGTACGGTCTGTCCGTTGACGACGATCTCGATCTTCGAGCCATTGACCTGCAAGACAACGATATCGTCCCGGCCATCGTTGCCGCTGCCGAACGATCCCAGGTCAACGAGCAGGTTCGGAGTTGTGGTGGGCAATTGGCCGTAGAGCGTTTGGACGCCCTGGATGTCATCCGTCTGTAGTCCGTTGACCCCTTCGTTGTAGAACGGGTTCATTAGCGCAAGGGCAAACTGTTCGTGTTCCAATCCGATCGCGTGCCCAATTTCGTGTGCTGCGACCGTGAAGATGTCGAATGTTCTTGGATTGCCATCCAGCGAGTTCACCCTCCAGGTTTCTGCGATATCGAAATGGATGTCGCCTGCCTCGCCGTTGCCGTTTGGTGGCGGATAGTAACCGTGGGCCAGTGTTCCGTTGCGACCGTCGAACGCGTGCCCGCCAATTCGAATGTCGCCACCTGACGTCGCGCCAAATGCCGCGCCAGAATCTGGAACTTCGACAAACTGAATATTGGCCACTTGCGACCAGGCGGCGAATGCTCGCCGAATCTCCGCGATCGCACCGGCCGGCATGAAACTGGAGATGCCCGTGTTCGTCCATCCGCCATCAAGGTTAGAAGAATCCCGGACTCCTGAGGCCATGAAGCTGTAAGTCACAATCGCGGAACTACCGAAAGTTGGATCTCCCCATTTACTGCGAGTGACGAACGGGGCGGCAACGTCGTCATCCTCATCGTCAATGAACTGCCCCAGTAATCGTTCGGAATTTGTGGCAGTGTCATTGCCGATGCCGTCCACCGTATCAATGCCTGGGCCGCCATCAACAACGTCGTTACCGATGTCACCAAAGACCTGATCGTCCGCCAATCCGCCGTTCAGCAAATCGTTGCCCGCGTTACCTCGCAGCACATCGTTTCCCGCTTCGCCCATCAAGGTGTCTCTGCCCGACCCCCCCGAGAGCGAGTCGTTACCCGCTCCGCCGAATACTCTCGTCGGAAGACTGACGGCCGTTAGATCAACCGTGTCGTTGCCGCCGCCCGCGTTGACAACGATGGATCTGACGCTGCGGGCCGCGAACGTCGTGGTGACATCACTGACGATCAGATTGGCTCCCGCCCTGGTCACGACGATGTTGTCGGCTTGTTCGCTGCCGGTGATGGTCAACACACCGGCCTGCAACACCGCGGTTGCCGCCGGGACTTGCCGGACTTCGAGCACTTCGGCGGCCGCCCATTTGGGATTTTGCTGGGATCGTCTTTGGAAAGTGCTGGCTCGGCGGTGCGAGCGTTTCAGCCAGTTGGTCAGCAGGGAGGAAATGAATTTGGCGTTCATGGCAGATTTCCTTGATGGAGTTGTTTGAGTGTCGTCTGATCGAAGAACTTGAGTCAGAAATGGTGTCCGTTGTTCGGACCGGAATCTCACGACTTGTTGAATTTGTTGTTTAACCCCAACGCCAACGGCGTGGGCGAGACGAGGAATAGCGCCTTACTTTCGCACGCACGCCGATGGCGTGGCGGTTAAACGACTTCTTCAACAATCTCTCACGACTTTGGTGACGGAACTGATTGCGATCTCGTTCCTATGTCGTGCGCACGGTCACGGAGGTCCAATTCTCGATGGAAGCCGTCCGCGAACCCGAACCCAGGACTCTGAGCGTGTGAAGATTTCCGTCCAAGTTGAATCGCGATTGACTGCCATTTCGAGAGGTGACAGTCACGACATAGCTCGTTCCGAATGGCACTCGTTCATGGGGCGGATCAATCTCAACTTTGACGACGTTGTTGTCCAAGATCAGGGTGTACGTGCCAGAGATGTCGACTCGAATCGGGTTCCCGGAAACCGTGACCGGTGGGCTGAGCACTCGGCCCAACAATGAGATGGACACGGCGCTTTCGTCGGAATCATTGGAGCGGAACGTCAGACTTCCGCGCTGGGTTCCCAAAGTGTTCCCCAGCGTCACGGAAATGGTCCTGCTCTCACCGGGCTGAAGACGCAGTTCGCGGGGCGAGGACGTCGAGAAGTTGCCGGTGACTTGCACGTTGGAGAGAACCAACACATCGTCGCCAGTGTTCCGAATCTGAACCTCACGTCGTGCCGGAACCAGGTTCGTGAAAGTTGCGCCGAAATTCAGGTTTCCCGTTTCACCAACCGCCAGCTCTCGCCCCGAGACGATGACGGCGATTTCCGGAGCTCTCGGCGGCTCGATCACCCGCCCCTCGACAGGAATGTTGAACGGGTTTTCGTCGGAATCATTGTTGGTGAGAACGATCTCTCCACGGAACGTTCCGGATTGATTGGTCCGCATCGCCACGACCATTGTCGTTTGGCGTCCCGCGCCGACAGTTCGTTGTGGCGCTTGCACGATGGCGAAGCCGCTCGGAACGGTCGGAGTCCCCAGTTGCAAAGTCTGCCGGCCATCATTGCGGATGATGAAGGTCACTTGACTCTGCGCGGTCCCTTGCTGCTGCTGGCCAAAGCTGATGGCGGAGGATTGGCCATCTTGGATTGACGATCCATTGACCAGGACCGTGATTTCCGGCCCAGCGGCCGCTTGGACGGTGCCCGTCAGGCGGAAGTTAAACGGGCCTTCGTCGGAGTCATTGTTGGAGAACGAGAATTCTCCGGCGAACGTGCCAGCTTGATTCGTCCGCAGGCTGATTGTGAATTGCAACGTCCCGCCGGGAGCGAGGCTCGTGGGCGATGCCCCTGAAACCACGAATCCAGCCGGGACAATCACACGGTCGAACAACCGGAGAGGTGCCGTGCCGACGTTATTCACGGTCAATGTCCTTGCTGGAAAAGTCGCACCGACATTCACCGTGCCGAACGAGACGACCTCCGACTGCCCGTCTCTCAGGCCGACCACTTCGATTTCTGGATTCAACGGCACATCGTCGTTTTGGATCGTGCCCCAAATCGACGTGCGAGCCAGAGTCGCACCGCTCGAATTGGTCAGGTCCAGAATCACAAACTCGTTCGCTTCGATCTCCCGGTCTCCCAGAACCTCGACGGTCACGGTCTTCGTGGTTTCGCCCGGAGCAAATACGATCGTCCCGCGTTGAGAGACGTAATCAACATCTGGGGTCGCCACGTGTGGGCGAGTGCCATAGTCCACCGACACGGCCTGTTCGACGGGGCCGGACAACGTGAAGGTGAAAACCATTGGTTGCCGGCCAGAGTTCCCTTCGCGGACTCCGACGTCGGCCGCGGACAGAATCGGAACATCATCGTTTTGAATCGTCCCGAAGATCGCCGTGCGCGGAAGCGTGACACCGTTCGCGTTGGTCAGGTCCAGGATCACGAACTCATTGAGTTCCGCGTTCGTGTCTCCCTGGATGCCAATGGTCACGGTCTTCGTGGTTTCGCCTGGATTGAAGACGATCGTGCCACGTTGAGACACGTAATCGACCTCCGGAGTCGCGCGGAGCGGACGAGTGGCATAGTCCACCGTCACGGCCTGCTCGTTGGCAGCGGACAACGTGAAGGTGAAAACCATCTGCCGAACGGCAGTGTTTCCTTCCGGGACTCCGACGTCCGCAGCCGTGAGAACGGGAATGTCATCGCTTTGGATCGTGCCCTGGATGGAATTGCGGGTCAGCAGGGCACCGTTCGCATTCGTCAGGTCCAGGATCACGAACTCATCGAGTTCGTAGTTCGTGTCTCCCTTGATCGCAACGCTGACCGTCTTTGTCATTTCGCCGGGATGAAAGACAATCGTCCCGCGTTGAGACACATAATCGACCTCGGGAGTCGCGCGGTTTGGCCGCGTCGAATAGTCCACCGACACGTTCCTGTCGGTAGGCTCTGACAACGTGATTGTGTAAATCAACTGCTGAACGCCGGAGTTCCCTTCGACGACGCTCACGTCAGCAGCACGCAGCATGGGCGTTGATGCGACGAACTGAGCAGGCCGCTGGTCAGCGCCGCCCCACTGAACGCCTTGGGGCGTTCCCGTGCTGGAACGCAAGATCGACCACACGCCATCGGTGACTCGGTAGGCCGCGAGATCCGTCCTGTGGTCGCCGTCGATGTCCACGCCGCCCACGGGAATCTGATCCGCGCCGCCCCATTGAATTCCACCACCGCCGACTCCCGATGATGTGCGAATCGACCACACCCCATCCGTGACACGATAGGCGGCAAGATCCGTCCTGCCGTCGCCATCGAAGTCCACACCACCCACCGGGACCATATCTGAACCACCCCATTGAACCCCTTGGCCAGTTCCAGTGCTGGACCGCAAGATCGACCACACGCCATCGGTGACTCGATAAGCCGCGAGGTCGGTTTTGCCATCGCCGTCGAAGTCGCAACCTCCGACCGGAACCATGTCGGAACCGCCCCACTGAACGGCTTGGGGCGTACCCGTGCTGGAACGCAAGATCGACCACACGCCATCGGTGACTCGATAGGCCGCGAGGTCGGTACGACCATCGCCGTCGAAATCACAGCCGCCCACCGAAACCATGTCCGAGCCGCCCCACTGAACCCCTTGGCCAGTTCCGGTGCTCGACCGCAAGATCGACCACACGCCATCGGTGACTCGGTAGGTCGCCAGATCGGTTCTGTGATCTCCGTCAAAGTCATTGAGCAACGGAGTCGCGCTGCAAACCGTCCGTGCTTCCAACAACTCAATATCCGCCGCACAAGAGACGAGCTGACGACGGCGACGAGATGGACGGCCGATGGCCCGACGGCTAGGGATTCGACTCGAAAACAAACGCATCACGAATTGCTTCCAGCACGATGACTTCATGGCGGCTTCCTTCTCCAGCAAGAGAAAACTGATGTGCGGCTGATGGACTCTGCTGGTGAAGGCCCTTTGTGTTGCTCGATGGCCACGAAATCGGAAAGAGTTTTCGAGAATTGTTGGAATCCCGCGGAGTGCAGCCTCCGACCAAGTCGCTGGCGGCCATCGCCGTGCGGGTTGAGTCGTTCAAAGTTCGTTCTTCGCCGGATAGCCTGTCGTGAGTAACCGGTCAGAAGCGTTTGCACTTTTCGACGTAGCCACGTTTCGCCAGAACGTGGGCCGCATGCGGTCAAACCCACGCTCTGGCGAGACGTGGCTACACATCAATCCCAAGAACTCCAATTTCAGGGTGACTGACAATGAGTGAACCCCTCGAAGCCGCGGGTCTGTTGGCACAGGTCAAGGCGGGCGACCAGCAGGCGGCGACCGACTTGTTTCATCAGTTTGCCAATCGCCTGGTGGGCCTGGCACGCCGTGAACTGGATCTCGACCTGCGGCGGAAGGTTGATCCCGAAGATGTCGTGCAGTCGGTCTTCGGCAGCTTCTTCCGACGCCACGGCGCGGGTGAGATCGACGTCCAAAGCTGGGAGAGTTTGTGGTCCCTGCTGGCCGTGATCACGGTCCACAAGTGCGGGCACAAGATTCGGTACTACCGCGCGGGAAAGCGAGATGCGGGACGGGAACGCTCGGCGGTCAGATACACCGACGACTCGCGCACCGACTGGGAAACCGTCGCCAAAGATCCCACCCCGTCGCACGCCGCCATGCTCAAGGAGGAACTGCAAAAGTTGATGGCGTCTCTGGAAGCGATCGAGCGGCAAATGCTGACGCTGCACCTGCGTAGCGACACCGTCGAAGAGATCAGCAAACAAGTCGGCCGCAGCGAACGAACCGTCCGCCGTGTGCTGAAACGCATCCGCTCCCAGTTGGAAGCCCGTTGCGAATTGGCCGCATCACCTCAAGCGACATCCGAAAGTTCTTGACTAGCGCACCCCGTTCGTGCGCCACACGGGGCGGATTGATTGAACATCGTTGGCGAGAATGAACTCCTCACCGGTCTCAATGTGGACGAGGACGAGGCTGCCGTTCGACTGGCTCGCGCGCACAAACGCGAGATAGCGTCCGTCGGGTGAAAACGCCGACTTCATGTTGGAGTCGCCGTTCCGCGTCAACTGCCGCGTCTCGGTCCCATCCATCGACGTCAGGCCGATCTGCATGGTTCCGTCTTCGCCCTTCATGGAAAACGCGATCTGTTTGCCATCGGGCGAAGGGCACGGATAGAGGAACACCGACGGATGCTCCGGCACCTTGATCCGCCGAGTTTCCGTCCCCTCACGAATCACAATGAACCAACCGTCTTTCGTGCTTGCACTGGTATAGATCAGCTTCTGGCCATCGGCCGTCCAAATTGGGTCATAGCCGAAGCCCAAATTGGTTTCCTCGGTTCCATCGATCTGGCTGACGATCAGGTCCACCGCAGTGTCCGGAGGGGATTGTCGGCACCACGCAATCCGATTTTCAGTCGGGTGAAAGGCCAAATCATGCACCGCGTGTGGGAAGAAACGCCGCAGTTCCCGAGGACGATCCGTCGTGTAGGGAACCAGTTCAAACAGTCGGTTCTTACAAACAACGAACACTGACTGAGTATTCGGCTTAGCGATCAGCATTGGAATGCCCAGCCAGATGGTCGAGAACGTTGGTTTCGTCGCGTCGTCGAACCGCAGAGCCGCGATGGATTGGTTCGAGCGGACGTAAAGGAGTTCCTGCGATCCCAGCGACCGTAAGGCCGAGAAATCCGCTGCGATTCCTGTCGGCGAAGCAGCGGTTGACGGCCCGTGCGACATCAGTGGAGTCGCCAATTCTAAAGCTTTGTTCCGAACCGCATCCGAGATCGTCAGGTCATCTAGCAGCGCGGCTTGAAACTCTTCATAGGTCGCCATGGTCTCACGATGACGAGCCAAGACCATCTTCGGTTCAAGCGCCATTTGCTCCAATTCGCGTTCCAATGCGTTTGACACCGGCCGTGCGTCCCAGAGTTTGATCGTTCCATCGAAGCCTGCCGATGCCTGCTGTTTCCCATCCACGCTAAACGCCACATTCGATACTGGGCCAGTGTGCCCTTTCAAAGTGAGCGTCTCCTGACCGCTCGTGGCGTCCCACAACTTCACCGTCCCATCCCAGCTTGCTGACGCGAGCCGTTTCTCGTCTGCGTTAAACGCCACGCTCCAGACATAGCCGGTGTGTCCCTTCAACGTGAGTGTTTCTTGACCGGTCGTGGCGTTCCACACCTTCACCGACTGATCCCCGCTGGCCGACGCCAGTCGCTTTCCGTCCGCGCTAAATGTCACACTCGTGACCAGACTGGTGTGTCCCTTCAACATGAGCGTCTCTTGACCGGTCGTGGCGTTCCACACCTTCACCGACTGATCCTCGCTGGCCGACGCCAGCCGTTTCCCGTCCGGGCTAAACGCCACACTCATGACCGGACCGGTGTGCCCCTTCAACGTGAGCATCTCTTGACCACTCGTGGTATCCCACACCTTCACCGTACCGTCGCTGCTTACCGACGCGAGCCGTTTCCCGTCCGGGCCAAACGCCACGCTCCGGACTACGTCGGTGTGCCCTTTCATCGTGAGCGTCCCCTGATCGCTCGTAGCATTCCACACCTTCACCGTCTGATCCCAACTCGCCGACGCCAGGCGTTTCCCGTCCGGGCTAAATACCACGCTCGTGACATCGTAGGTGTGTCCTTTCAACGTGAGCATCGCCTGACCGGTCGTAGCATCCCACACCTTCACCGTTTGATCGCCGCTTGCCGACACTAGGCGTCTACCGTCTGGGCTAAACGCCACGCTCCAGACATAGCCGGTATGCCCCTTTAGCGTGAGCGTCTTCTGACCGCTCGCGGCGTCCCACACCATGACCGTTTGATCGTCGCTGGCCGACGCCAAACATTTCCCGTCCGCGCTAAACGCCAGGGATGTGACCCCGCCATTGTGCCCTCTCAATGTGAGCATCTCGCGACCGCTCGTGGCATCCCACACCTTCACCGTACCGTCGCTACTTGCCGACGCGAGCCGTTTCCCGTCCGGGCCAAACGCCACGTTCCGGACTGCGTTGGTGTGCCCTTTCAACCGGAGCGTCTCCTGACCACTCGTGGCATCCCACACTTTCACCGTTTGATCGTCGCTTGCCGACGCGAGCCGTTTCCCGTCCGGATCAAACGCCACGCTCCGGACTACGTCGGTGTGCCCTTTCAACCGGAGCGTCTCCTGACCACTCATGGCATCCCACACCTTCACCGTTTGATCATCGCTTGCCGACGCGAGTCGTTTCCCGTCCGGGCTGAACGTCACGTTCGTGACCCGGTTAGTGTGCCCTTTCAATGTCAGCGTCTCCCGGCCGTTCGAGGCATCCCACACCTTGACCGTCTGGTCTTCACTCGCCGAGGCCAGACGCTTTCCGTCCGGGCTGAACACGATGCTCGATACTGGGGCCGTGTGTCCTTTCAGCGTGAGCAATTCACTGTGACACAAGCGATCCCAGTAAAACCACTCGAAGCCGCGAAGGTCGTTGGGGCCACCTTCGTCGTCCGCAACCGGACGGTGTAGTTCCAACATGCGAACGGTTTGTCCGACTCGCGTGTCTTCCCATGCGGATTGAGCCAGGTTCATGTGTGCCGTATAGAGATGGAGTTGTGCCAGTTTTGTCTGCCGTTGCGCCGTGTCGGCGAACTGCGATTCACGCACATAGGCCACGGTCGTGATCAGCGCGGTCAGCGCAAGTAACAACACCGCTATCGTTGCAAGGCTGGCGATCGCCGGATTCCGTCGGCACCAACGCCATACGCGTTCAACGCGACTGACCGGCCGGGCGAGGATCGGTTGGCCGTCGAGATACCATTGGACGTCCGCGGCCAACTCACCCGCAGTGGCGTATCGGCGCTGGGGTTCCTTGGCCAGGCATTTCAGGCAAATAGTGTCGAGGTCTCGCGGAATGAGATCGTTGAGTTTGCGCGGGCTGGGTGGCTCGTCGTGGATCACTTGATGGAGCAGCATCCGCACGTCACCGCGAAACGGCAGTTCGGCGGTCAGCAGTTGGAAGAAGATCACGCCCAGCGAATAAACGTCGCTGCGTGCGTCCGCGTGATGCGAATGCCCGCGCGCCTGTTCGGGACTCATGTAGGCTGGCGTTCCGAGAACCTGGCCGTCCATCGTCATCGTGATTTCACCCACGTCACGCTTGGCACAACCGAAGTCCATGATCCGCGGCGCACCGTCCGGCGCGAGCATGATGTTGGACGGTTTCAGATCCCGGTGGACCACGCCGAAATCGTGAGCGTGTTGCATGGCCAGAGACACGTCGCGAATCAGCGTGGCGGCGTCTTTGACACTGAACCGCTTGTCGGTCAGGAACTCCGACAGCGTGACTCCTTCCGCGAACTCGCTGACCAAATACGGAAACGTCTCGCTCCGCCCGACCGAGTAAATCGCCACAATCCCCGGATGCCGCAACTGCGCGACGTGACGCGCCTCGCGCGCAAAGCGATTTTCGTCTTCGTCCGTCTCCAACACGCCGCTACGCGGCACTTTGAGGGCGACGATCCGCTGCAATTGGAGATCGCGTGCTTTGTAGACCGTGCCAAACGAGCCGCGCCCGACGGCCTCCAGCAACTCGAACTGCGCGATCTGCGGCATCCGTTCCGTGTTCCACGGCTGCGATCCGAAAGTATCCAGATGCAAAGCACTGCGGCACGTCGGACAGATGACGTTTTCCGCTTGGGACTCGGCCACGGTTTCGATGGGATTCTGACAATGCGGACAATTCAGTCGCGCCAAAAATCGAGCCGGATTGCCCAGCGTGGAAGCCGTCGTCGTGACGAGCTTGCGAAGTTCGGCACCGAAGCGAGGAAATCGTCGCTCGTAATCATCCATCGAAAGAGTGGGTTCCGTCTTTTGGCGCAGATGGAATTCATCGGAGATGAGTTGCTGACAAAACGCTTCGTCGTCAATCAGTTCCGGGAAACGCTGCAAGTAAGTTTCCACACGCTCGGGTTCGCCGCGCTTCAACCGATATTCCAGGTCGATAGCGACCAGTTCCCGCAGCACTTCACCACGGTGCGGGCTGAGGTAGTCCTCCAACCGAGGTGCCTCGTCACTCTGCCAGGCGATTTCAAAGCGTGCGATCGCAGCCTCTACGGCCACCGTCTCTTGTACGACAGAATCGCCTCCAGTCGATTGATCCCGCGTCATAGTCATTCACCCTGAGATTTCCGCGACAGAACAGTTTCCTCGTCTGGATGTCTGAGAGCATTAGACTTCAAGCAAGCGACGTTTGGGAGTGAGGCAGCGGCGCACCACGCTCGTGCCGTCTAACGGCGGAACTCCCAACGATGGAGAAGCGACTCATGACCGTGCATCATCCGACGACGACTCGCGGCAGTGAGCCTATTCCGTGGAATCACCGGCCGATCAGGGACGCTCACCTCGTCGGAGCGATCAATCTTGATCTCGCACCGATTGCCGTTTGCAGAGACCTTCGCAAAACTGGCGCTGGCTATGACGTGCTCTGCGAAAGACCGCTCGGAGTTGTTCTCAAATGTACTTCGCGAATCCGTGGGGCTTGCTGGGGCTGGTGGCCCTACCGTTGATCGTGGTGATTCACCTTTATCACCGGCGCTATCCCCCCTTGTTCGTCGCGGGCCTGCACCTGTGGGGCGTCGAGACACATACCACCACGGCCGGCCGCACGCGCGAACGACTGCCGATCACCCCGTCGCTGATCTGTGAGTTGCTGGCCGCGTTGATTCTCTCGCTGGTCCTGGCCGATCCCCGTTGGGGCGATGTGGGCAAGGTCGTGCATCTGGTCGTGGTTCTCGACAACTCGGCGTCGATGTCGTCGCGTCCGCCGGGGCTAGACGAGAAATCGTTTCGCGACGCGGCGGTGATCGAGTTAGATCGGCGCGTCCAACGCTTGCCGCGCGGCAGCGTCATCACCTTGCTGCGAACCGGACGTCGCCCAGAGATGCTCGCCGGCCCGGCGGTGTCGTGGGAGGAAGCGAAACCGCAGCTCAACGACTGGCATCCCGCGCTGCCGAAGCACGACTTTCAACCGACGTGGGACTTAGCCGCGCAGTTGGCGGCAGAGACTGGTCAGTTGCTGTTTCTGACGGACGTGGTACCGGACGGAAAAGTCGCCGTGCCGCAATTGATGGAGATCGTTTCGGTGGGCCGCGCGTTAGAGAACGTGTCGATCTCGGCCGCGCGGTGGGATTTCGATTCGCGCACGGCGAAGGGTCGCATCTTCATTCGGCTGACGAATCATGGTCAGCGCGCAGCCAACGTGCGCGTCGCCGGTGCAGTCGGCGAGCAGTCGATTTTTCAACAGACGATCTCGTTGGCGGCAGGAGTCGCCGCGCCGCTCGAAGTGGAAGTCCCCGGCGGATTGGGACGGCTCAACATCAGGACGGAGACGATCGGTGACGGACTGCCTCTGGACGATCGCATCGAGTTGATCGAGCCGAAAGTCCGCACGCTGCATGTCGCCGTCGCGCTGCCGAAAGATTCACCCGCACTGAAAGCCGTACAGCGCGTGTTGCGCGGCGTCCCCGATGTGTCCCTGAGTGACGTTGAATCCGCGGAGATGATCATCGCACCGGCTCAACCAGCGCCCCCTTCGCGACGCGAGTTGTGGTGGCTGGGGATCGGACCGTTCGATCCGAGCGACACGGCTCGCAAAGCCGCGACCGATTTGATTGGGCCGTACATCCTCGAAAAACAAAATCCGTTGCTCGACGGTCTGACGCTGAGCGGCGTCGTTTGGGGCGGAGTGCAGCCGCTGAAGCTGGACGTTGCTCCGATCATCACCGCCGGCCAGCATCCGCTGCTGTCGCGGTTGAACGGCACCCGCACGACGGCCTACTTGCTGAACCTGGACTTCGCACGCACGAATCTCGCCGAGAGTCCCGACTGGCCGATCTTGCTCAGTAATTTGATGGAACTCCGGCGCGACAACCTGCCGGGCCTGCGGCGCTGGAATTACCGGCTGAACGAAGAGATTCGCTTCCGCTTGATCGAGGATGCGCCGCCTGCCGCAACAACCCCAACCGCTGATGCTGCGAAGGCTGCTGACAACTCGGCATCGCGTCCGTTGCTGCTGGTCCACGGCAATCAGAAGCGACCGCTCGCGCGCGCGACGATCGTGGAAGTCCCGCCGCTCGATGAAGCCGCCGTCTACACGATCCTCGATGGCGACCGACCGCTCGGCGAGTTCGCCGTCAACTTCTACGACGCGGACGAATCGACGCTCACCGGCCTGCGTCCTGGCCGCCGCGAGCCGAAGGAAGAGACGTCGTCATTCGGCGGCTTTCAGATCGATCAACCGCTGACGTGGATGATCCTCCTCGGCATCGTGCTCATCCTGCTGGCCGCATTCGCCGATTGGCATGTGCTGCGGCCAGTGGGAAAAAGTAGACGAGTCACTCCGTGACTCGAACGTTCCAGTCACGGAGTGACTGGTCTACTTTGGCGGTCCCGGAAAGAACGCGTTCGTCCGTGCTTGATACGCCGCGTACTCCGGCCGCCGCTCGATGATCGTTTTTTCGAGCAGCGTCACGCCCGACACCTTCAGCAACAGCACCGACATCAACAGCGGACTCAGCACTGTCCACCACGCGCCGCTCGACGCCGAGATCAGAAACACGCCCCACCAGACACAAAAGTCGCCGAAGTAATTCGGATGCCGAGTCAAACGCCACAGCCCGCGATCCATGACTCGACCCGCGTTTGCCGGATCGGCTTTGAAGCGTGCCAACTGCCAATCACCGACCGTCTCGAAGAAAACACCGGTCCCCCACAACGCGACGCCGATCGCATCCAGCCAACTCAGCGGCGCATCGGACGCAGTGACAAGTACGGTTTGAATCGGCAACGCCACGAACCACAAGATGATCCCTTGCAGCAGATAGACGGAGATCAGACTGACCCACCAGAAGCGCTGGCCGTGTTGATTACGCATCGCTTGATACCGGCGGTCCTCGCCGTGCCCCCAGTTTCGACACAGCAGGAACAGCGACAACCGCGTTCCCCAAATCGTGGTCAGCACCGCCAGCAACAGCGAACGCGGCGGCTCGTGCGGATTCAGCGCGAACGCCGTCCACACCACGAGCACAAAGCCGGTTCCCCAGTACGGATCGATGATGCTGGCGTCGCGTTTGGCAACACTCAGCAACCACAGCACGAACAGCGTCGCCAACACGACCGCCAACGTGGCCAGCAAAGTTTGTGCGAACGGGGACATCAATTCTCCTCATGACATTTCTCTGGCCCCATTCCTCTGGCAAGTCTTGGCCGAGGAATGGGGCCAGAGGAATGAATCACAGCAGCGGTTTGTCGGCGTGGAATTCGGGTGGTTTACAGACGGCGTTTCACTTTTCATTTGCGAAGCTCACCGACCATACTCAGCGTCGTGGTGCGGGCGGCTCGCCTGCACCGAGTGGAATTCGATTTCTGTGCAGGCGAGCCGCCCGCACCACGATAAGCCGATCCCTTTCGAGGAGCCACTGCCGATGAACCTGCGAACGAAGTACACGATGTTGGTCGTCTGGGGAGTCATGGTCTGCGTCTCGTCTGCCAGCACCTTCGCGGCGGACGCGGTCAAGTTGGTTCGTAGTGGCGACACGGTCGCCGTCACGATCAACGGCGAGGATTTTGCGACGTATCAATTCGCCAAGTCGCTGCCGAAACCGTACTTCTCGCCGGTGAAGCTGGCCGGCACGCAACTCTCTCGGCCGATCGTCGGCGAGGACTACAAGGGAGACCATCCGCATCACAAAGGGATCTGGGTCTCGGTGGATGAAGTCAACGAGATCAAGTTCTGGGCGGAGAAAGGGAAGATCGAAAACCATCGCCTCGAACTGCTGGCGGCCGAAGGGAACCCGGCAAAGCTCAAGACCGAGAATCACTGGCTTGGCCCCGACGGCCAAGCGGTGCTAATCGAGACGACGACCATCGGCATCCATGCGAATCGGCTGCTGGCCTACGACATCCGCTTCAAGATGGCCACCAGCGATGTGCATTTCCGAGACACGAAGGAAGGACTGCTCGGCTTCCGCATTGCCGAGTCGATGCGCGAAGACAAAGGGAACGGAGTCATCACGAATGCCGACGGCAAGAACGGCTCGAAGGAATGCTGGGGCCAACGCTCGGCTTGGGTCGATTATGTCGGGCCGGTGGACGGCAAGAGTTTCGGCGTGACGATCTTCGATCACCCGAAGAATTTTCGGCCAAGCCGCTATCACGTCCGCAACTACGGACTGTTCTCAGTCAGCCCGTTCGGCGAAGCGGCCTACACGAACAACCAAGAGAAACCGGTGGACGATGTCTTCCCGAAAGGCTCGGAGTTGCGGATGCGCTACGGCATCTTCTTCCACACCGGCGACGCCGCGTCCGCGAAGCTGCCCGACGTCAACGCTCAGTTTTTGAAAGCTTCCGAATAGTCGATTGTTTCAACCACATTCTTCTTGAAAGGATTCTCGATGATTACTCGACGACAGTTTTGCGGTACGGTCGCCACGACTGCGGTCATTGGCTCGGCAATTCAACCGGTGCAAGCCGATGACAAAGATCCCAAGACGCCGCAGCCGGACAGCATCCCGGAAAAATTCGTGGTGAAGTTCGAGACCTCGAAAGGGGACATCCTGATCGCGGTCAACCGCGCGTGGTCTCCGAACGGAGCCGCCCGGTTTTACGACGCCGTTAAAGCGGGCTTCTACGAAGATTGCCGCTTCTTCCGAGTCATCCCCGGTTTCATGGTGCAATGGGGCATCAACGGCGATCCCAAAGTTCAGTCGAAGTGGCGCGACGCCGAAATCAAAGACGACGTCGTTCCGGCCAAGGAGCGCGCCTCAAACACACGCGGCTTTATCACGTTCGCCAAATCGGGCCGACCGCACTCGCGAACGACGCAACTCTTCATCAACTTCGCCGACAATGCCCGGCTCGATGCGGACGGCTTCACGCCGTTTGGGAAGGTCGTTGAAGGCATGGATGTGGTGGACAAGCTCAACGCCAAGTACGAAGGCACCCCCAGCGATCAACAACCTCGCATCCAGCGAGAAGGCAATGCCTTTCTCGACAAGGCCTACCCCGGACTGGACTTCATCAAGAAGGCCACGGTCGTGGAAGCGAAGAAATAACTTTGGAGACGGTCATGTAAGAAGCAAGTGAATGAAGTTGGTACAGAGTTTCTACGGGCCGCTAAAGAGCGGTTTTTTTGCGAACGATTTTGTGGGGGGTGACACGGCTCGAAGTTCTGAGTCGGATCCCTGTCGGGTGGTGATCACG
>CAMDEA010000076.1 GCA_945893045.1 Planctomyces sp. SH-PL62
AAATTTCAAAATTGCCTCGGCAATTTTGAAATTTGAACACCCGACCCCGGATCAACAGTCACGGAAGCGGACGGAGTTCCCACGAGGCCAGCGTTGAATAGTGTGCCCCATCGCGCTGACGTTCCGACTGCATGAATTCAACGGATCGAACCTCGAACGTACCGAAGCGAGTCTCGGCGTGACGCCGCAGCAAATCAAACAGCTCACGCGGTGGACGCCCTTTGATGCGAGCCAACGTCAGGTGCGGGTGAAATGGCCGTGACTCCCGCGCAAAGCCGAGTGGCTCCAGCAACGACTCCAATCGTTTCGCGATCGCCACCAACGGATCCGCATCAACCAGTCCCGCCCAAACCACGGAGGGACGAATTGTCGTGGGAAAAGCTCCCAAGGTTTCGACTCGCACCGGAATCGGCGGCTGACCGGACACCGCTCGCGCGATTTGACGTTGAATGTCGTCGCACATCTCTAGCGGCGTCTCGCCGAGAAACTTCAACGTCACATGCAGTTTGTCCGGCGGAACAGCGACCACCGGCCAACGCATTGCCGCGAGCGACTTCAAGACCGCGAACAACTCTGGCAGCGCGACCACTTTGACGGCCACAAATGTGCGAATCGTGTCGGACATCAGCAATCCACAGCCACTCACCAGCTACTTCGAATGACTCTGCTTCCACAGCGCGGCGAGCTGATCGAAGCCTTGCAGGGCTTGTTTGCCTTCGACCATTTCATCGGTGAGGTTCACCGGTGGGGCGTTCCCCTTTTTTCGTCGCGGCGGTTCATTGGAAATGTTTTCCGGTCGAACGTCGCGCTGCGTCCGCGTGGCGGTCGCCTCGGCGATCGGCTGCGTTTGAACGGCGACTTGCGGCTGAGGTTGTTTGAATGGGCGGCGTTCCCGTCGCTCGCGCGGTTGAGTATTGCTGTCTGGAGATTGCTCGCGGCGCGGAGGTTGGGGGCCGCGAACCTGTCGAGGAGTGCCTGGCTTGATCATCGTCAAGCTGACTCGCTTGCGCTCCTTGTCGACCGCCAGCACCCAGACCGTCACCACGTTACCCACCGAGACGAGGCTATGCGGCGTGGGGACATAGCTGACCGACAACTGACTGATATGGACCAGTCCGCTGTCTTTCAGACCGACATCGACGAACGCGCCGAAGTCCACGACGTTGCAAACGGTACCGGTCAGTTCCATGCCCTCTTGCAGGTCGTCCAGTTTGAGGATGCCTTGTTTGAAGACCGGACCGGGCAAGTCCGTGCGCGGGTCACGACCCGGACGGCAGAGCGCGTCGAGAATGTCTTTCAGCGTCGGCAAGCCGACCGACAACTCTTCCGCCAAGGTCTCCGGTTGCAGTTGCTCCATGCGTTGCCGCAGTTCATCACGCGTCTGTTCCGCTTCGATCAGACTGCGGGCACTGAAGCCCAGCCGTTCGAGCACTTTGTTGGCGGCTTCATAACTCTCCGGATGAATCCAAGTGACATCGAGCGGCTCGTCACCGCCGCCGATCTTCAAGAAGCCGGCCGCTTGCGTGAACGTCGCCTCGCCCAGTCCGGGAACTTCCAGCAGTTGCCGCCGCGAGTTGAAGCGGCCGTTCTGCTCTCGCCATTCGACAACGCGGCGAGCGATCAGTTGATTCAACCCCGACACGCGCCGCAGCAACGACGCGCTGGCCGTATTGAGATCGACGCCGACGTAATTCACGCAGGACTCGACAACGTGGTCGAGCGATTCCTTCAACTCTTTCTTGCCGACGTCGTGCTGATACATGCCGACGCCAATGTGCTGCGGTTCAATCTTCACCAGCTCGCTGAGCGGGTCGAGCAATCGTCGCCCGATCGAGATCGTGCCACGGCCAGTCGCATCAAGATTCGGAAATTCTTCGCGTGCCACAATGCTGGTCGAATAAATGCTGGCTCCCGCCTCGTTCACGATGACGTACCGCGCTTCCGGTAGTTCTTTCGCGATCATCTCGGTGACGAGGTCTTCGGTCTCGCGGCAAGCGGTGCCGTTGCCGATCACCACCACCTGGCAATTGTGCTCTCGCATCAATTCGGCAAGCCGCGCCGAACAGCCCGCCCGTTTTTCGGCGTTGCCCGTGACGTAGACGACGTCCGACACGACGAGGGTGCCGAATTCATCCAGCACCGCAACTTTGCAGCCGGTGCGGAAACCAGGATCGATCGCGAGCACGCGCTGACCGCGCATCGGCGGCTGCAACAACAGGCTCCGCAGATTGCGAGCGAACACGTCGATCGCTTGCGACTCGGCTTTGTCGGACAACTCGCGCCGGATTTCCCGTTCGAGACTCGGCTGAATCAGACGCGACAGCGCGTCGGCGAGGCAACTCTTCAAGAACTCGCGCTGCGGATGTGAATCCCACCGATAATGCGCTTCGGACGATTGACCGACGGCCGCATCATCCCACTCAAATTTGATACGCAGTGCGCCGGACTTTTCCCCGCGATTGATCGCCAGCACGCGATGCGGCGGGATCCTGGAAACCGATTCGGTGAACTCGAAATAGTCACGGTACTCTTGGCCGCTCTCAGAGCCGGCTTTGGTTGGTGTGCCGGAGAATTTGCCGGTTCGCCACGCCAACTGTCGGCAGGTTTCGCGAAGTGCCGCCTCTTCCGAAATGTTTTCCGCGAGGATATCGGCCGCCCCTTGCAGCACTTCGACAGTGCTGGGCAACTCCTTTTCCGGGTTCACGAACGGCGCGGCGGCGGCGTTGAGGTCGGTCAGTTCTAGGTTGCCGGACCAGATAAGAGCGGCCAGCGGTTCGAGCCCCCGTTCACGCGCGGCGGACGCTCGCGATTGGCGCTTGGGCTTGAACGGCAGATATAAATCTTCCAGCCGTTTGAGCGTCACGGCCGCTTCAATTTCAGCCCGCAGTTCGGGGGTCAGCTTGCCCTGAGCTTCGATCAACCGCAGGATCGCGGCGGCACGCTCCTGGAGTTGGCGGAGCGAGCGGACTCGTTGCTCGATGGTCCGCAGTTGCTCTTCGTCGAGGTTGCCCGTCTTCTCTTTGCGGTAGCGTGTGATGAACGGAATCGTGTTGCCCGCGTCCAGCAACGCGACCACGTTCCGCACTTGTTCGACACGATGGCCCAGATCAGTTGCGAGGCGTGCGAAATCAATTGACGGCTCGTCCATGCTGCGGTCCATCGTGGAACCCAATTGAAACCTGACAGCGGCGAGAGATGCTAACCGCCGCGCGCGGAACTCGCAAAAAGAAATTGGCCAGGCAAGCTGGCGAGAACGGGCGGGAAGGTGACGACTGGGTTTGGCAAAGTCGAGCGATCAGAGCGGCAAGATGTGCCGGAGTGACGACATCGTGCGTTGAGTTTTCTGACCGACGGCTTGAGTCGGACTTCGACCTGAGTCGCACATTGTTCGAGATCATCACCTCTCGCGCGAAAAATCTTGCGTGGTCGCCAGATCTTCTCAAGTCGTTGCTGTCGGCCCGCCGATGTTGAGTAGGCCGATCACGAAGATCGGTCCCGCCCCCGCCCCTGCCCCCACCATCGCCCAAGGAAGGCCCGCCGATGAATGCCACTCGAACGCAAACCAGGTTGAAGATCTTTGATCCTGAGAACCTTCCAGTGAGCCGTCCCAAGATGAAACGAGTCCGGTTGAAGCAAATCGTGCGCGTGCTGTTCGACGCCGCGAAAGCTGACCGCACCTGGCTGAGTGACTTCGCGGAAGATGAGATCAAAATTTCCGCCGATCTGTACGAAACGCTGACGATGTACCGCCGGTTGCGTCCGAGCGCGTAGTCTCCAAGAATGCCAAACCCCCATCGGACAATCCGATGGGGGTTTGGCATTTGACGTGAGATTTATCGATGACGCTCCGCGAACAGGCCCGCGCGATTTTGGAAGCAGGCGTCGCCGCAGTCGCCTCGGATCGCTTAGTTCGCGAAGTGGTCTCTTGCGATGGTCGCACGCTGTCGGTTTGCGGCGAAGCATTCGCAGTGGAGTCGCTCGAACGCATCATCGTGCTCGGAACCGGCAAAGCCGGAGCCGGCATGGCGTCTGCCATCGAAGCCGCGTTAGGTGAAGAACTCGTCGATGCGAAAGTGACCGGCTGGGTGAATGTCCCTGCCGATTGCGTGCGTCCCTTGCGACGGATCGTGCTGCACGCCGCTCGGCCTGCGGGAGTCAATGAGCCGACGAAAGAAGGGGTCTTCGGCACACAACGAATTCTGGAACTCGCCCGCAGCGCGGGACCGAGCGATGTCGTGCTCGTGCTGGTCTCCGGAGGCGGGAGCGCGCTCTCACCGGCTCCGATTCCCGGAATCACGCTGGCGGACAAACAGGCAGTCACACGCTTCTTGATGCGCTCGGGAGCGAGCATCCAGGAACTCAACACGGTCCGCAAACATCTGTCGCTGTTCAAAGGGGGCGGCCTCGCACGAGCCGCCGCGCAGGCACGAGCTGTGATCACACTCATCATTTCCGACGTGATCGGCGATCCGCTGGATGTAATTGCCTCCGGCCCAACGGTCGAGGACACCAGCACGGCGGCAGACGCGCTCGCTGTGCTGGAACGTTTTGGAGCACAGCCGCCACAAGTGCCGGAGTCGATTTTCCGCCCGCTGAGAGCCGTACCGCGACCGTTAGGGAGCGGCCCGCGAGATTTGACAAAGCCGCTCCCTGACGGTCACGGTACGGCTCTCAAATCGCGCAATCACATCATCGGAAACAACGCAACCGCGCTAGAAGCGGCGGCGAGCACAGCCCGCGAGTTAGGTTTCGCGGTGCAGTCGCTCGGCTCGAACAACGCGGGTGAAGCTCAAGTGGTCGGTCGCGAGTTGGCCGATCTGTGTCGCCGCATTCGAGACGGACAAGCCAATGTCACGCCGCCCGTCTGCGTGCTCAGTGGCGGCGAGCCGGTCGTGAAACTTGTGCTAACAGACCAGCCGCGCAAGGGTGGCCGCAATCAAGAGGTCGCGCTTGCCGCGTTGCAGCATCTGTGGAGCGACGGTCTCGACCGCATCGCGATCTTGTCCGGCGGCACCGACGGCGAAGACGGCCCGACCAACGCGGCCGGAGCGGTTGTGGACGAAAGCCTGCGTCAAGCGGCGCTCGCCCAAGGTCTCGATCCCGCCGAGTTCCTGGCGATCAACAACTCGTACTCCTTCTTCGAGCAAACCGGCGGCCTGCTGCTCACCGGACCAACTCACACGAATGTCATGGATCTGCGCATCGCAATCGTGCGATGACGCCGTTGGCTTTGCCTCGGAGGCACTGGTGGCGGCTGGCACAGAATCTGAATCAGGTGTGGTCACTCGCGAGGTTTTTGACGACGTCGTGCCACCTTCTCGGACTTAATCCAAACGTCACTCACGTCAGCGTTCGAACGTAGGAATTCTCTTAACTGCGGAGCATCGGCCGTGATGAGCACTCCCGACGTCGAAGACGAGTCTCGAGGTCGCTGCGGCACGAGTTCAGGGTGCATTTTCAAGAATTCTAGGTTGAGCGTAGAAGTCCGGAGGAAGTTATTCCGGTGCTCAATTTTCACAATGCCATAGTATGCATGCTGACGCCCTGCGATCGGATAGCTGACGAAAAGTGACTCGCCAAGCTTAACGAGATGCGCCTCGATGATTTCGTCGGGTTTTCGGATCGGTTCTGGTTTGTCGCCATCGGATTTCGGCTTATTAGGAACACGATAGAGCGACATTAAATACGTGTTCGAGTCCGCTGCCTTCCTTTCCAATCGCGTGAACTCCTCCTCGGTGTACTCTTCCCGGGGTGGTGAACTGGAGATGACGCGACCGCCCACCCAGGTCCGGTAGTCGTAGACAATCTCGGTCTTCGCCTCGGTCGTGATCCAATCACCGAGTAGCATTGGGTCAAAGGTGGCGGCTTCTCCGTTAGGGCCAGCCGGATCATTGGTGGCACCGACACAGCCGGTCAGCGCCACAGTCAATACGACGATGCTTGCAAAGCGGACACACGTCATCATGAGACAGCCTCCATGCTTGGAGACGAAGATAATTCACGCACGCCCAAACGTCATAGATTAATTTGAGAAGCCATTGGCCTTAATAGTTGCTGACGAGGTTGACTCGACTTTGCAGCGTTTGATTCGATCGGCCCTCGTGCGGCGACTTTGAAAGTATTGGTCTCTAAAGCAAAACGGAGCCGCCTCCTTATCTCATCTCAATTCAGGCTCGCCAAGAACCGCGCCGAACGCGAGTGTGCCAGAAACGATTGAAGCCTGAAGCGTCAGCGAAGGAATTGATCCGAAAATCTTCGCTGGCGTTTCAGGCTTCAAGGACTCGCGCGACCGCGTGATTTTCGCGGCCGGTGAATCATGATCCTTCGGGTAATTCGGCGTCGGGGTGATAGGCGACCGTGATGGTCGGTTCCGTGCCCGGCTCTGGCTCGTTGTCTTTTTTAACGCGCTTGGCCTCACGCTTGTGGTCGGCCTTGTGCTTCTTGTCCATTTCTCGGCTTCGTTTGGCAAAGGTGTTTCGATTTTTTGCGATGATCAGCCTCCTGTGAGTTTGTGGTCTTGGTCATTCTGGCGAGCGGGGTGGCGTCCGCCCCCCCGGTGCGTTTGTCGTGAGACCGAGGGGCTGACGCGGCCCCGCTCGCCTGTTTCATTGAGGCTGGAAAAGAAAAGAAGCCGACGTTGCCGCCGGCTTCTCGACCTTCCGCAGCGATTTCGCAACTAGGCCGGACGGACGTTTTCAGCTCGCGGGCCTTTCGGGCCTTGGCCGACCGTGAAAGTCACTCGCTGACCTTCGCGGAGTTCATCGAATCGGACTCCATCCAAGTTCGACATGTGAAAAAACATGTCGCCGCCAGTGCCGGTGTCGATGAATCCAAATCCCTTGTCTGTCACTTTCTTGATCGTGCCTTCAGCCATTCCAGTCACCTTCTCAATCGAAAATTCGTAACGCCGCCAAGACAACGCGCCCCAGCCAGCAGGCGGGGACAGTAACAAGTGCTCGCCGACAACACGATCTTGAATTCCTCAAAATCATGGAGGCAGGGGACGATCAGGCCACACGGCGTAACGCACCGCCAATCCTCCCAGAATCAGTCCTCCGCCGAACAGCGTCGGCCCGCCGATGTGTTCGCCCCAGCAGAGCCACGCCCACAGCGGAACCAGGATCGGTTCCAGCAGCACCAACAGCGCGGATTCTTGGACGCTGAGCACGGCGACTCCACGAGCCGCCAGGACATACGGCAGGCCCATCTGGAAGACGCCGAGGAACGCGACCAGCGACCATTGCAGCGCGGTCAGCTCGATGTGCCGTGTCAGCACCAGCGGCAACAGCACGAGGCCACTGACCGCGTGATTGAGAACCGTGACCCAGGCGGCATCCTCATTGCGGAGCCAGCGTAGTGAGAGCATGACTCCGGCATACGCGATGCCGCTTCCTAGGGCAAACAGATTGCCGTCGGCGTGCTGGTCGTTTTGTTCGGAGAATAGAATCCACGCGATCCCTCCTCCGGCACAAACCAGTGCGACGATGTTGCCGCGATGAATCTTTTCCTTGAGCACCAGCCAGCCGAACAGGAAAACCCAGGCCGTGCTGGTGTACTGCAAACAGGAGGCGGCTCCGGCCGTCGTGCGGGTGAAGGCGCTGACGAACAGCACATTCATCACCGCGAACGACACGACCGACGGCACCAATCGAGGCGTCACACGAACTCGACGCCACGCGACAAACGGCAGCAAGCCGACGGCGGCGAACAGCGCCCGATAGCACGCCAGTACGAGGCTGCGATCCCCAACCGGAATCGCTTGGATCACAGGGCTTTTGATGACGATGCCGCTGAGGCTCCAGAGGAGGGCGGCAGCGATGAGGAACACGCGGCCGCGTGTGGGATTTAGGGAGGATTGATGATTGGTCATTGGCTATTGGCTATTGGCTATTGGCTATTGGCTATTGGCTATTGGCTATTGGCTATTGTGTGAGGAATTCGTCAATCACCAATGACCAATAGCCAATCATCAATGACCAATCTGCTTCCTCTCAATTCACATCCTGCCCAGTCAAAAACTCTTCAACCGCGTCGGCATGGCGGGCGATGTGGCGGACGCTGCGGCAGAGTTCATCGGGGGCGACCTTGGCTCGCGAGTGGTTTTCGACCACGACGAAGTGCGGCTGGCCATCCACATCGCGGACGGCGATGCTGCCGTGTGGTTGCACGGCGTTACGTCGCAGGGCCACTTCGTAGTGATCCGGAGACGCTGGACCGCCGATCGAAAAAATTTGGATTTGACGAAACGGCACGTTGTCATCGCTGGGCGCAATCAGCACGCGCTGTCGACGTCCATTTCGGAGTTTCACGATGGCGTCGAATTCATCGATCCCTTCGCCGGCGGACCAGGCGATGTCCGTCTCTTCGCGAAACGCATCGGTCAATAGCTGTCTCACATCACGAATCTCTTCCAAGACTGAGAACAACCGCGGTTGTGCTTGATCGGCGTCGCGAAGACGCTGCGCGGGATCACGATGAACGAGGCAGTTTAGGAGTTCGACGATTTCGTTCGGCAAATCCGCACAGTCGGCGCGGACGTCGGGGAACGGCTGTGAGATCGCCTGCGACATGAGTTGTTTCACGGTCTTGCCATTGAACGGCAGTCGGCCCGTCAACATGCGAAACAGACAGACGCCGAGGGCATAGACGTCGGTGGAAGTTGACGCTTGCGAACCGGAGAACAATTCCGGAGCCATATAATGCGGAGTGCCCACAAGGTCGTCGAAGACCTTCTCGCCCCGTCCTCGAACTCGCTTGGCGAGTCCGAAGTCGCCGATCTTCGCTCGGCCGAGTCCGTGTAATTCTTTCGTCATCAGGACGTTGTCCGGCTTCACGTCGCGGTGAATCAAGCCGGCGCGATGCGCGGCAGCCAGGCCGTCGGCGATCTGCGCCGTGACCCGCAAGGCGTCGGTCGGCGACAATCGTTGCTGCGAGTCCAGTGTCCTTTGCAGCGAGTTGCCGGTGACGAACTCCATCTCCAGAAAATGCAGTTCGTCATGCTTGCCGACGGCGTAAGCCATGACGACGTTGGGATGATGCAAGTTCGCGACGGCGATGGCCTCTTCTCGAAAGCGGCTGACGTAATCCGCATCGGTCTCGATGTATTTTGGCGAGAGGACTTTTAGCGCGCACCGCCGCTCTAACTGCTGATGAAAGGCGAGGTACACCGCCCCCATCGCACCGCGGCCGAGCAGCGTGTCACAGCGATAGACCCCCAGCGTCTTGCCAGCCAACCGATCGGCGTTGTTCTTCGTGGCCCGTTTGGCTTTGGAACCTTCATCGGGAACGGTGGCTGGTGGCGAACCGTCGGCATGGTCGGCCAGATTCTCCGGCAACACATGCGCGGTCGCTTGCGGGACAAAGAGGACTGTCGTCGTCCCCGTCGGCACCTCGTCGGCCATCGCCGAGGCGTCGTGTAACTCTTCATTCATTGAAATCGCGTCAGCCACGTTGAATCACAGCCTTTCAAAGTCTGCGGTCGATTGTAGTGGACAGGGTCTCGCGCGAAAGTGAGAGATCTTCAAGCGGAGCGGTTCAGAGCCACAGGACGCACGTCGCACGCGAGCCGCAGTCTGAATTCGTCCGAATTTCCTGAGACGCCTCGCTCTGTATTCTGCGGGGTGCCGCTACAATCCCGCGTCGTTTTGGACTTCGTTCGTTCTGTCGAAAAGAATCTTGCCGTGTCGTCTACCTTTGAGCCGCTGACCTCCTCCGAAACCGTCTCGAAGGGAACCTACGCCTTCGTGAGCCTGGGCTGTCCGAAGAATTTGGTGGATAGCGAGAAGATGCTTGGCACGCTGTCGCTGGACGGCTACTCGCTGGTTTCGGAAGCAGACGGCGCGGACTTCGTGATCGTCAACACCTGCGGCTTCATCGAGCAATCGCGCGTCGAGTCTAAGGCGGTGATCCAGGAAATGCTCGATCTGAAGAAGGGCGGCCGCACGAAAGGGGTCATCGTCGCCGGCTGTCTGCCCGAGCGAGTCGGTGGCAGTTTGCTCGATGAGATGCCGGACATCGACCACATCGTCGGTGTCTTCGGCCGTGATGAAATCACGAAGGTTGCCGATCGACTGCTGGGCCAGCAGCGTGAGCAACGGATGCTGTTCCGGCCGGCTCCGATCAAGGCGATGAACGATCAAGCTCGGCTGCGAATCACGCCGGATCATTTCGCCTATCTGAAAATCTCCGAAGGCTGCGACCGGACCTGCACGTTCTGCGCGATCCCGAAGATGCGCGGCAAGCACATCACGAAGCCGATCGAGATGGTCATCGCGGAAGCGAATGAACTCGTGGCCGATGGCGTGCGTGAGTTGATCATCGTCGCGCAGGATACGACGTACTACGGGCTCGACTTGTACGGCAAGGTGCGGCTGACCGAGTTGCTGTGGCAGCTCGATCAAGTTGAGGGGCTGGATTGGGTGCGTTTGATGTACATGTACCCGATCAATTTCTCGGACGAGCTGATCGAGACGATCGCCGGCAGCGAGAAGATTCTGCCGTACCTCGACATGCCGTTGCAGCACATCAACGACACGATGCTCAAGCGGATGCAGCGCCGAGTGAACCGTGATCAAACGGTCGAACTCGTCCACAAGCTGCGGGACCGCATCCCGAATCTCGTGTTGCGGACGACGTTCATCACCGGCTTCCCCGGCGAGACCGATGAGCAGTTTGAAGAACTCAAAGAGTTCGTCAACGACTCGAAGTTTGAGCGAATGGGAGTCTTCACCTACTCGCTGGAACCGGGCACTCCGGCCGAGAAGCTCGCCGATCATCTGCCGGAGGAAGTTAAAAACGCTCGCCGTGACGAACTGATGGAACTGCAACAGCAGATCGCCTTTGACTTCGCCGATGCGATGGTCGGATACGAGCTCGACGTGCTGATCGACAGCGAAACCGACGAGCCGGGAGTGTTCGTTGGCCGAACATTTGCCGATGCGCCGGATATCGACGGCACGGTCTACGTGGAAGCCGAAGGACTTGAGCCGGGCGATATCGCGCCGGTGATCATCGCGTCGCGGCAGGATTACGATTTACTGGGCGTACTGGCCGAAGACGCGGTCATTGAAGAGGAAGGTTAACTCAACATGCCCAAACAAATCTCCAAGGCCATTGGGGTGATGCTGCTCGACGAGGAAGTGGAAGCCTGGCAGGCGCTCGAAGCGTATGTGTTGAAAAAGCAGAAGGTTGTTCCGGCTCGATTGGACCAGAAGAAGGTCGGAACGCGGGAATTGCTTCGCGAACTGCTGCGAATGGTGACCGAGCAATTGGCGTCCGAAATCGGTCCTGAGTTTGCCCAAAAGCTTTCGTCGCCGCGGAGAGTTTCCGATTTCATCATGAGGCGACGAGCGGCTCAGCAGAAGAGCAAGAGCGTGCCGTCGGTCGCCAAGACTCGCGGTCGCAAGCCTGCAAAGAAGGCCCCCCAAAAAACAGCTCGACGAATTCGTTGGGATCGCCCCTGGACTCCGCCCCCGGGAGAGGCTGAATGACGGATTCGGAACCGAACTCCCAATCTGCGAATACGTCGGCGCCGCCGTTGCCGCGCATTGATCGGAAGTCGCTGAACGTGCCGAACTGCATCACGCTGGCTCGGCTGGTGCTGGCGGTCGTGTTGTTCGCGATGATCTCGCTCGGCTCCTCCTGGATCGCGGCGGCGGTGATGTTTGTGGTTGCGGCCGCGACCGATGCGCTCGATGGCTTCATCGCTCGGCGATACGGTCTAGTGACGACGCTGGGCCGCATCCTCGATCCGTTCGCCGACAAAATCATCATCTGCGGCGCGTTCTTGTTTCTGGTGGCGAAACAGGGGACTGCCTCGGAACCGGGTTCTGGCATCAACGCTTGGATGGCGTTGATCGTCTTCGGCCGCGAGATGTTCATCACCAGCCTGCGCGCGTTCCTCGAACAGCACGGCCGCGACTTCTCCGCCGTCTGGAGCGGCAAGATCAAGATGGTGTTGCAGTGCGCGGCCGTGACCGCCAGCCTGCTGTCGATGGATGCGAGCTTTGCCGTCATCCCGAATTTCATTCTGGTTCGCGATGTCGTGTTGTGGTCTGCTTTGGCCATCACGATCTACAGCGGTGTCGAGTACACCTACCGCGCGTATCGAATGCTGCGAGCGTAGTCCGGTCACGTTGAACGAGAGTCAGAACGGAATCCCGCCGCCCTCGCCGTCGGAACGGTGACTGAGCCGCTGATACAACTTCATCTGATCTTTGACGAGCGGCCCGGATTCCGTTTTCTCCGAGACGAAGCGGACCGCACCGTCGCACATCAGGAAGTGAGCCCCTCCGATGTGGCGGCTGGAGAAGCCAGCCTCGGACGTATTGATCGCGTGGCCGTGACTGCAGTCGGTGACTTGATCGGTTTCAAATTCATTGCCTCGGACTCCCATCCAGATCGCAGCTCCGCCCGTGGCCGAGCGTTCGCCAGCCAGAAACGTGTTCGAGGTTCCGTCCGTGATGTCGCGGAATCTGACCATACTATTGAGGTGGGCCAGGCCATCCGTCTTGAGCGGTGTCGCCACCTGTCCAGGCCAGAATTCCGCGAGTCCATTCTCGATCAAACGGGGCGGAGCGACCGGGCCGAAGTTCACGGAGTAGTTCATCGTCCCGAACTGGCCGCGTTGAGAATTGATGCCGTCTGAGGAATCTTCCGGGCAGCGATACACCGCAAGCTGTGTCTGGAACAATTCCAGCGGCTCGGCTCGTTGCGATTGAAAATCCAGCCGTTGATAGAGCGCTGCCTGCTCCATGAACGGCAGGATGAACACCGACCAGCCGAATCGCGTTTGCGGACCCGGCTGGGGGTAATGCTGTGTCCAACCGGGAGGTAAAGCGAGAAACGTGTCGTGATAATTGTGAAAGGCCAAGCCGAGTTGCTTCATGTTGTTCTTGCACTGAGCGAGCCGCGCCGCGTCCCGCGAATGCTGCACCGCCGGCAGAAGCAAAACAGACACGATCGCGATCAGACAAATCACGACGAGCAATTCGACAAGCGTGAAGCCGCGTGCGGACTGTGAATTGGGCATGTGCTTGTGCTCCTCCAAGAGGCGCGATCGCGTTGGCTAAAACTCGCCAATCGCAAAGCCATCGGATCGGTGGCTGAGTTTTTGATAGGTCTTCATCTGTTGTTGTTCGCCGGGGCCGGATTCGATCTTCTCGGATAGGAAGCGGACGGCACCGTCGCAAAATAGAAAATTCGCACCGCCGCTATGCCGGCTAGAAAACCCCGCCTCTCCGGAGTTGATCTCGTGGCCGGGGCTGCAATCGGTGACTTGATCGGTTTCAAATTCGTTGCCGCGTACTCCCATCCAGATCGCCGCGCCGCCCGTTGCGGATCGCTCGCCGACCAGAAAAGTGTTGGATGTCCCATCACGAATGTCGCGGACGGCGACGCGGCTGTTGAGAAACGCCAAGCCGTTGGTCTCCGTGAGCGTCGAAGATTGTCCTGGCCAAAACTCGGTCAAGCCGTTGGCCATCCAGCGAGGCGGGGCGATGGGGCCGAAGTTCGCGGAGTAATTCATGGTTCCGAAGTCGCCGCGCTGCGAGTTGATGTCGGGGGATGGATCTTCCGGGCAGCGATACGTGGCGATACGTGTCTGAAACAAGGCTAGCGGTTCGGCTCGCTGAGTTTGAAAGTCTAAACGCCTATAGAGTGGTATCTGATCCATGTACGGCGAGACGAACACGGTCCAGCCAAATCGAGTTTGTGGCCCCGGCTGCGGGTGATGGTGAGTCCAGCCCGGTGGAAAAGTTTTGGAGGTGTCATGGTAGTTGTGCAGAGCCAGCCCAAACTGCTTCAGATTGTTCCGACACTGCGTTTGCCGTGCCTCGTCCCGCGCTTGTTGAATGGCCGGCAGGCATAAGGCGGAGACGACAGCGATTAGGCAGATCACGACGAGTAACTCGATGAGCGTGAAACCGCGTGTCGGGCGAGGTTGTGTCATGTGTCAGTTCTCCAGAGAAACGTGACTTGGCGAGCCGGCTGGCTCGCCGAAACTAGGGAGCCAACCGCCATTGATCGCCGAAACGCTCGAACGTGATCTTTTCTTGCAGCGCTGCGAACTGGCCAAGCGCAGGCAGAGCCTTCGCGAGATTCTGCGCGACCGTTCGGCGAGCGGCGATCGTATTGTCGGGTAAGCGCCACGATCCCTCGACAAGTTGCAGCTTGAAGATTCGCTCCGGAGTCGTCACCGATTGTGTCTTCGTAATTTCGATGGTCGTCCCCGGCAGCCGAAACTCGGCCGTGTCCTTGGCGGCCGAGAGCGTTGGTGTCAGCTTCTGAATGGCCTTGAAGTCGGTCAGCATTTGTTCGAGCAATTTCGGATTGTCTTTCAAACGCTGCGTCAGCGCCGCACGCCGCGAATCCGCATCGGGGTGACGCAGTTCGCCAGCCGGGAACATGTTCTTCACGAACTCGTCCACGTCCTTCTTTTCGAGCGTCTCTTCGGCTTTGCGCAGCACGGTCGCGAGATCGTTGCCGAAGCCAACCAACTTCACGTCCTTGACGGGAGGCTCTTTGAATTCCGGTGGCTTGGGAGTGTCTCCTTCTTCGGGAGTCAGGATGAACTCGGCCACGGATTGCGAGCGATCAAACTTGGGTGTTGCCTTGGCCGCTTTGCGCAACCGAACGCGGATGCCATCCAAAATCTCCGGCTGCTGCTTGAGCCGATCGGCTGTCTGTTCAACGGCGTTGGCCTGACGCAATTGCCGGAGTTGTTCCGTCGGAAAGTAGTATTCGAGAAACCCGCGCGTATCCCCGTCATCGAGCCGCTTGATCGCGTCAGCCAGAGCGGCGCGGACTTGAGCTTCAGGAGCCTTCACTCCTTCGGCCGGCTTCTGAGCATTCGCTCGATCCGGCAGAAACGCGAACAACAGCAGCGACGTGAAAACCGCGAACAACCAACCCCGTGCAAGACGCGACATGAGGAGTTCCTTTTTGCGGAGCCGAAGTGATGGCCGGTAGCTTGTTCTGAGTTGTTCGGCTTGGCAAGCGAATGAAGTCTCGCCTTGGCGTTCATCTCATGCGAGGGGGCGGCTACATTGCATCAGGTTCCGGATAAGTCGCGTCACGAAAGGATCGCTCATGCGTCGAACATTGCTCGGTTTCAGTTTCAGTTTCGCACTGGCCATCGCGTTCGTCTCTTTCTCGCGAGCCGAAGTGGCTCCGGAGGTGAAGTCGCGACTGACGGAAGATCTGAAATATCTCGCGTCGGATGATCTCGAAGGTCGTGGAGTTGGCACGAATGGTCTCAATCTGGCGGCGGAGTTCGTCTCGAAAGCGTTTCGCGAAGCGGGGCTGGATGTCAGCAAAGCGGGCGGCGATCCGTATCAAGAGTTCTCGATGACGACCGGCGCGAAGCTCGGTTCGCCCAACTCGCTGAAGCTGGTCGGGCCGGAAGGCAAAACGATTGAACTGGCCATCGACAAGGATTTTCAGGTCGGCTCGTTCGGAGCCAGCGGGTCGTTCAATGCCGAAGTCGTCTTTGGCGGGTACGCGATCGACTCGAAGGACGACAAGTTTCAGGAGTTGGAGGGGATCGACGTCAAAGGGAAGGTCGTGATTGTCATTCGCAAGACGCCCCGGCAGACGGACACTCACGGCTCGTTCGCGGCTCAACACGGCGGCACTTCGCGGTTCGCCGACTTGCGAGCGAAAGTCAGCAACGTCGCCGGCAAAGGGGCGGCGGCGATCCTGTTTGTGAATGATCCCTTTTCCACCCGTAAAGAAGCGGACGCTGGCAAGCAGCGGATCAAGGATGTCGCCGAGCCGGTTGTTGATCTGGCGGCGGCGTTGCTTGCAGTCGATACCAACAATGAAGCGGCCGTGAAAGAAGCTCGCACGAAGTTGACCGAGGCGATTGACAAGGTGCGCAAACAGCGTGAGGACGAGGCCAAGGCGAATCGCGATCAGCTCATGAAGTTCGGTTACGGCGGTTACAACCAAGGCCAGCAGTTGCCGATCTTTCACATTACGCAAGCGGTCGCGGACGAGTTATTGAAAGCCTCGCTGAAGAAATCGCTGACGGATCTGGAAGCCGAGATCGAGAAAGACCTCAAGCCCAGAAGCGCGATGTTGCCCGGTTGGAAGGCCGAGGGACAGGCGTCTGTTGAACTCGTGAAGGCCGAGGTCAAGAACATCGTCGGCGTGATCGAAGGGGAAGGGCCACTCGCCGAGGAAACGGTCATCGTCGGCGCGCACTACGATCATGTTGGCTTCGGTGGCGCGAATTCGCTCTCTCCGAATGTCAAAGAAGTCCACAACGGTGCGGACGACAACGGCTCCGGGACGGTCACGCTGATGGAGTTGGCTCGGCGGTTCGGCGCTCGCAAAGACAAACTCAAACGGCGGCTGGTCTTCATCGCCTTCACGGCCGAAGAGTTGGGACTGATCGGTTCCGACAAGTACTGCAAGGAGCCGATTTATCCGCTCGACAAGACGGTCGCGATGATCAACATGGATATGGTCGGGCGGCTGAAAGACAACAAGCTGATCATCTACGGCACCGGTACTTCACCGCACTGGAAGGGGGAGTTGGAGAAGGTCAACGAACCGCACAAGTTCGAGATGATGCTCAAGCCAGAGGGGTTCGGTCCCAGCGATCAGTCGTCGTTCTATGCGAAGAAGATTCCGGTGCTGCACTTCTTCACGGGGACGCATCCCGAATACCACCGGCCGGGTGATGATTGGAACCTCATCAACTACGACGGCATGGCCCGCATCGCCGACATGGTCGAGCAAGTGGTGCTCGACACCGTGCAGACGGAAGAGAAACCGCAATACGTCGAGGTCAAAGGCCAAGCCAATCCGAACGCCGACACGCGCGCCGGCAGCCGGCCCTACTTCGGCTCGATCCCGGACTTCGGCAACGAGACTCCCGGCTACGCGCTCTCCGGCGTCGCCCCTGGCAGCCCGGCTGATCTCGGAGGACTTAAAGGCGGAGACGTGATCGTCGAATTCGCCAAGCAAAAAATCAGCGGTCTGGATGACTTCGACCTCGCCCTGCGAAAATTCAAAGCGGGAGAAGAGGTCGAGATCATCGTGCTCCGTAAAGCCGAGCGGGTGACGGTGAAAGTGAAGTTGGGACAGCCGAAGTAGCTCCAAGAGAAACTTAGTCGCCGAGGAGATTCGTGATGAATGCGACGCTCGAAATAGGTTCGTTGATTACCAATGACCCGCGAATTCACCGGGGGCGACCGATCATCGCCGGGACAGGGGTGACGGTTGCACGCATCGTTGGTTGGTATCAGTTGGGTTTGTCGCCGGAACAAATCGCCGACGAGCTTCGGCATTTGTCGTTGGCTCAGGTTTATGCGGCGCTGGCGTATTACCACGGCAACCGCGAAGCGATGGACGCGGACATCGCTGCTACCGAGGCTGAAGCAGAGCAACTTGAGGCAGCGCATCGAGCGAAGGTGGCTCCATGAAGCCGCGGCTCTACATCGACGAAGATTCGATGAGCCACGCTTTGGTCGACGCCCTGCGGGCGCGCGGAGTTGATGTCGCGACACCGTTGGATGTTGGCATGATGGGCACACAGGACGAAGAACAATTGATCTTCGCAGCCAATTCCGGTCGCGTGATCTTCTCGTTTAACACTGGCGACTTCTTTGGGCTGCATACCGAATGGCAGAGCCTTGGTCGGAATCACGCGGGAATTATTCTGGCACAACAGCAGCAAGTCTCGATCGGAGATTTGATGCGCCGACTCTTAAAGTTGCTTGCGAACAAGTCGGCTGAGTCGATGCACAATCAAGTGGAATTCCTCAGCGCGTGGTCGTGAGTTGAGCAGGTCTTCGTCCTGATTGTTTTTTGATCGGCCATCACGGCGTCAACACGATGCGCTGATTGGCCGCGACATCTTTCTTCGTCAGCTTCCCTTTGCCGTGCGGGAATTCGACCACCAGATCGACCCGCTCGGTTTTGCCGAGTCCAAAGTGAGCGATCGCTTCCTGGCCGGAGCAATATCCGTAGCCGATGCTGATCTCCCGCGAACCGATGCGCGATGCGGCAGACGACTGGCCGGAAGGGGAGACATGAATCTTGGCTCCGACGCCCATGCGATTGACTCCGGCTTTGCCTTCGATGCTCACCTGTAACCAATTGCCGCCGGGAGTCTCGTTGCGAAGCAGCAGCGAGCGGGACTCGATCCACCAATTCGGCAGGAACATGTCGAGCCGGCCGTCATGGTCGAAATCGCTGGTCGCGCACGGGGCCATGTAGACGAACTTCTTTTCTTCCAGCATCTTCGCGAACAGTTTTCCGGAGCTGCGCTGCTTGCGATCCTCTTCATCCGGGAAGTCGTTGATCCCCCAGACTTCCTCTTTGAAGCGCGGCAGTCCATCGGTCATGCCGAGATTCTTGTAGATCAACGGGTGCGGCTGACCGTCCTTGAACTTCACGATGCTCACCAGGATGTCGGGCCAGCCGTCGTTGTCGAAGTCTTGCAGTTCGACGTGCGGAGCCTTCATCAGCAGCGGCTGAAGTCCGGCAGCCTCCGTGATGTCCTCGAACGACGGTTCGCCGTTCTGCACTCCGCGATTCAAGTACAAGCGAATTGGAATGGGCGTGATCCACGGCGTCTTGAAGTGATGCCCGATGACGATGTCCGGCAGGCCATCGCGATTCACGTCGGCGACGCACGCGCCGGCGGGTGTATCTTCGCCTTTGCTGTTCGGCCAACGCAGGACGTCGTTGACGCCGCTCGCCTCACGAAAGTGGCCGCGCTGATCATTCAACAGCAACCGATGCTCGCCGGCTCCGCTGGTGAGAAAAATATCTGGCCAGCCGTCCGCATTGAAATCCGATGCAAGGCAACAGAGTCCGCCGAATCCCACTGGAAGCCCGGCCGCCTCGGACACATTCTCGAGGCGATGCCCACCACGATTGCGATACAGAGTCACGCCCCGCTTCACCTTCGGCGAGTAGTATTGCTCGCACGTCAGCAGGTCGAGCAATCCATCGCCGTCGTAGTCGAACGCCGCCACGCCTCGGCCTTCGTACAGCGGCGGGCATGTGCCGCTCTCCTGTGAAATGTCGGTGAACTTGCCGCCGCCGTCGTTGCGAAAGAAGACATTCGGAGCCGAGAACGCCGGATCGCCCTTCTTTCCGTGAGCACAATTCGAGACATACAAATCGAGCCGTCCGCTGTTTGTGAAATCGGCGAACAATGCTCCGCTTCCCATGCCGGATGTGTGAAGATGCTCCTGCGGATCGAGCGCGAATTTGCCTTTGACGCTCCGCAGGAACAGGCTTGGCTTCGAGCCGGCGTTGTGAAACGTCGCGATGAACAAATCCGGCCAACCATCGCCATCGACGTCACCCCATGCCGCGCCGTGACCACGAATGCCCTCGGCGTGTGGGAAGATTCCAGCAGACTCACCGACGTCGCGAAACACAAACGGCGGCTCGGCTCTGACCGCGAATTCCCCCATCGACAGGGTTCCAATTGCCAAGCACAACATCGTCCGCCACATCGCAGAATCTCCTTGGTTGTTTGTCCTGCCGGTTGCCGCGAGCCGATTGCCGATCGCCGTGATACCGTTTTTGAGAACCAAAGAAAAAGGATCACGGCTGTCGGCAGACAGCCATCGGCCGGACGCTGGTTTACGGCTGTCGCTCCGACTCGGGAATGTGAATCACCGTCAAAGCACAGCAGTCCCAAACTTTGCCGCCGCGATTGGCGTTCCAGTTGATGTAGAGCTTGCTGCCGTCCGGATCGACCGCCGAACTAAACGTACCGGCCAGCGTGACTCCGTATTTCTCTTGATAGAACGGATGCAGGAACGCGATCACTTTCCGCGTCCTGGTCTTCACGTCGTACTGCACGACTGCGCTGCCGTCTTTCTCGCTGCCGCCGTGAGCACCGGGGATGTAGTAGAGATAGCGCCCCGTCGGATCGGCGTCGATCGTGGTGATGTAGTTCATCGAGCCAACCTGCGCGGGACCAAGCTCGGTCGCCGTCTCGGTCGCCGTGTCGAACGCGAACAGCAGCGACTCGCCCGCTTTGCCCCCCTTCGAGACCGTGTAGACGATTCCCTGCGGCGTCTCCTGCGTGGCCGATCGCAAGCCGAGTTCCGTGTTGATCGGCGTCGGCGGGCCAGGTTGATCGGGATAGAAACTGACCAACTGGCCGACGCCGTCCTCGTTGCCGGGGTTGAAATAAACCTTTCCGGTGGACTTGGCGAAGATCATGTATCGCGCGGGACCATTCGGCCCGTCGAAGAGGACTTTTTTCTTCTCGACGTCGTAGGCGAAGAACCGCACGCTGCCACCGTCGGACTTCTCACCCGCCGCCGTGCCGCCGTAGAAAATTTTCCGCTTCGGATCGAGTACGCTGTTCGGGATGCAATGCTTCGGCACCGGCCCGCACGCGAGCACTTCGGTTTTGCCGTCCGACGGACGCACGCGAATGATCCAGTCCCCTTGGTAATGGAACTTATCCACGGTCACGGTCGTCGAACCGCGATGCGTCGAGAAATACAGCCAGCCTTCGTCATCCATGTCGAGCCGCCCGTGAATCTTCGCCGGGACGTAATGCCCCTCCGGCATGTTGAGCAGCTTGCGAACCTCGACCAGCTCGCGGAACGTTTTCTTCTCCGGGTCGTACTCGTACACGAAGGCGTTGCCGATCAAGTTCGGATCGCCCTTGGACGACAACTGCGAGTAATGATCGCCGATCGACGCGTAATACTTGCCGTTGATCGCCAGGCTGTCCCCCCAATTCGACCACGGCTTGCCTTCGTAGTCCTGCCGAGGGAAGTAGAGGAAATCGACCATCGGCGGCGTCTTGGCAATCGCGATGTCCTTGCCGATCGTCTCCGTCGGCTTGAGAAACGCCTCGCTCTTTTCGGTGACGACCCGCTCGCCATTGGGCAGCGTCGGAGGAAACTTCAACGCTGGGGGAGCTGCCTTTTTCGCGGCCGGTTTCTTCGCCGCTGGTTTTTTCACCTCTGCCTTTTGAGCGTGCGAGGCGGATGTCTCCACGCAGAAAATCGTCAACGCACAACCCAGAACCCACCATCGCTGAACCATGACGAGTGCTCCCAAGTTCGACAGAAAAATGGCTGACAGAACGATGAACTGGCTCGCTCAATTATTCGCCAGCCTCATCTCCGTCCGCTGAGGAATCGTCGCCAGTGTCAAGCTCCACTCCAGCTTGCTCTGCCGCATCTTGGCAGTCATCAGCAAACAGCGAGCGATAGCGAGTCCGCTCTTCGCCAAGTGACTTTCGCCACGATGCGGGGACATCGAGCGCTCCGGCGGCGCGGAGTTCATCGACGGAGATCAAGTGGGGGCCTTCCCACGGCTCGTTCGCAATGTCCTCGATGCTCATGTGGGCGATTTCGGCGATCAACTCATCGACCGAAGCGTAGTGTTTGTTGTTCACAGAGATCCTCCAGAAGTTTTGCCTGATCTGGTTCCAGTTCCACGAGCAATGCCAGCACATGCAGGACGTTGAGCAGTTCGGTGGTGTATTCGGCCAGCCAATGGTCGGGTTGGATGTCGCCGAGCTTCGAGGGTGGCCGGCGGTCGCCGATGATCGGTCGCTCGCGGTTTTTCTTACGGTAGCTGAACCACTGCGTCAACACTCGCTTGCCGGAGACTTCGTACAGCCACACGGCTGGCGGAACATTGTCGATGAAGCCCTTGCCGATCAGCAGACGCCGTTTGCTTTCGTCGTATTCGATTTCATCAGGCATGGAATCGGCATCGTCCGGGATCGCGCCGTCTTTGGGGATGCGCGGCGCTCGTTCCTTCGGCAGTCGCGGCGGCCCTGGCGGCCGATCCGCTTTCGGGTCGGCAAAGCGTTCGCCGAAGGTGTGCAGCCAAATCACGCGCCGGCCCAGCTCGACGGCCTTCGCGAACAACTTCGCATTTGCCGTCAGCGGAATTCGCAAGCCGGGTTGGGCCAGATCGGTTTGAAAGCGCGCCGTGTACGCCGGGTTGGCTGCCACGCCGGCTAGGTAGGCGAAGAAATCCTCGGTCGTCACAGGCATCTTGTAAGTGGTCGTTAGTAACTCCAGGAGCTTCTGCGGCAGGTTGGGCGTCGTCGCGGCGGCGTCACGCCAAAGCGGGAACACTCGACCGCTAAATGAGCCCTTGTAGTGGTCGTTGTCGGGAGGTAACCCAGTGAATGTCAGAGCCGATCCTGATGTCGGAGAATATGCCATCAACGCGGTGAGATAAACTTGCTTGTCAGAGTTTGATTCCCACAGCGCTTTGTTCGGCTGCGTGATCAAACGAGGATCCGGGATGATCCACTGTCGATCGAAACTTCGATGTCCGTAGCGGACTGGTGACAAGCAGGGTCGGGTTTCCTCAACCAACGGCACAGCGCGAGGCTCGTTTCCGGCGAGGCCGTACTGAACGACCGAGTCGATGTGTCGATCTGAAGGCTTGCCGCCACGGAGCGTTGGATGAAAAAGAGCCATCTTCGCATCGAGCTTCGCGCTGATAAGAGTTTGCCAGCGCTTCTTCAGAGAATCGGCATCTGGGGCAATCACCCATACCCGCTTTGGTTGCACACCGGATCCGTTGTAGGCGAACAACTCATCGAGCATCGGAAATGTCGCCCAGTCGCCGGTCGCGGCGGGCAGAAACGGCGCTCGCCAGTCGGTTGAGCAATCTTGCCAGACCTTCGATTCGAGCTTGAGTTTCGCCAGCGCCGCAAATTTCTCTTCACGCTTCCCGGCCGGCAGGACCGTGTATTTGACGGCCGCCGGCGCGTCGGATTTCTTTTTCTTGGACCGCGCCACCAACACGATGCAGACCGGTTGTTGAACGCCCTGGAAGATGCGCGTCGGCACGTCGGGCTGATGCCCTTCGGGTGAGCAATCAATCACCCAGATACGGTCGGCGGTACGCCGCAGGTAATCGCGCATCCCCTGGAATCCGGGACCATTGAGGAAGCCCGCGACGGTGATGAAACAAACGATGCCGGTGTCGTTCTTCGGATCGTGGTCGAAGACCTTCCACGTCGCCCAGCGCCAGAAATAGACGTAGAGATTGCGCAGGTGCTTGGTATGAGCGCCGACGCCCCAACCAGCGGGTGGAATCCATCGGCTGAGAGGTGCGTCGTCCACATCGGCGTGAGTCCCCTCTTCGACCCAGCCGCCGCGTCCCTTGGCCTTTTCCTTGTAGGGCGGATTGCCGATCACAACGGTGATCGATTCCTTCCGCTTGATCTCGTTGGCCTGCCGACGCGATTCGGAAATCTTGCCGTACCACGAGCCGAGCGTCTCGACTTCGGCATAGGGGCTGCCCAGCGTGTCGGTCACGAACATGCGCGGAACGGTTCGCGGTGGTTTGCCGATCAACTGAATCAGCTCGGCGTAGATTCGGAGCTGAGCGACCGCAAACGGGCCGAGCTGCATCTCGAACGCGATCAAACGACCGACGGCCGACTCGATGGCCTGCGGGACCGCCCCCGCGCCCTGGTCAGCCTCGACGTCGGCGGCGATGTGGCGCAGCACGCCCAGGATGAAGGTGCCTGTTCCCACGGCGGGATCGGCCAACGTCACGTCCGCCGAGGCCAGGCCGGCGCTGCGGCCGAAGTGCCGGCGCAGCACATCGTCCACCAGGCGGATCATCGGCCCGACGACTTCCGGCGGCGTGTAGTACGAGCCGGTGAGTTTCCGCAGCGTGTTGTCATAGACAGCCAGAAAGTCCTCGTAGAAGTAGAGCCAGGCATCGGGCTTTCCTTTGCTGACGGCGTGCCAATTCACGGCGTCGAGCACCCGGACCAGCGTGTCGAGCGACGTCTTCAACGTGGACTCGTTGCCGACTTCGTCCGTAAGCAGACGCAGGGCCGCGCCGATAAGGGAGTTGGTCTTGCCAAGTTGTTTGCCGACATCGTCCAACCCATCGGCGAGTCGGATGTTGCTCGACCGCGCCATGAGGAGACCGAAGGTGACGGCCTGCGCGTAACCATCGGCGAATTGTTGATCGTTCGCTTCGGGAAACAGGAGCTTCCGCCAATCGGTAGCGAGCGCGGTGAGAGCGGGGCTTTTCTCGGCCAACTGTTCGGTCACTTCGTCGCGCAACAGGCGGCATAGCCGAGCGGAGACCTTGGCCAGTTCAGCGGCCGACTTCGGCGGGATTGGTTCCCAGCGAAGAAAGTTGTCGAACCGTGCGACGAGTTCAGTCGGGGCCGCGAGTTTCGCTCCCGAAGTTTCCACATTGCCCTGCAACTCGACGATGGAGCCGACAAGCTCGCCGTTTTGCCAAAGGCTGAAGGAGTTGCCGTCGGTGTACAGCAAGTTGGGAAGCGATTGCAGCTTTCCCCATTGCTCCTTGTCGTGCCCTTTGAAGCGGCGCGGGTCGGAGCCTTTGCCCGGCGCTTTGATTTCCACGAAGCCGACGAGCACGTTCCGCAGCGTGATCGCGTAATCCGGCCGAGTCTTGAGCCTGGAAACCGATGACTCGCCGACCGCCGCGAACTGCTCCCTTTTGAAACCGCAAAGTTCCGCGAGGTCCGCGAAGAGCACTTCCAAAGGGGCACGGAGTTGGTCCTCCGGTTCGCCACTGGCACCAGGATTCGTCAGCTTCGCTTTTGCCTCCGCCCCAAATCGGGCAATGGCGGTTTTCAAGTCAAGCATTTACGGCCCGGTTGATTCGATGAGGATTGAGAAACGATCCCGTGAGCGCGGATGCTATTCAAAAGGTGCGACTGGCGGAATCACTCGTGAAGCCAGCGACAACAACCATGAAGAAAAAGAACACTGAGCACGTCGGCGCGAGCGGCCGCTCCTAAAGCACGAACCCCGCGTCAGCGTTGAGCCTCGAAAAGGCTCAACGCTGACGAAGCACTCGCGCGACGAAGTACGGTTGGCCGTCGAGGTAGGACGGAAATCGGCGGCCACCGTCGGGCGTCAGCACTTCGACGAAGTACTGAAAGTCGTCACGCGACAGGATGTCTTTGCTCGACACCGTACCTTGAAACGACCCGTCCGCCGTTTTTTTCAGCGTGACCTGCTTCCAATCCAGCGTCTGATTCAGCGGCCGGTAGTGCAGCACCACCGCTCGCAGATTCGTTTCGTTGTTCAGTTGAACGGCGAACGTGGCATCCGCCGCCGGATCGAGTTCCGTAGGTTGGGACTCCGTCCCGACTTTGCGGTTCGCATCAATCAGCCGCTGGGCGCTAGCCCCGGTTGAACCGGACGCTAGCGCGTTCCGGCTGATCGTCACCGATTCGACGCTCGGCACTGGTCCGGCCGGTTGCTCGCCCGGAAACTGTCGCGGTGGCTTCGCATCGGGATGTTCGGTCACCAACCGTTCCAAGGCGGTCACGTCCTCGCGCACTTCGGCCAGCCGGTCTTTCCAATGCCCCGAATGATGGTGGCCATTCTTCCGGCCATGCTGCGGCGAAAAGCCGAAGACGAGATTCGAGTGATACGTCTCCTCCGTCAGCCGCACGATCTCTTCCCAAGCCGCCGCCGCGTCGCGAGCGTGCGGCAGCGCGCGGGCCAGTCGTCCGGCTTCGTGAGTCAAATCAAAGAACGCCAGTTCCGTGGCCGCGAGCTTCTTCTCGGCGTGATACGTGCCGAGCGACGCCAGCACGCGCAAATCAAGTTCCGTCGCGCGGAACTCGGCCGATGGTGAAGGACTCAGCTTCTCGCGAGCTTGTTGGATTTTCGAGAGCGTGTTCGTCCCCAAGTCGCGCAAGCGTCTGCTGACTTCAAGCGGCGTTGACTTGCCGCTCAATCGGCCCGCGATCGCATCCTCGACGAAGCCGGGGATGTTGTCGTCCCAAACCTCAGTGCGCCAGCGGGACGTCTGCTTCCAAGATCGGACCGCATAGAACTGCGCGGTGTCGCCGGGTTGCACGTGCATGTACTCGGTCAAACGGTCGCCCGTATCGATTTCCGGACACCACATCCATTCGCCGGCGCTGAGCTGATGCGTCGCGGTGACGAGCGGCAGGATTTGGCTGGCGCTGCGGTACGCAGACTCGACGTCATCGGCTGCCGAGCCGAAACGTGCTCGCAGTTCGCGCTTCCAGACTTCGGGGTTCGATTGCGGGTTGTAGCCCAGCCGACCGAAAGCCAAGTAGAAGAACCAATACCGCTCGTGTTCCCATTGAAAATGTTCGAGCGACTTGTCGGCGAAGATCCGCCACTTGCCCGGCAGATCACCGAAGCCTTTGTCGGTCAGCGGCGCGTTGACTTCAAAACCTTCGCCATCGCCCAGCCGGCAGCTCTCGGCGAACCGCGCCGCGTAATTCGGATCGCCCCAGAGCAGCAGTCGCTGCGAGCCGACCGACCAAAGCTGGTAGACAACTCGGTAAGTGCGCGGATGACTGAGCATCGCGCCGAAGCTGTAGCGGCTCTCGCGATAGTGAGTGTCCGCGACGGTCGGGTGATACGGCAGCCCCATGTGCTCGCACCAAAACTTGGTCGAGACCGTGACATCGAGCTTCAGATCGTTCGCCGCTTGAATCGTCTCCGGCCGCAGCCCCTTGTAGCGCAGATCGACTCGCACGGGACGTCCACAGTTTCGGATCGCTTGAAACAACGGCCGGTAGAAATCGGTCTGCTGATCCTCGGAGACGCCCGCTTCGGCGTTCATGCGGAACTGCACCGCGTCGATCGCCGAGCACGTCCGCAGAATCCTCCACAGCCCCACCGCGCAATAATCGGCCGCGGCCAGTCCCGTCGGCATATTTTCGACGCGAATCTCGCCGGGGTACTTTTCGACCGGCAGTTGAGTCCAAATGCCGAGAGTGAAGTCGAGGCCGTGCTCATGAGCCATCTCCGCGATCCGTTTCAGCATCGCGAAATTGCGATTGCGATCACCCCGCGTCAGCCCCTTCACGGTCACCTGCGGCACATCCACCAAGAAGGCATAGATCGGAGTCAGGTAGTTCGTCTGGTGCGAAAACGTCAGCGTGAAGTTGTTGTAGCGGCAGCGAGCCAGCAGCTTGAAATACTCGGACCAGAATTCCTCATCGAAGTACCAGTCCGCTTCCAAGTCCGCGTTGAAGAGTTGCATCGTCAGGCTCCGCACGCGGAGGTGCGGCGACTCGAACACTTGCGGAACGGCCGCCAGCGGAGCATCGCTCTGCGGTGCGAGTTCAATCGCTCTGGCGACTTCCAGTAGGGCGTAGATCAAGCCTCGCTCGTCCGAGCCACAGATCAGCAGCGTCTGTTTTTGGGCGTCGTCGATGCGCTGAATGCCGAGCGATTCCGGCTGCTTCGGAAGCTGGAGTCGATGCTCGCTCAGCAAACGGTCAACCAGTTTCGAGTTGCCGACGATACCGACAACGATGTGCGAACCGTTCTCGCCGAGCGTCTTGCGTCGCAGCAGGCCGACGTCGCGCGTGTCCAAGGCGTATTCCAATTCGGCGAGTGCCTTCAGGCTGGGTTTCTCCAGTTTGGCATCGACGACGATGTTGATCGTCTCTTTCGCAACGGCCTCCGCAACCAGCAACGTCAGAGCGACGAACGCCATCAGAATTCGCAATCGGAGTTGTGGCATCCGCCGTTCCTCATTCAAGCTGTGGTTATCCGTCTGATCCGCGTCATCTGTGTTCTGCTTGTGGATTTGCCGAACGCGGATGACACGGATGGCGCGGATCAAACGCGGATTCATGAACCGACTCGCAGCGGCTCGGCCCCCAACGGGAACGCGCCGAGATCAGGCTGGCCCTTGTCAAACTCGCGGAGCGTGTCGGGCCACTCGGCCGGGATGGCAATGCCCGCGTCGATCGCCGGACTGCCGCTGCGCAGGCGAAAATCATTTTTGAGCGGAACCATAAATTGCGGATCGGCGAGCCGGTCATTTGCGCCCCAGCCGGGCGGGTATTGTTTCTGGCTGGCTTCAAACAACGGCGACTTCCGAAACTTTGTGAAGTAGTCAGCGGTCTGAGTCGGGCCGTCTTTCACGCCCCATAACAAGTTGGCGTCGGCCTGGAAGTCGTCGTCTGCTTTGAGTCCCGTGAAATTCAGGCCGGGCAGTCCTTCAACTTGCACGAAGATGTTGTTGAAGACGCGCCGAGTTGTCATCCGCGATTGGCTGCCCCAGCAGAAGGCGTAGTAGTCGCGGAACGCTTTTTGATGCAGCAGGAATGTGTTGTGATAGACGTAGTAGACCGCGTGGACCGGGCTGCCATGATCGTGGCAGACGAGTTGCGTTGGCTCGTTCAAGAACTTGCCGCTGGGGTCCGCTTCCGTCGGCGGGCCTTTGTACGTTCCCTGCCGCAGATCGACGACGTTGCGGAAGACGTACATCCCGCTGCCCGGTTCGGCATCAATCGGGATCGGTTTGCCGCCGTGAGCCGTAAATGGATTCAGCGTGCGCGTGATGAGGTTCTGATAGACCAGCGTCGTGCCGCGAGCTTTCTTCGGTCCCGGCTCGATACCGTCGTCGTTGAAGTTGTCCACGAGATTGTGATGGAACTTCAGGCCGTCGAGTCCGTGAAACGTGATGCAGTCGTGATGGTCGGTCAGTTCGCAATGAGCGATCTCGAAGTCGCGGCCCTCGGCGAAAATCAGGTATCCCGAGCCTGCTCGGTTCTTGACCGTGAACCGCGAATGCCACGGAGCCGAATGGCCGCGCAACATCGAGTTCACGATTCGCAGTCGCTTCGTGTGGCTGATTCGCAGAGCGGCTCCGCTGCCGTACAGCGTCACGCCGTCGAGTTCGATGTCCTCGGCTTCGTGGTCGATGTCCTCTTGGTCGCGATCAATCAGTACCGCCGATCGTTCCGCCCCGCGCACGACAAGGTCTTGAATCCGCAGATGCCGCGCTCCTTCGATTCGCAGAGCGTACTCGTGCCCGCTGATGACGAGCGGCAACTTGCGCGGATCGGTCTCCCCGTGGTAGGCGTCCATTCCCAACCCCGCGAGCAATGTGTGCGACAGCCGCACATGAATGCGGCCGGACTCCGGATCGCGGCGCGTTCCGGGGCCGCAATAGATTCCAATGGGGTCGTCCTGCCGATCGCTCAAACCAACGTGATAAAGCTCGTTGGCCGATCGCAGGTCCGTGAGATTCATGTAGCGATGAAACGGAATCATCGAGTCCGCGAAGTTGCCGAAGCCGCCACCAGAACGATACGACCGCGTGGATCGAAACTCGTCCTTTGTGCCGTTGGAGATCGGCTCCCACGATCCGGCTGGGTCTTCGACGAACTCACGAAACCCGGCGTCGAGGATCGCCAGCTCACCGGGAAACGCGCGAATCGTGATCGGCTTCTCGGCCGTGCCCGCGACCGCGACCACGACGCTTTCGTAATAACTGCCGCCGCGCAGAACGAGCGTGTCACCCGGCTTAAGTTGGCCGACGGCGTGATTGATCGTCTTCCACGGAGCTGGCTTTGAGCCATCATTCCGGTCCATGCCCTGGGCGGCATCAACGAACTTTGTCGGACCGTCGCTCAGCGGCCGCTGTGACGCGACTGGCAGCGGGCGCATTGGTGGGTGCGAGCGGGTGGTCTGAGGTTTCTCATTCGCGAAGGTGGGCGCGATCAAGATGTTGAAGAGAAGAAGACAGCAGACGGAAAATGGAGGGCGAGAAATAAGGCCGCGCTCCGGAGTCGTCGTTCGTTGCATGAATTTTCTGCCCTTCATTTTTCGCCAGCTCCTTTTTTACTTCGCGGCGGCTTTCTTCTTTTTGTTGCCCGTTTTCTTCGCGGCTTTGCCGGGGGCGTCCGGGGCGCTCGGTTCGGCTTGCGCGGCGCTCCATTTGTCCCAGAGAGATTGCAACTCCTTGGCCTTCTCCGGTTGAACGCTCGCGAGGTTTTTCGATTCGGCGAAGTCGGTCGCGAGGTTGTACAGTTCCGGCTCGCCGCTGCCACCTTTGGAGACGACCAGCTTCATGTCGCCATGACGAATGCCCCATTGCGGGCCGTAACGCCAGTAAAGCGTCTCGTGCGGACGGGCCTTGTTCGCGCCGGTCAAGTACGGCATGAGATCGACGCCATCGAGTTTCCAGGCCGGATCAACCTTGCCACCGGCGGCGGCGACGATCGTCGGGAGCACGTCGAGGTTGAAGACGGGAAACTCATACGTCTTGCCGGCCGCGAGCTTCCCTTTCCATTGCGCGAGGAACGGAACGCGCGGGCCACCCTCGAAGGTCGTCATCTTGAAGCCCCGCAGCCCGCCGTTCGCGGACGTTGTGCTCTGAGTCGGTCCGCCGTTGTCGCCGATGAAGAAGTACAACGTGCTCTCTTCCAGGCCGATCTCGCGAACCTTCGACATCACGCGGCCGATCGCGTCATCCATCGCCGACATCATCGCGGCGAACGTCTTGCGTTTCTCATCCGTGATGTTCGGGAAGCGGTCCAGATATTTCTTCGGAGCTTGCAGCGGTGCGTGCTGAGCGTTGAATGGCAGGTAAAGGAACATCGGCTTCGATTTGTTCTTCTCGATCCAATCCACCGAGCGATCGGCATAAGCGTCGGTCGTGTAGAACGAGTCGTCATCGATCTTCCGAACGTCGTCGGAGATGCGTGAATCGACGAAGTTGGTCGGATGAAAGAATGGCGTGTTGGCCAGCGTGCCGAAGAACTCGTCGAACCCGCGCTTCGTCGGCCGGTATTCGGGACCGCCTCCGAGATGCCACTTGCCGACGGCAGCCGTCGCGTAGCCGAGCGTTTTCAGTCGGTCGGCCAGCGTGGTCTCTTTCAGATGCAGGCCGGTCTTGTTGGCGACGCTGTTGAACTCGTGCCCGAACCGCGTTGGATAGCGGCCGGTCATCAGGCCCGCTCGCGAGGGACTGCAATACGTCGCGGCGACGTAACCCTGCGTGAACTTCACGCCGTTCTTGGCGAGCGAGTCGATGTGCGGCGTGGGAATGTCCTTGTTGCCAAACGCGCCGGTTTCGCCCCAGCCCAGGTCGTCGGCGTAGAAGATGACCAAATTCGGCTTGTCGGCGGCATCGGTGTGTTGCCATGCAACACCGATCAAAACCGCCACGCACAACAGAACTCCGAGATTTCGCATGATGAGCGTCTCCTTGGCTGATTGGAGGATGGCCGCCCTCGGCCGTCTTTTTGAAATGTCAAATCTCAAATTTCAGATTTCAAACAAAGACGAAGGACGGCCGAGGGCGGCCATCCTCGATCACGCGAACAATCCAGGAATGATCGAGCCTTCGCGGACAATCATCACCGGGCGGCCGGTGGCGGTGTGATACTCCTTGCGATGGTCGATTCCCAGCGAGTGGTAGAACGACGCGGCGGCTTGATCGGGGGTGATGATCTCGCCGGCTGGTCCCATGCCGTTCGCATCGCTGGCTCCGATGACTTGTCCGCCTCGAACGCCTCCACCGGCGAGTAGCAGGAACATCGCTCGTGGCCAGTGATCGCGGCCGGCTTTGTCGTTGATCTTCGGAGTGCGACCAAACTCGCCCGTGATGAAGATCGTCGTCGAATCCAACAGCCCGCGCGCGGCGAGCGTGTTGAACAGCGCGGACAAGCCCGCATCGAGTTGCGGCAGCAGATTCTCTTTGCACGATTTGAAGTTGTTGGCGTGCGTGTCCCAGCCGCCGAAGTTGATCGTCGTGAATCGCACGCCTGCTGAGATCAGCCGCATCGCGAGCAGACAACTCATGCCGAATTTCGTTTCGCCGAACGGTTCCGCGACGTCGGGTTTCTCCAAGCTGGCGTCGAACGCTTCGCGGGCACGCGGCGACGAGATCATGTCGAACGCCTGCTGGTCGAACTTGTCGAGACCATCGAGCAACTTGCTGCTCGCGGCCTGGCCGTCGAACGTCGTGTCGAGTTGCGTCAGCAGCTTTTGTCGCTTCTGAAATTGTTCAATGGTCTGTCCGTCTTCGAGCGCGATGCCGCGCACGCTGAACGGCGTGCCGGGTTTTGGCGTCGCGTTCGTGCGGAGCGGCGCGTAGCGCACGCCGAGATAGCCGGGCTTCTGTGGCGTTTCCGGGATCGCGACGAAGTGCGGCAGGTCGGCCGAGCCGGAAAGTTCCTTGCTGACGACGGCTCCGTATCCGGGATAGATCAAACTCGGCACCGGCCGGTTGCCCGTGCTGAGATACGCCGTGCCCAATTCGTGACCGGCGATCGAGTGACTCACACCGCGCAGGATCGTGAACTTGTCGACGCACTGCGCGAGCTTCGGCAGGTGCTCGCTGATCTGAATGCCGGCGACGTTCGTGTCGATCGGATTGAACTCGCCACGAAACTCGGCGGGCGCATCCGGCTTCAAATCGAACGAGTCGACGTGCGACGGACCTCCGCCAAGATTGATGACGATCGCGGATTTGCCCTTTGCCGTGCTCAACTCCCCGGCGTCGGCCAAAAACAAATATCGTCCCAAGGTCAGGCCTGCACAGCCGAGAGCACCGACCTTCACAAAATCTCGGCGAGTCAGATTGGGAGTCATAGAGGCTCGCATGGGGCGTCTCCTGTTGCAGCCCATTTTTTGCCCTCAATGTTTTTGCCAGCCTCTCCGTTTTAGATGAAGGGTTGGCAAAAAAATCGGGGGCAAAATGAGCCGGCTGCGTTATCGGTTGACGATGAATTCTCTGGAGTTCAGCAACGCCCACAATAAGTCGCGGAGTCCGTCGATTGGTTTTTCGGCCGAATCCATTTGAGTTTTGGCAATCGTGAATTGTTCGGCGGTCGGCAATCGGCCAAGCGTTCGCAGATAGGCTTCGCGGATCAGAGCGTCACGATCGAGGTTTTTCTCGCGGTAGAGTTCATTGAGCCAGCCGTGTTTGTTGGCGAGACGTTTCAAGACTTCTTCGTCGTTGCGGAGATAAACCGTCTGCAACAGGCTCGGTTCGTTGGAGCGTTCGCAGTCGCAGTTGATTTGGCGCGGGGGCTTGCCGAAGAGGGTCGCGGCGTAGTTGTTGGCTTTCGCTCCGACGTGGCCGTTGACGATGCCGATGGCTCGCGTGTGGATCGGGTCTTCGTCGAAGCGCTGGCGTTCCTCGGCGGAGGCGGTCGCGAGTTCGACGGCGTCGGCGGCGACCTCGGCCGGGAGGCGGCGGATCACGGCGCGGCTGTAGTTGCGTTCGTCGAGTTGATTGGTGTCGTTCGCTCGCCAACTGAGTTGATACGTGCGACTGCTGGCGATCTCACGGTGCAGCCATTTCATGTCGTAGCTGCTGTTGATGAACGCGGACGTGAGGTAGTCGAGCAGCGCGGGATTGCTCGGCGGGTTGGCGAGGTTCTGATCGTCAGGCGGGTCGATCAGGCCGACGTTGAAGTACACGGACCAGACGCGATTGACGAACGCTCGCGCGAAATAGGGGTTGTCTTCCTGTCGAACCCAGTCCATCAGCGGCTGTCGCGGATCGGGGTACTCGCCCGCGATGACCTCATCGCCGCCGAGCAACTTCGGAGTGATGACTCGGCCGAGCTTCGGATTGGATTTCGCCGACTTGGCTCGCGCGGCGACTTTCTTCTGCACCGGGACGGCGACCTCCTTGAACGGGACGACTTTGCCCTCTTGCAGCAGCGACTGAAACTTTCGCTTGTAGGTGCCGGAGTCCGGATCGCCGACCAACTCGTTGGCCGCGCTCATCTTCTTCGACGTCTCGCGATCGCGCGTGCTGTCGCCGAAACGGATGCCGTTGAAGAACGCGGTGAACTGGTCGAAGTCTTGCTTCGTCCATTGGTCGTACGGGTGCTTGTGGCACTGAGCACACTGCAAACTGACTCCGAGAAAAGCGTGCGCGAAGCTGAGTGCTTTGTCTTCCGGCTTGCCGACCGTGCGTCGCGACCAGAAGTACGGCAGGTTGTCCCGCTCTGCGAAATTGACGGGATTGTCCTGGCGGAAGTAGGCGGACATCTCGGCCGAGTAATCCTCGAAGTTTTGGTCTGGCCGGCGGCTGACGGCGAGCACGATCCCCTCGACGAGCTTGTCGTACGGCACGTTGTCTTTCACGCGGCGGTGAATCCATTCGTACCACTGCGTGGACTTCTCGCGGTTGAGTGCCTGCTCACCGCCGAGCGGCCCGGTGGCCTCATTGTTGCCCGTGAGATCGCACAGCCGAGTCGTCCAGAACGCGGCATAGGCGGGACGCTCAAGCAGTTCGTCGATCTTCTTGCGCCGCTTCTCTGAGGATCTGTCGGCGACGAACTCGATGACTTCGCGAGGCGTCGGCAGCGTGCCGGTCATGTCGAGGCTGACTCGTCTCAAGAATTCTTCATCGATGCACAGCTCGGACGGCACGACGCCGAGCTTGCGCAGTTTCGCGACGACGAGTTCGTCGATCCTTGTGGGCGTCGGGACGCTCGGATACTTCGGCCCGATGCGATCGGAGACCGGCAGCAACACCTGCACCGGTGCGACTCCGTTGTCGTAGAACGCGACGACATCGGTGTCTCCCTTTCCGGTCACCGTCACGATGCCGGACTCATTGATCGACGCCGTCGCTTCGTCATTGCTGCGGAAACGGCACAACGGCGTGACATCTTCACGCACGCCGTCGGACCAGTGAGCAATCACCTTCAGCGGTTTTGATTCGCCCAGTTTTTGGAAGACGATCTCTTTCGGTTCGACTTCGAGCGTCACGAATTCGGCATCGTCCTCTTTGACGGGCGCGGCTCCCGCTTCGATCCAACGTTGAATGATGCGGTGCTGCCAGGTTCCGGCGGTGATTCGTTTGCCTCCCTTGTGAGGCAGTTGTTGCGTCGGCTTGAGCAGCATCAAACTCTCTTCTGGCTGTTCGCGATCGACGCGCGGCTTGTCGCCGCTGGTCAGTGCTGTGTGGTCCGCCTCGAAGTCGTAGCCGAAGAGTGAGAGCCGGAACCCGCCTTGTCCCTGAAACGAACCATGACACGCTCGGCCGTTACAGCCCAGCCGGCCGAGTAACGGAAGGACGTGTCGCTGGAAGCTGGGCGTCTCTTGAGGCTGAGCGGCGGCGAATCGGCGATCGACCGGCGGCAGAATCTCGGCCGCGGTGACGGATTCTGACAGCGTCAGCACACAGAACACGCTCGTCAGAATTCGCCGCATGAGTCACCTCGTGGATGAGTTCGCTGTCGCCAGTCGATGCGCTGATTCGGCGGATTATTTCCGGCCGAATGCCGTGAGCCGAAAGCCGTTATCCCACTTTCTCGTCGATTCAAAAGGTGTGATAACGGCTTTCGGCTGCCGGCCATCGGCTTTCGGCCGGGCAGTCAGTCGTCGACGCGGGCGGCCTGCGTGCGATGCTTTTCTTTGATGGTCGAGCGGATGTTGAGGAACTCGACGAACAGCGAAAAGGTCATCGCGAAATAGATGTAGCCCTTGTTGAAGTGCGTGCCGATGCCCTCAGCCACCAGCATCACGCCGATCAGCAGCAGAAAGCTGAGCGCCAGCATCTTCAACGTCGGGTGATGTTCGATGAACGAGCTGATGCGAGCTGCGAAGACCAGCATCACCACGACCGCCAGCATCACGGCGATGATCATGACCGTCAAATGATTCGCCATGCCAATCGCCGTGATCACCGAATCGAGCGAGAAGACGATGTCCATCACGGCGATTTCGGCGATGACCCGCCGCATCGTCGGTGCCGGACCGCTGGCCGAACCGCGCTCGCGGCCCTCCATTTTGGAATGGATTTCATGCACGCTCTTGTAGATCAGGAATAGCCCGCCGATCAGCAAGATGATGTCCCGGACGGAGACGCCATTGATCTCCGCGAAGGGATGTGCGTCCGCCGGAAACAGATCGCGCGGGAGACCCAGCGATGTCCACTCCCACAGCGGCGCGGTCATGTCCTTCAGCCAGGTGAGCGTCAGCAGCAGCAGGATTCGCGAGACCATCGCGATGCCCAGTCCCAACCGCCGAGCCAACGGTTGCTGCTCGTGAGGCAACTGGTCGGTCAGGATCGCGATGAAGACGATGTTGTCGATCCCCAGGACGATCTCCATCACCGTCAGCGTGACGAGCGCAATCAGGGCTTCGAGGAGTTCCATGTCTCGACTTTCGAATGAGCGGACAACAGGTCACGCGGGTTGTAGAGCCTGTGCGGAGGATCGGCTCGCAATTTCGATCCGTCCGCGCGCCGGTTCTTGACCTATGCTTTTGCCGGAAACGAGTCCGCACAACCTCCTCGCCGCGCCGTCAATCATGGGCAACTTTTGGCAAACGTGTTGCGAATACCTCCGGTACTACCAGGAGGGCACGATCAGCTTTTGGCGATCGATGCGCCCGGCTTCGTACTCGGCGATCCTGGCCGGCGTGTGGCTGATCGGTTTTCTGCTGCTCAAGAGCGGTGCGAAACGGTAGGTCAGCCTTTCCAGGCTGACCCGATTCGCGAACGACGTCATCTTGCCAATTTGGGTCAGGCTAGAAAGCCTGACCTACGATTCATCCGATTTTCTTGACCGCGTCGCGAACCGCCTTGAGGCAGAGTTCGATGTCGGCGATCGGATCCTTGGGACTCTCTTCGTACTCCAGCGACAGCGAGTATTTGTAGTCGAGCTTCTTGAGTGCCTTGAGCGTCTCCACCAGCCGCAGGTTGCCTTCACCCAGGATCGTCGGGCGTTTGTCTTGGCCGGCAGGGCCTTTGAAATCTTTCAGATGCACGCCGAAGACGCGCTTGCCGAGCTTCTCGATGACCTCGACCGGGTCTTCGTCGCTGCGGACGTAGTGGCCGGTATCGACGCAAGCTCCGATTTTCGGATGCCGATCTTTCACCCACGTTTGGACGTCGGTGACTTTGTCGTAGCTCGCCTTCGGGCCGTGATTGTGGATCGCGATCGCGATGTCGTACTCGGCGACCAGCTTGTCGAGCAGGTCGAACGTCGCCTTGTTCTTTTGCGGATCGGCGCTGATCGACATCACGCCCATCGCCTTCGCGAAGTCGAACGCTTTGCGAGCAGCCCCTTCATTGTCGTTGAAGCCTTCGACGCCGAAGGCCAGCAGCGTGAGTCCGTTCTCCTTGAGCATCGCTTTCGCCGCCCCGATCTTTTCGGGAGCGGTGTCCATCGGAATGTGATTGCGGAAGGATTCCCAATACTTCAGCCCCAGTTTTTGCGAATGCTGCATGGCGGTTTTCCCATCGAACCCTCGCAGCGAGTAGCTCTGAATGCACATCTTGAATCCGCCGTATGGATCGGGATCAGCGGCGAATCCGAACACAGGAGACAGCACGGCGACACCTGCGGCGGCGGCCGTCCATTGCAGGAATTCACGTCGAGAACCAAGCGAGCGGACAACAGAACCCATGATGAAAGCTCCTGAGTTTGGGGATGAGGTCGATCAAGCGGGCGGGAGGATATCAACTTGTAAGGCTTGAGAAAAACTGGCGACGAACGGTGACTTCGATCGGGTGTGCCCAGAGATATTGGCGGTGTTAAGTTTTTGTGGTGTCGCAAGTTGACCAATAGGGTTGCCATTGATTGCTGTCGCGGAGGTTGGTCAGGGCGGAGACGGATTCGGCGTTGCGGAGATTCCAACGAGCACCAGAGCGTTT
>CAMDEA010000077.1 GCA_945893045.1 Planctomyces sp. SH-PL62
CGGATGGAGCCTCCACGGCCGGCGGATTGTTGCATTGAGGCAATGCGTGTCGTCATGGGTGGCACGTCCCTGACCATCGGGAAGGGCGTGGAAAGGCGGGGTGATTACCGTTCCCACGCCCTTCCCGATGGTCAGAGCGTGCCACCCCGTGGTTTCGACGTTGCCAAATCGCAACGGCGTGTGTTGCCGAATCGCCACTCGTTTGAGGCGACTCGGAGTCATGTGTGGCCAAGTCCCGCGTGATTATCCGCGATGCGGCGAACTCCGCGAATTGGCACCGACGCTGCTCTGCATCGAGATCACACCTCTGTGCTCGATGAGATGCCCGCGTTCGTTCGCCAACGCTCGGAGCCATTATGCCTGTGCAATCCGTTTCGGATTTCTTGCAAGTGCTCAGTGACAGCCAATTGTTGTCAGCGAAGTCGCTTCGGCAGATTGCCGAACAGGTGCGGGCCGCTCCGAGGGAACTGTCGCTGCCGCGGCTGATCAACTCGCTGCTCAAGGCGGGCGTCGTGACGGGCTATCAAGTGCAACGGCTGTTGTGCGGTCACTCGGACGGCTTTTATTTGGGGAAGTACAAGCTGTTCGACGTGCTGGGCCAGGGAGGCATGGGGACGGTGTATCTCGCCGAGCAGACCACCATGAACCGGTTGGTCGCGATCAAGATCATCACGAACTTCGCAGACTGCCCGCCGGAAACGCGCATCCGTTTTGAACGCGAAGCCCGCGCGGCCGCGTCGCTGTCGCATCCGAATATCGTCCAGGCGTATGACTGCGACGAGATCGACGGTGTGCCGTACATCGCCATGGAATATGTGGAGGGGCTGGATGCCGTCGAGCAAATCGGCCGTTTCGGCAAGCTGCCGTGGCGTCAGGCGGCCGACTACATGCTGCAAGCGGCGCTCGGTTTGGAACACGCCCGATTGCACGGCCTCGTCCATCGCGATGTCAAACCAGCCAACTTGCTGATTGCTACTGACGGCACGGTCAAGTTGCTGGACTTGGGCTTATGCCTCTTCACCGACGATCCCCACGACATGCTCCGGACGCGCGACCTGCAAGTGGGCACGGTCGATTACATGGCTCCCGAACAGGCGCTCGACTGCCATGCGGTCGATACGCGCGCCGACATCTACAGTCTGGGCTGCGTCTTCTACGCCTTGCTGGCCGGGCACCTGCCGTTTCAAGCGAAGAACTCCGCGCAGAAACTGTTGATGCACCAGACGGCTCATCCGCGGCCGATTCATCAGCATCGACACGATCTGCCGACGCCGATCTCTGACATCATTCACACGATGCTGGAAAAGAGACCGGAGGATCGTTTCCAGACTCCCGGCATCCTGGCGGAAGCCCTGAAGCCGTGGGCCGAACGAACGGTTCCGCCGTTTCCGTTGGATGCGATCGAGTGTCAACGGCATCGGCTGCTCTCGGTCTTGGGCCGAGCTCCCAAGCTCTCTGCCATCGACGTTGGACAGCAACTGCGGGGCCTCGCTTCCGAGGGACGCAGGGGCCGCGAACATGGCCTCGCCACCGTGGGCACTCGAAATTGAGACCGGCGAGCGGGGTGGCTGTCCGGCTCCCTCTCCCTCTCCCCCGCATCGGGGAGAGGCAGATTCGCCACGTCTCCCCGGAATACTTGGGAGAGGCACTTGGCGACGCCGTCCGTCGGCTCCAATGGATCGCAGCAGTGGCGTTCTCACAGGGATGGGCCTACGGAGCCGGAGTGTTCCAGCGCCGGAACGATTTTTCGAGCGGATTAAATCCCTCAAAACCGATTCGACCGGTCTAAATTTGCCAAATCCGTCTGCTATTCTCCAGTTGCCGCTTGCTGGATCGTGAAATCTGGTTAGAGGGATTTTATGGACACGTTGAGTTCTGGCATTATTCGATCCATTTCTTCCACGAAAGGTTGCGACCATGAATTTGCTCAAGAAATCGTTTGTTGTTCTCAATGCTTTGAAAAGAACGCGGAGCTTGGTTCGTGGTCGAGGCCGTCGTCGAAATTGGGTGGCCGAGGTCTTGGAACCCCGCACGCTGCTGACCATGCCAGCCTATGTCTTGCAGACCGGCGGTGACGATCCGACGGTTGGCATGGCCCAGGGGGGAGAATTCAGTGAGTCGCATCCGGTGCTTGTCGACTTCGATGCGGATGGCGATCTGGACTTGATCGTCGGTCGGATTAACGGCATCGCGTACTTTGACAACGTCGGAGACGAGTCGGCTCCGATCTTCACAGAACTCACGGGCGCTGAGAACCCATTCTCGAGTTTGGATGCGGCCTTGCTGGGATTCGCCCCCGCGCCGGCTCTCGCCGATTGGGACGCTGATGGAGATTTGGATTTGCTCTTGGCGACGTTTGCCGGGTACACGCCCTATGTGAATACAGGCTCCGCTGGTGTCCCCAATTTTACACTGATGGGACCGGTCAATCCTTTTGTCGGCCTTTACACCAGTTTCGCGGTCTCGCCGGTGCCGGCGTTCGGGGACATGGATTGCGATGGCGATCTCGATCTCGTCGTGAGCCGGTTGTCGTCGGTCATGGCCTATTTCCAAAACACGGGCACTGCGGCGTCACCGACGTACGTTTCGGACTCTGTGGGAAATCCGTTCCCGAGCCTGGGTTCCTTCGCCTCGCCGGCGTTGGGAGACGTCGATGGAGACGGGGATATGGACATGGTCGCCGGGTCAAAACCAATCTCCGGGCCGGCGAAAATGACATTCGCCGAGGACACCGACGGCACGGCCGACGCGGACTTAACGGCCGTGACGGGTGTGTTTTCTGACGTGTTCTCCATTTTCACGGCGCGAGCCGCCCCGGCCTTGGGAGATTTGGACGGGGACGGAGATCAAGACCTGCTGATCGCGCTGTCTGCCGATCCTTCGGGAGCACGGTTCCGATACTACGAAGCGGTCGAGAATCCCGTGCTGTCGGCCCCCAAGAATACCGTGCCTGGTTTTCAACTGGCGAAGGAAGATATTGAGGTCATTTTTTCGGTAGAGAACGGCAACGCATTCTCCGTGGCAGACCCGAATGCGGACGGCAGCGATTTGCAGGTCACGCTGTCGGTCGATCAAGGCAAGCTCACGCTGGCGACAACAGCCGGGTTGAACTTCGCGTTTTCGGACGCGCAGGGAACCGGAGTGGGCGACGGCACCAAGGACGTGACGATGACCTTCCGCGGGACTCTGGCGGAAATCAACGCCGCTTTGGACGGGTTGAAGTTCAAGCCGTCGGTCGATTTTTCTGGAGACGTGAGCCTCAGCATCACCACCAATGATCTGGGGCAACCCAGCGGCGCGGCGGCGTTGAGCGACACCGACTCGGTGCCGATTACGGTGCAGTCCGTGGCGACGCAAGTGGAACAATTGCAGCAGTACATTAATTTCAGCCTCGTGGATCTGAACGGCCTGAATCAAAACGCGGCCGATGTTTTGTCGCACTTACTCAACCTCACGGGCCATCCAGCCGCCGATGCGGCTCGCATCAAAGTCTTCATGGTGGTGGTTCGAGTGTTTGCTCACGTAGGCATCTTGGCCGAAGGCGATGATCTCTTCTTGTTGGAACGTGCTCGGGAGATCCTGGCCGGCATCAAAACCCACGCGAATTAAGGAACAGGGCCGAATTCCTTCTCGATGTCACACCAGCACGACGCGCCAGCGAGTGGTTCAGACCAAGATCGCTGGCGCGTCGTGTTATTTTTTGCGGGACGATTTGACAGCCTGCGACGCTGACCTACGCTTGCTCTGACTGAACGGACTGGCACGACGCTTCCCCCGCGTCGCAACTCCAAAAGCGGACGGAGCTTAATTCTCGGATCAGTGCAGCCCCTGTGGAGCTGACTCTCCGAGGATGACATTCGTTTCTCGGAGAATCCTTCTTCGGGGCCAAAAGGGGGACAGCATGAAATTACTTCGCACGTTGTCGGGGTTCCTGCGTGGTTCGGAACGGCAAAAAGGCTCTCGCGGAGAACGGCGATCTTCGCGGCCCGCGGTCGAGACGTTGGAGAATCGAATTCTCCTGTTTGCGACGTCCGGCAATGCTTGGCCCAACAGCGAGTTGATTACCATCAGCTTCGTGCCCGATGGCACCGATTTGGGAGGCGCGGCGAGCGATCTGCAGGGCACACTCGACGCGAGATTCGGCTCGACGGCGACTTGGCAGAATCAGATTTTGAAGGCGGCGCAGTATTGGGCGCAGCAGACGAACATCAACTTCGCCGTCGTCAGCGATAACGGCGAGCCTGCCGGTTCGGGCGAGTACCAGCAAGGCGATCCGGGATTCGGTGACATCCGCATCGGCGGATTCAACTTCGGCACGAGCGCATTGGCTCAGGCGTATCTGCCTCCGCCGATCAACAACTATTCGATCGCCGGCGACATCCAGTTCAACACCGGGATCACGTTCAATGTCGGCAGCACCTACGACCTGTTCACGGTCGCGATGCACGAGTTCGGCCATGCCTTGGGGATGTATCACTCGGCGACGACGACCGCTTGCCTGTATCCGACCTACAACGGAGTGGATGCCGCGCTGAACGCGGACGACATCGCCGGCATCCGCTCCGTTTACAGCGCCGGGGCCGCGCGATCTGCGGACGCCCAGGAAGCCAACAACTCCACAGCGGCAGCCAAGATCATTTCCATCGACAGCACGAGCAAAACCGCTGTCATCAACGACCTGAATTTGACGACCAGCACGGACCTCGACTTCTTCAAGTTCGTGGTTCCCGCCGGCAGCAGCACGACGTTGAAGGCGACGGTCGTCAGTCAGGGCTTGAGCCTGCTGAATCCCAAGATCGAAATCCTCAACAGCGCGGGCACGGTCAAAGCGACCGCGACGGCGACGTCCACTGCGTACGGCACGACGATCACCGCCACGTTCAACGGGATCATTGCCGGGCAGACTTACTACGCGAAAGTGTCGAGCGCCAATTCGGTGGCCGCGTTCAAGACGGGCGAGTATGCGCTGGTGCTCAACATGGGGACCAACCCCGATCCGGCGGTGACGTATCCCAACACGCAGTTGGCCAACGGCGATCCGATCACGTCCGGCGGCGGCATCGCCATTGCGATGGGGGCCGAGACGTTGGCGAATCTCGCGTCCACGACCACTCAGCAGACCAGCGACCGCGCGGTCGCCACGTCGGATGCGGGGATCTCCGTGGCCACTTGGGCCACCCTCAACGCGGACGGCAGTGGCTGGAACGTCTACGCCCGGCGATTCATGGAAGGGTTTCCGTTGGGCGGCGAGTTCCTGGTCAACACCACCACGGCGGGCGATCAACTCGAACCCACGGTGGCGATGGATCAGGCTGGCAACTTCACGATCAGTTGGTCCAGCGTCGGACAGGACGGCAGCGGTTCCGGAATCTATGCGCGGCGCTACAGCTTCACCGGACTGCCCCTCAGCGGAGAATTCCCAGTCAACGGGACGACTGACGGCGACCAAACGGCTCCCGCGGTGGCGAGAGATAGCGCAGGAAACACGGTCATCACCTGGACCAGCGCTGGCCAAGATGGAAGCGGCTTGGGCGTTTATGCGCGGGCCTACAACTCGTTGGGTGTGTCTCTCGGTGACGAGTTCCTCGTCAACGTCGTTGCCAACGGTGATCAGTCCGATTCGGCTGTCGCGATCAACCAAACCAACGGCGATTTCGTCATCACATGGGCGAGCGTCGGGCAAGACGGTGGTGGCTCCGGAGTCTACGCGCGGCGATTCAACATCCTGCTGGGATTGCTCGTGAATCCCGTGGGCGGTGAGTTCCGCGTCAACACCACGACCGCCAACGATCAGACCGACCCGGCCATCGGCATTCATCCGCTCACGGGGGATTTCCTCGTGACGTGGACCAGTGCTGGCCAGGACGGCAGCGGCACCGGCATTTTTGCGCAGCGTTACAATTCATCGAGCTTGGCTCAGGGAACGGAGTTTCGCGTCAACACGAGCACGACGGGCGACCAAACGGATTCGTCGGTTGCGGTGGACGCCGGCGGCGATGCCTATGTGACCTGGACCAACGCGGGAGTCACTGGCTCCGGCCTGCAAGTGTTCGCTCAGCAACTCAACAAGCTGGGCCAAAAGAAAGAAGGGGAGTTGGCAGTCAACACCACGTCTGCCGGCGACCAAAAGAACGCTTCCGTGTCAATCAATCTGTTAGGACAGGCGATCGTGGTTTGGAGCGGTCAAGGAGCCGCCGACGCGAATGGCGTCTACTTCCAACGCTATCGCACCGACTTGCATCCGTTTGAGCCGAACGGGCATGACGAAGAGCACGACCAGACTTCGGTCGCTGATGTGCCGCATGGCCAACCAGATCATGTTTCCAACCGCCACGCCGACTTGGATTCGGGCAGCGGAGCGGTCATCGACCGACTGCGGAATACTCTGGAGACGCGGCATCCGTCCTATGAATCTGCTCCGCAACTCACGGCCGAGTCGTCACAACCTGTCAGTTCTGGACGTCGCGAAGCCGGATTGCCCGAACTGGTCGAATTGCCGTCGGCCATCGACGAACTGTTTGGCAGTTCCGCATGGCTCAACGGGCGTTACTACCGCAGCCGTTAGCCAAAATGTTGTCTAAGTGGACCCGCAGAGATGTCTGTGTAGCCGCGTTTCGCCAGAACGTGGGTGAATGGCCGAAAACTCCGCGTTCTGGCGAACGGCGGCTACCCAACAAATTCTGCCGATCCATTTAGAAAGCTGCGGGCAAGTGCCCGCCGCTTGATAACGCGAGGTCCAACAGCCGCCGGGATGAAAATTCTGACCTAGAGTCTTTCGTGTCGATTTCTTCCTCGTCGGAGGCCACCTCATGGTCTCGCTGCTGAAATCTGCGTTGGCGTACACCGTGCGAACCTCCCGCTTGCCGCGACATGGCGTGCGACGGCCGAAGTTTCGCGCCAATTTAGAATCGCTGGAATCTCGCGGCCTGTTGTCGGCCGGCGCTTGGCCCGGATTGCTGAATCCGCAGTTTGATGCCGAACCCAACAACACGTTGGACGTGGCTCAAGACCTCGGCAGCGTGCTGCGAGGTCAGAATGCCGAGTTTGTCGGCCGTGTCGGAGAGGACTCCGCTCAGACAACCGATGTCGACTGGGTTCGCTTCACGTTGGAGACATCCGGCCGAGTGCAGATCACATCGCTGCCGGGGACGAGTGCAGACATCGCGCCAGTGGTGTTGACGTTGTATGGCGATCAACTCGTCGAGTTTGATCCGGCGGTGCCGCTGCAACATCAGTTGCTCGGCCGCAGTGAGGCCGACGCGAACAGCTCCGACGCACGAGTCGATGTCCGGCTGGAAGCGGGAACGTACTTCTTAGCGGTCAGCGGCGCGGGGAATCGGCACTTCCATCCGTTCGTCATCGACAGCGGAGTTCCTAGTCAGTCGTCCGACTACGGCGTGCGCATCGCCGTCGTGAGCGGCCGAGCGCCTTCAGGGAATGCGGATCAATTCGCTCCTGATACCGAAGCGCGTGTCCTCGGCGACGACACGCCGGAGACGGCCAGCGATCTCGGCGACTTGTCGGACATTGGACGCTTGCAGGTCAGTGGGGTGATCGGCGACGACCCGTTCTATGATTTTTCTAGCGAAGACCCCTTCGCGATGAATCCGGCGGCGGACGTCGATTTGTATCACTTCTCAATCACCGGCAGCGGCCCGCACGCGCTGGTTGCCGAGTCATTCGCCGGTCGTATTGGCTCGCCGCTCGATCCGGCGCTGACGCTTTTCCGCGCCGATGAATTCGGCACTCTGCAATTCGTCGCGACGAACAACAACTCGCTCAACCCGACCGAATCGACCAACGGCCAGTTTCCTTTCTTCACGGATGCCGTGTTGTTTTCGGGGCTGACGGCCGGCGACTACTTTCTGGCGGTCTCCAGTTCCGGCAATGACGCGGAATACGGCCCCGACGGAATCTTCGATCCCCAGTTTGCTCACAGTGGATTCAACGGTGGATCGGTCGGCGGCTACGTGCTCGATCTGCTGGTCTATGCGGACGCCGATGCGCCACAGGTCATCGCGACGACTCCGGTTCACGATTCGAATCTTGATCGCTCCCCGCAATCCATCGAAGTGCAATTCAGTGAACTCGTCAACTTGCAGCAATTGGCCTACATGGCGTACCTGCAAGTGGGTGAGAACACCGTCAGCGCGGTGTTCATTGAAGGAGCCGACGGCACCCGCGTCTTCCCACGCTTGGAGTCCTACGACACGGCGACCGGGATCGCTCGCCTTCTGATGCTCGACGCCCTGCCGAACGGCGAAGCCGAGTTGCACCTGTCCGGTGCGCTGGGACTCACCGACTTGGCGGGGAATCCTCTGGTGGGCAACGACTCCAGCGGTGACTTCGTCGTGCGATTCACCGTGGACGGACCGGTTCGCGGTAGTGACGGAGTTCCCACGACGTGGCGAAACGAAGCGGGCAATGACTCTTTGGAAACGGCCCAGAACCTGGGCGTCCTGTTTCCACACGAAATGCAATCGGGAGTCACGCTGATCCGCGACGCCGCGACAAACGCCGGGCATTCCGCCGACACGTTCGACTTCTTTCGGTTCGAGCTGCTGCAAACTCAATCGTATTTTTTCACGCGGACGAATACCGGCAGCGAAGCCGCTCCGGCCATCAAGGTTCTAAACAGCAACGGTCAGATTGTGCCGTTGGCCTCGCAACCTCGCGGCCAGGGACTGTTGGGTTTCTTGCCGGCCGGCACCTATGTCTTGCGTGTCGGTTCGTGGGACGCGGCCACTTTTGGCAACGTGACCTATCGAGTGGAGATCGAACTGGGCGGCGCGTTTGAGAATCCAACGCCGTTGACCAGTGGAGCGGCTCCGGCGGTCGGGATTCGATTGCTGAGCAACGGGCCAGAGCTTCCACAGGCGACGCAGTCCGCGATCGTCTTTTCATCGAACCGCAGCGCTCCCAACGACAACGCGGCCATTCCGAACGACCTCTTGCGCGGCCTGGAAGCCCCACCGATGGGTCGCAACACAGGCACGGCCCTGGCGGCCGCTGGCGAATCGCCGCTCGTCCGGCTGTTCGGCTTTTCCAACATCGACTCCTTGTTGACTTGGTTGGATTTCTCTCTTCGCCCGGAATTCCGCCCGCCACGGTTCCGACTTTCCGATTCGGATCTGTTGGATCTGTCGCTCGACACCACGGAACTCGCCAGCGATCCCGAAGCTCGTACTGAGCCTGCCGATTCGGATTCGACGCCCTCCGCGGAAAATCCCAAGGCCGATTCGCCAGCGATACCGGCCGCGAGCGATCCCGAACAGGAAATCACTCCCGGTGCTACCGGGGAAATGTCCAGCGAACCCAACGGGGACGTGGAGGCGGACACCAGCGCCGACAATTCGGTCTCGCGATCGGCCGAGGACGGCGAGTCGATGTCCGCCAGCTTGCCGCTGGCGTTGATCGCGATGATGACGACGACCCACTCGCAAAGAACGCCGAAAGACTTCGACGAGCGGCGACGGCGAGCGATCGGGATGGATCAATCCCGGTTTCACAACCGTCGGTTGTGAGCATCACTCGGCGTCTCCGAAGTCTCGGCACAATCGGCATCGCTGCCCTTTTCTTAACGGCGATTCTGGGCGCGACCACAACTGCATTCGAGACGAGTGAACTAAGTTCGCAGTGACGATTGAGAGTCGCGCGAAGGGAGTCTCCCCATCAAACCATCACATCACAGGCTTCAGGGACGGCAAACGCGCCAGAGAAAGTCGCTTCCATGAATCCGACGGAACCGCGAACAGACGACGAGAGCATTCTCTCGACGCGGAATTTTCAGCGGCAGTTGCTGGTAGAACTCGCCGAGCCGACTGGACCGACGCCGTCAGAACTCGCTGACTTGCTCGGCCACCAGCCCCAGGAGACTGGCAGCGAATCCGACATCGCCGGGGAGATGTTTCAGGACTTCCGCAACCGCAGTCAGCACGGCCAACCAATCAGCCAACTGAGTTTTGATCAGATCGCTCCGGGCCAACGTGACTCACACGACAGCTTCGTCCGCCGCCAGGACTTTCTGCGCACGGTCACCTGGGTCAGCGATTCGAAAGCCCCCACGCTGGACTCGCCGAAAGTCGGCCAAGAATTGTTCGGCTATCGGCTGCTTCAGCAACTCGGCCAAGGGGCGTTCGCGCGCGTCTTCCTCGCCGAGCAATCCGAGCTCGCCGACCGCCGCGTCGCACTGAAGACCTCAGACCTCAGTGGTAGCGAACCGCAGACACTGGCGCAGTTGCAGCACACGAACATCGTCCCGATCTATTCGGTCCACGAAGATGTCGCCGCCGGCATCCGCGCGGTGTGCATGCCCTACTTCGGCGGCGCGAGCCTGTCGCAAGTCCTGCACGCCGTCTGGAAGAAGTCCTCGCACCCGACGAGCGGAGCAGAGATCGTCGCGGCGCTGCAGAGTTTTGACCCGACCGATGTCACTGGGCGAGTGAGCGGCACGGCGCTAGCCGCCGGTGATTCGCGTGGTCACGACACGACACCGGTGGCTAGCGCCATTCCGCTCACAGAAAATGCCGGGAGGCTGATGCCCGTCGCTCGGCTCGCTCGCCTCAACTTCCCCAGCGCCTGCGCCTGGATCATCGCGCGGCTGGCCGATGGCCTCCAACACGCACACGATCGCGGCGTGCTGCACCGCGACATTAAGCCGGGCAACATTCTGCTGGGCGCGGACGGCACCCCGATGCTGCTCGACTTCAACCTCTCGCACGACGAAAACCAATCCCACGCGCAGGTCGAAGCCTCGCTGGGTGGTACGGTCGCCTACATGGCTCCGGAACATCTGCGAGCACTCAGCCGCCGCACCCGCGAATTGGTCGCGTTGGTCGATGAACGCTCAGATCTCTACGGACTGGGCATGGTGCTGTTCGAGATGATCACCGGCCACAATCCGTTCGAGAACTCCGTCAGCTACGCACCGATCCCGATTCTGGTCGAAGCGATGGCCACCGAACGCAGCCGCTCGATTCCGTCGCTGCGGCTCTACCGAGACGACGTGCCGTGGGGTCTGGAAAGCATCGTCCGCAAGTGCCTGCAACCCGACGCCGTGACGCGCTATCAACACGCTTCCGAGCTGGCCGAAGACCTTGACCGCTGGCTCGAAGATCGTCCGCTGCGACACGCTCCTGAGTTGAGCCGTGTCGAGCAATTGCAAAAATGGACACGCCGGCATCCGCAGCTCGCGATGTCCGGCCTGATCAGCATCACGGCAGTCTCGCTGCTGACGTTCGGCTGGCTGCTGTTGCTGGGGACGCAAGCCCGCCTCTCCGCCGCACAAGCGCGAGTCGTCGAAACCGAAGGGGCCGAAGCGCGCGAGCTGCAACATCGCTTCGAGCAAGGAACTCTCAAAGCCCTTTGCCTGCTCAACACGCACAGCGATCTGCGCGACCATGCCGAGCAAGGTCGCCAAGTCTGCCAAGAAACGCTCGCGTTGTTCGGCATCCTCGACGACCCGAACTGGCAAGATCGTGCCGCCTGGAAACGCTTGACCGCGACCGAGCAACACAAGCTCTCCGAAGACGCGCGCGAGTTGCTGTTGCTGCTGGCGGGAGCGGATTCAAAGAATCTCAAATCTGAAATCTCAAATTTGAAATCTCAAATCTCAAATTTCCAATTTCCAATTTCCAATTTCCAATCGTCGCCTCTTCATCTGCTCGACCGCGCCGCAGCAATCCGCGACCTTCCACCATCCGCCGCCGTCTGGCGCACACGAGCCGCGTTGCTGCGGATGCTTGGTGAAACCGAGCAAGCGGACGCCGCCGATCAGAAGGCCAATGAGATCCCGCCAACATCCGCGCAAGACTTCTATCTGTTGGCGACCACGCACCTGCAAAGTGGCGAGCCAGATCGCTACGCACTTGCGATTCGCGAACTGCGCGAAGCGTTGCAGCGCGATCCGCGACACTATTGGTCGTGGATGCAAAAAGGGCTGTGTCATCTCGAACAAGGCGAACCGCAACTCGCGCTGGCTGACTTCGGAGTGTGCATCGGCGTGTGGCCGGAGTTCGCCTGGGGCTACTTCAACCGAGCCTTCACGCTGGACCAACTCGGCCAGAAGGCCGCGGCCATCGCCGACTACTCGGCCGCGCTGGACCGCGATCCCGAATTGCTCGCCGCGCTGCGGAATCGTGGCATGGCCCGGCTGGAACTCGGACAACACGCCGGTGCGCTGGAGGACTTTGATCGCCTGCAGCCTGCTCCACTGAGCGGCACGGCGCTAGCCGCCGGTGGTTCGCGGGTTGAGCTGAATTCTGAATCACCAGTGGCTAGCGCCATGCCGCTCAAAGAAGCCACCGGGGGGCTGATCCGCCGCGGCGGCCCCCGCTCGCCTGAGAGCGTTGTTCTGCACGCACTCCGCGGACAAGCGCTCGCCGGATTGAATCGCCACGACGAAGCGGATGCCGCGTTCGCCTTCGCGCTGAATTCGGAACATCTCGCGACATTGCCGCCCGCGCAGCAACATCAGTTGCTCTGCTCTTATGGCTTTGCCGTCTCGGTTCGCCGGCCAGGCGACGCCGACAAAGCCTTCGCACGCATTCCCTCCGACGATCCGAAGTCTCCCGAAGCCTTGTACGGCCGAGGTCTGCTCGCCACGAACGCGAATCGTCTGGAACGCGCCTCCGAGTTGTTTGCTCAAGCCCTCGACCAACGACCGACCTTCGGAGAGGCCCGCCGCTTTCGCGCGATCTTGCTCGCGCGATTGAATCGCATCAACGAAGCGCTCACTGAGATCAACACGGCGTTGCAAGCCGCTCCCAAATCGGGAGCGACGTTGTATGCCGCCGCCTGCGTCACCGCGCTGGCCGCCGAACAAGCACCGACTCCCGCTGCCGCTCGCCAAGCGGCCAATGAGTCGATTCGCCTGCTGCGCCAGGCGCTCGCGAACGGATACGGACAACACGCTGCCACCGACGAAGATTTGAAAGCCATTCGACATCACCCGGAGTTTGAACGACTGACTCAGCCACAAGGGGGCGTAACTCGATAGCCCAGGGCAACGCCCTGGGTCAGCAGACGAAGGAGATTTCCAAGCCCTGAAGGGGCGCAACTTGCGCGAATGACATGCAAGTTCCGCCCCGTTGGGGCTAACCACCGGTTGGTGTCACACCAACCCAGGGCGTTGCCCTGGGCTATCGAGTCTGTCCCCGTTGGGGCCAAGAGAGGACGGCCGGTGACATACTTTTCATTTTCAATTGACCTAGCACCAAACCCCGTAGCCGCGTTCGCCAGAACGCGGGCGGCCTGGCCCGCACTCTGGCGAGTGCGGCTACGAGGAAGCGACGAAGAGACACACCATGATCAAACTTGCTCAACACGCGAAAGCCACCGCCACGGTTTTGCACGAAGAGTTTCGCGTTCCGTTCCAAGTCTTCGAGGCCTCGACGGCGACACGCCTGTGGCCGGAGACGGAACCGAATGGAAACGTGCGCTATCTTTCCGACAATGTCGGCACGTTCGCCGGCTTGGTCGGCAGCCGGAAGGTGCAGGTCACGCCGCGTCCCAACCGCAAGTTTCGCTTACGAGTTCCGTTTGTTTTAGGCGACGTGACTCTGGTCGCGGAAAGTGTCTTGGCTGGCATCGCGATCGAGTCCGAGGAGATCGTCGAGGAACAACGACGGCTGGAACGCTGGGCCCAAGCGGTGCTGGATCGGCTGTTGCAAGCCGATTGGCTTCGCTCGCAACGCTCGGCCGAAGATGAGCTCAAGCGGCAACTGAAGTCTGCCTGGGAATTGAACCTGACGCTCGAACGGCTGATCCGCCATCTGCGAATTCATCGCGAGCCAGGCTCGAACCTCAACAAGATTCTGGACGCCGCGTTACCGTTCATCGAAGCCGAATCGCTGATCTGGGTGCCGAGCAGTTTGGACGGTATGCAAACGCGCGGCGAGACTGTGCTGGCGGATGACGACGTTCGCGACTTGGTCAAAGCGCTGCGTCGTTCGACAGAACTCCGCGACACCGGCCTGTTGCTCTGCCCGCGCGTGGGCGAAGCATCGTGGGGCGCGGCGTTCGCGCACCTCGGCAGCGTGCTGGTGATGACGGTCCCGTCGGGCCGTGCGTTCGGATGGCTGATTGCGGTCAACAAACGCGGTGCTGACAAACAAACTCCGTTCTGCAACGCCGATGCCGCGGCGATGGCTCCGTTTGCCGCACTGATCGGACTGCTCAACAAAGCCAGTGACCGCTATCAAGATCTCAAGGATCTGCTCGTCGGTTTGACGCGCTCACTGGCGTCAGCGGTCGATGCCAAAGATCCCTACACCTACGGACACAGCGAACGAGTCGCCCGCATCGCCGTTGAACTCGGCCGCGAACTGAAACTCGGCGAGGATGAACTGAGCGACGTGTACCTGGCCGGCCTGCTGCACGATGTCGGCAAGATCGGCATTCGCGACGAGGTGCTCTGCAAGCATGGCCCGTTGACTCCCGAAGAGCAGGAGCACATTCAACAGCATCCGCAGATTGGCCACGCGATTCTGCAAGACCTGCATCAGATCAGCAGCCTGTTGCCCGGAGTGCTGCATCACCACGAACGCTACGACGGCACCGGCTATCCCATGAAATTGGCGGGCGAACAAATCCCGCGCATCGCCCGCATCCTCGCCGTGGCCGACAGCTACGACGCCATGAGCACCAGTCGCCCGTACCGCCAAGGACTCGCCCCCGATCGGGTCGAAGCGATTCTGATCGACGGCTCCGGACAGCAATGGGATCCGCGCATCATCGAAGTCTTTCAACGCATCATCCCGCGACTTCGCAGTATCCGCGAACACGGCCTGGGCGAATCGCTTCGGCATGCTCTGGACGGCGCGCTGCGCGACACCGGCAGCTCGCGAGTTCTGCCCGTCAACATGATCGTGCCCTCGTCCACGATTTGACTCTGGCGTGTTCAAAACCGCTGATTTGCCCCTCTCCGAACGCCGCACCGTTCGTTGTTCGGGCAAGGCTCTTCCACTACCATTCGTCCGCCTTGAAACCGCTCGTTTTGAGGCTGTCTGCCCGGTGAAATTCCACGGCCATGAAGGCCGATGTCGGCAGGCGTTTTCGCGAATCTTGGATAGGAGTAGCCCAGTTGGCCGACGGTCACGAAGAACAGCCACCGGAGACAGGTGCTGGCGACAATATCCTCCCTCCGGGCTTCACAGGAAACATCGTCCCGCTCGCGATTGAGGACGAGATTCGCACCAGCTATCTGACCTACGCGATGAGCGTCATTATCAGCCGTGCGCTGCCTGACGTGCGCGATGGGTTGAAGCCTTCGCAGCGGCGCATTCTCGTCGCGATGAACGACCTCAACCTGGGGCCGAACTCCGGACGCATCAAGTGCGCGAAGATCTGCGGCGACACGAGCGGTAACTATCACCCACATGGTGAAGGCTCGGTCTACCCGACGCTGGTCCGCATGGCTCAGAACTGGAACATGCGCGAGACGCTGGTCGATAAGCAGGGAAACTTCGGCTCGCTGGCCGGGATGCCTCCCGCCGCCATGCGTTACACCGAGGCACGTCTGGCCGGACCGGCCGCCGACATGCTGCACGATCTCGATCGCGATACGGTCGATTTCATCCCGACCTACGATCAACGCAACATGGAGCCGGTCGTTCTGCCGGCCAAGTTTCCGAACCTGCTGGTCAACGGCTCGAATGGCATCGCGGTCGGCATGGCGACCAGCATCCCGCCGCACAATCTCGGCGAGGTCTGCGATGCGACCGTTCTGCTGATCGACAATCCGAACGCGAACCTCGGTCAGATTCTGGAAGTCATGCAAGGCCCCGACTTCCCCACCGGTGGAGTCATCTGCGGTCGAGCCGGCATCATCCAAGGCTTCGCCACCGGCCGCAGCACGATCACTCTCCGAGCACGCACGCACTTTGAAACCGAGAAGAACAACGACGTCATCGTCGTGACAGAGATTCCGTACCAAGACACACGCGACCGCATTCGCGGCAAGCTCGAAGAGCTGGTCAAAGAAGAGCGCATCAAGGGCATCGCCAAAGTCACCGACTACACCGACCGCAACGACAAGCCGTGGCAGGTGCAGATTCACATTCAACTCAAGCGTGATGCCGACAAAGAAGTCGTGCTCAATCAACTCTTCCAGTTCTCGCCATTGCAGCAGACGGTCAGCGTGATTCTGCTCGCGTTGGTCGGCAACCGGCCGAAGGTGCTCTCGGTCAAAGAGATGTTGCAGGAGTTCATCCTGCATCGCGTCGATGTCATCCGCCGCCGCACCGAGTACCTGCTGAGCGAAGCTCGCAAGCGCAAGCACACGGTCGAAGGGCTGATGATCGCGCAGATCGACATCGACGAAGTCATCCGCACGATCCGCCAGTCTCCCAGCCGAGCCGAAGCGAAAGTCCGCTTGCAGCAAATCGCGGTGGCAGGCGAGCTCATCGCGCGAGCGCTCGGTGAAAGCGGTTTCCGTCTGTTCCAAGACGAGAATGGCGTCAAGCCGACCTACTCACTGTCGCCGAATCAATCGGAAGCGATCGTCTCGATGCAGCTTGGCTCGCTGGCAAATCTCGAACGAGACAAGCTGGTCGAAGAGTTCGGCAAGCTGCTGGCCGATATCACCAGCTACCTGACGTTGTTGTCGGACGAAGGCAACATCCGCGCCGTCGTGCGACAAGACATGCTCGACATGAAGGCCAAGTACGGCGACAAACGCCGCACCTCCATCGAAGAGGGCGAAGCCGAAGACGTCAACCGCGACGACCTCATCACCGAAGAGCCGATGACGGTCATCATCTCGCAACGCGGTTACGTCAAACGGACGCAGCTCACCGAATACGAAGCTCAGAACCGCGGCGGCAAAGGAGTCATCGGGGCCAAGACCGAAGACGACGACCCGATCCAGAATCTCTTCGTCGCCAGCACGCACGACTGGCTGCTGTTCTTCACCGACAAAGGCAAAGTCTATTGGTCGAAGGTCTATGACCTGCCGCTCGGCACCCGCACGGCGAAGGGCCGGGCACTCGTCAACCTGCTGACCCTGAGCGAAGGGGAGAAGGTTTGCAATTGCGTCGCCGTCCGCTCGTTCGACGATCGCGGTTTGATGATTGCAACGCGCAACGGCACGGTGAAGAAGACGCCGCTCGAAGAATACGGCCGAGTGAAAAAGGGTGGCCTCATCGCCATCTCACTGGTCGATGACGATCTCGTCGTCGATGTGCAACTCGTGACGAAGGGCGAGAGCGTGCTGCTCGCGACCGCCAACGGCATGTCGATCCGCTTCGCCGAATCCGACGCCCGCAGCATGGGCCGAGCCACTCAAGGCGTCCGCGGCATCCGGCTCGGAAAAGGGGATTTCGTGATTGGCATGGTCATCGCTGATCCGGCAAAATCCTTGCTGACCGTCTGCGAAAACGGTCACGGTAAACGCACGCCGTTCGGAATCGGCGAAGCCGAAGGGACCGACAACGGTGACACGGTTGTCGCCGAAGGTGCCGCCGACACACTCGCACCCGCTGAGGCTGATGACTCCGCACCAACCGCCGAAGCTCCCGAACCCGACGATGCCGAAGCCGGCGAAGAGGCGGCCAAGAGTAGCGCGCAATACCGCCTGCAAGGCCGCGGCGGCAAAGGGGTCCGCGACATCAAGACGACCGCTCGCAACGGCAAGGCCGTGGATATCGTCGCCGTCACCGACGCCGACGAAGTTCTGATGGTCACCGCCAGCGGCAAGATCCAACGCCTCCGAGCCGGCGACATCAGCGTCATCGGCCGCAACACGCAAGGCGTTCGCATCATCCGCTTGGAAGACGATGACAAGCTCGTCTCCATGGCCTGCATTCCGGCGGAGATCGCGAAAGCCGATGACGCCGTCTCGTAGCCACGTTCGCCAGAACGTGGGTTTGTTGGCGACTCGGCCCACGCTCTGGCGAGCGTGGCTACCTCATCGGAGCAAACGCGCGGACCACTTGCTTGGCACTGATTAACCCATCGACCGCCGCGCTGATGATGCCTCCCGCGAAACCCGCTCCCTCGCCCACCGGATACAGACCCACGCAGGCGGGAGACTGACGTGTCGTGACATCGCGTTCGATCCGCACCGGCGAACTGCCGCGCATTTCCGGGCCGATCAGATTCGCGTTACGCAGAAAGTCGCCGCGCCACTTGAGGTCCATCAACGGCAACCCGGATCGAATCGCGGCGAGCGCGACCGGAGGCAACACGTTATCCAAGTTCAGCGGCGCGAGACCGCGCGGATACGAAGACTCAAATCGCTGATCCGGTGAGGGGGATCGTCCCGCCAGAAAATCTGCGGCCGTTTGAATCGGACAGAAGTAATTTCGTCCGGCTAACTCGAACGCCGCCGACTCGAATTGCCGTTGCAGTTCAACGCCGGCCAGCGGATGCGAGCCGCCGAACTCGTGCGGTTCGATCGTCACCATGACGCCGCTGTTCGCGAACGGTGTGTCGTGCCGCGAGTTACTCATCCCGTTCGTCGCGAAACAATTTGGTTCCGAGATACTGGGAATCGCGATGCCGCCGGCACACATGCAGAACGAATACACGTCGCGCTCGCCGCGAGCCGTCAGCGTGTAGTCCGCCGCGCCCAGCAATGCGAGATACTCCGGCCGGCCGTACTTGTGCTGATTGACCTGCTCCTGCGGTTGCTCGATTCGCAGGCCGAGCTGAAACGCCTTCTGCGTCATCGGAATGCCGGCCTCCAGCAACATGCGATAGGTGTCGCGAGCGCTGTGTCCGATGCCGAGAATCGCTTGCGTCGTCGTGAGATAACCGCTCGAAGTATGCAACCCGCGCAAACGACCGTCGGCGAGATCGACTCCTTCGCAGCGGCAACCAAAGCGATACTCGCCGCCGAGTTCTTCGATCTTGCGGCGCAAGTTGCGAACGATCATCGGCAACCGATTGCTCCCCAGATGCGGCCGATGTTCATAAACGAGTGACGGCTTGCCGCCGCATTCAACAAACCGCGCTAGCACCCAATCCACATCCGGCCCGCTCAACCGGCAGGTCAGCTTGCCATCGCTGAACGTGCCCGCTCCCCCTTCGCCGAACAAGTAATTGTTTTCGGGATCGTGCCGACCACCCGAATCGAAGAGCCGAATCGCAGGAACTCGTTCCTTGACCGCCTGACCCCGTTCGAGGATCAGCGGTCGATAGCCTTTCGCCGCCAGATAATACCCCGCCAGCAAACCCGCCGGCCCGGAGCCTATCACGACCGGTCGCTGTTCGAGCGGTGTTGATCCAGAGACGACATCCTCAAACAACGGTGGCGTAAACAACTCGACGTCGCTCGACGTCTTCGACAACAACTGCGCGGCCTGCTCGCTGTCGGGCAACTCAACAAGCAACGTGTAGACGAACTTCAACTCGCGCCGCGATCGTGCATCGAGGCTCTTCCGCAAGATCCGCCAGCGAGCAACGTCGGCCGGGTAAAGCCCCAGCTTTCGCGCGATCCGATTCGGAAGCTCCGACTCCGGCTCGAAGACGTTGGTCGTCAAATTTGAGATGCGAATCGAAGGCATTGTGCGGAAATTCCAAAACCCAAATCTCAATGTCCAATGAAATGCAAACCGCCAAAGTTTAATCGACGAGTCGTCGGCCAACCTTCTGCGACCACCTGGTCATTGGGTTTTGGACATTCATTGGTCATTGGTTTTTGGAAATTGGGTTTTCGCTGACTGGACTTAGTGTTGATGCAACGCTTCGTGTTCCTGTTCGTCATGCGGCCGAGTGTCTCGGCCACGTCCGGCGGTCAGTTCGATGCGGTCTACGAACTTCACGTTCGCGCAGTCGTCGAGTTCATCTGTGTGACACACCGCCGGGTTCTTGATGAGAAACCGAAAGGGGCCGCCTTTGGCTTCCGGGTACGGCGTTCCATCAAGCTGATAGACCACGACCGCTTCATCCAGGATCGCGGCCAGCGGGATGCTCGCCGCGAAGTCGTCGCGCGTGGCGTGCAGCGTCAGATAGTTGGCCTCGGCGGAGGGAGCCACTCGGGCCAAGAGCGCTCGCAACGTCACGCCGTCTCCCGGCCGCTTCGGATGGAAGCGAGTGAAGTCGCGAACCTGCTCGGCTTCCGGGAATGTTCGTAGGTCGTCAAACGAAAACGATTGAGGCGAGGCGACCAATCCGTCGACTCGCAGGACTGCGGATGCCGTCATGGAAATGTCCTTGGTGATGAACGATCAAAAACAAGCTGACAAAAAATGAGGGGCGAAAAATGAAAGCCAGCTTTGCCTCCATTTTTCGCCCTTCATTTTCCGCCAGCTCTGGCCGGAGCGACGGAAGTATCGGGGACGAGCACCTGAATCTCATTTCCCATAACCCGCACGTCGAATATCTCCGTCCGAGTCTTCGCGTTGGGGTTATCCAGCCACGTCCCGGTCTTGATGCAGAATCGCCAAGCATGCCACGGACAGGTCACGCCGCCGTCCTCAACGTATCCGGCCGCCAGCGAGGCCCCCATGTGCGGGCACAGGTCGTTGATCGCCGAGTACTCGCCATTGCTCAGAAAGACGGCGACCATTTTGCCATTCACGCAAAAAGAGCGTGCTTCGCCTTCGGGAATGTCGCCGACTTGCGCGACTGTCTGAAACTCTGCCATCAATTGCCTCGTCGTGATGAGATCGAGGCAGGGTAAAGGCTCAGCGAAGTCCCCTCAATCGTTTGGCTTCTGATTGCCCCCCATCCGTGTCGTCTTCCGATCCGTGTGCGCAGCGCGTTCCTGATTTCGGAGAACGCGACTGCGCACACGGATCGGAGCTCACACACGGATCAGACAACATGGCAATTGATTGGCCAAAACTTATTACGGAGTGATCCGGACTCGCAGAGGTTCGACCCAATGCTTCTGCTCGGCGGTGTAGTAGAGGTAGGCTCGCGAGGCCGGAGCGGTGTACTCGCCGGGAATCGTGGCGGTCAGGGTGATCGCGAAACGGTGCTCGGCTTGTGGATGGATCGTTCGCCAATAGCAGAGGACTTCGCGCGGTCGCAGTTCGTAGTAATCGAACGCGCCGGCATCACGGAGTTCGTTCAGCTCTTCCGCTCGCGGTTCCAGTCCGGCCGGGAGTCCGAGCACAGCAACCGTCATCGGCAACCCGCGCTCTGTCGTGTTCTTGACCAGTGCTTCGAGCCGCACCGTGTCACCAGCGGTCAACGTCGCTGTCTCGTTCTGTGAACTGAGTTTCGTTGATAATCGCACCGGACAATTCGGATCGCTCGGCGGCTTCGGCGTGTGGTAGAGCACTTCCAGCGCGAACGACAGCCGGCCGAAACCAGGAGCACGCAGTTCGAGTTCCGTCTCGCCCGGCACCAGCTTCGAGCCGATTCCCGTCAGTTCAATCGTCGAACTGGCGTCCGAGCCTTCGGGCAAGATGGCCTGAGCCAAGATCTCTTGATCGCGCACGACCTGCAATGTGCCACCGCGACGAGCAACCCCCGCTGTCTTCGCGTAACCGATCAAAGCTTTCAGTGCGAGGACCGTCGCTTGCGTCGAGCCGAAGCCACTGTGTCCTTGGCGGTGCGTGACGATCCACTTCGCCGCGCGGTCTGCCGAGCCGTTGAACTTCGGACTCTTCAGCCAGGCGATCGTGGCCAGCGCGGTCGTTTCCATCTTCAGCGACAAACCGCCGCTCTGTGTCACCGTGGTCGAGCCAGTCAGGCTGCCATCCGCCGCTTGCAGTTCGGTCAACGATTGCAGCAATTGGTCTCCGTCGATCGTCCTCCCCGCGTTAAGCAACGCGGCGGCCGAGAGCGCGATCAAATACGGATCACGCGATTTGTTGGCAATCACCGTCAGATGAGACAGTTCCGCGCTGAGATCTGACGTCTCCGATTTGGAATTTGAGATTTGAGATTTGAGATTTGAAATTTGAGATTTCAAATAATTGGCGGCATCGGCTTCCGTCAATGCCCACAACACATAGGCATCAACGATGTCTTGCTGCACCGACCAGACATGCAGATGGCGCGGGTTGCGATGGAAGCCACCTTGCCCGTTGCGGCGGGCGAGCAGCCACGTCCGCGTGCGTTCCACCATCTCGGCATCGACCGGCATGACTTCGGCCATGTCGTGATACTGCATCAGGCCGAACGCGGTGAGCGCCTCGTGGCCGGGGTCGCTGCCGAACCATTCGTAACCGCGCTGCTTGCACTCGAAGCTGGTCAACTTCTGATAGCCGCGATCGAGGAAGTCTTTGGCCTTCCGCGTGACGTTCGGATTCGCAAGCTGATTCTGTTGGAGATACTGCAAGGCCATCGTATTGGGATAGTTGGTGGCGGTGGTTTGCTCGAAGCAGCCGTGCGGTTCGCCGAGGATGCTCTCGACTCCCGACAACAGATCGGCCAGCGGCGACGGATACGCTCGCAGCGTCACCGCCAGCGAACCGGGGACGGCATCGCTGGGAATTTTCAACCGCAAGCGTTCGGTGCCGTTGATGACGCCGGCCAGCGATTCGCGAATCGGATAGCCCGACGGAGCCACATGCAGCTTGCGACGTACCGCGTCCGCGAATGTCCCGGCAGAGGCACGCAGTTCGATGAACGCATCCGTCTCGGCCGAGCCGTGCGTGACATTCAACGAGATGTGTTCGCGGCGCTGATCGTTGGCAGCGACCGTCACGCTGCGCGATTTGTCGCCGACGACTTGCAACGTTCCGTCCGCCGACAATCCGAGCTGCACCTGTTGTGGCTCGGACGTGCGATTGATGACCGCGACCGGCAAGTCGATGCGATCGCCAGTCGTGACCTCCAGCGGCAGCTTCGGTTCGATTTGGAACGGCAGCCGAGACACGACCTCGCCACCACCGGAACCGATGCGACCGTCGCCGGTGTGCGCGTCGGCCAGCACTCGGAACGTCGTCACCGAGTCCGACAGGTCGAAGCGAATCGTCGCCTCGCCATTCGCGTCGGTGATCAGCAGCGGTTGCCAGAACAGCGTCTCGGTGAAGTCTTCGCGCAGTCCCGACTCGCGGCGCACATGCTTGTGAGCATACTCGCGCACCGGGAACCGCAGCTCATCGAGCAACAGGCCGCTCAGTCCTTCGGAATCCAACCCGCGAGCCGTCAGCAACCGTCGCAAGTCGTCGGCGCTGAGCAATCGTGGCGGGGACGAGACTTTCCCCGGAGCCGGTGGCGTTCCTGCTGCGATCATCGAAGTGCTGGGATCGACGTTGAACACCTGCGGTGCGACCGCAGACTCACTCGGCACCGAGTCGGCCGCAGGAGGATTCATCCGGAAACTTCGGAGGTCATTGTCAAAGGGGCCACCCATGTCGGCGAACCTGGCAGCTTCGCTCGTGGCTTCGCCGAACGGACTGCCAACTCGTTTCGCTGATGCTGGTGATGTCGTCGCCGACGCTTGGGGCGCACTACCAACTGCCGCACTGTCGCGCTTGGCTTGCGGCAAGAGTGACTCACCGCATCCCACAACGGCACACGAGAGTCCCAACGCTGCAATCCACAACCGGATGCTGACGCCCGTCGCCGTCCTCCAGCGCGGACGCATCAGGATCGAGAGCAGCCACGCGGTCAGAATCACAACGAGCACGACGCGGCTGTCGCTCAGCAGTTGGTTCCACGCGGCGTTCATTTTCCGTGAGTGAATCCCCGCCTGTTCGTTGATCACCGGTCCGTTGTCGAACTCCACCGGTTGATTCGTACGGCCATCGAGGTCGATCAGCTTGCCGAGTTGCTCACGAAAACTCGGATTCGGCTCGGCGTTGGTGTTCTCGACGAACCGCCGCCAGCCTTGAGTCCCCAACAGGAGATCGACCGCCTCGGCCGCCGATGCCAATTCTGATGTCACTGGCGAGCGGGGCGGCGTCAGCCCCTCGGTGTGGTTGTCGGTGCGCTCACCATCAGACCGGGGGGCTGACGCCACCCCGCTCGCCAGCGAATCGGGTAAGTAGAAGTTCGCGTGCTCCAAGTCTTCCGGCTGGTTGATCTCACTGGTGAGCAAGAAGTGCGTGCGCAGCGCCGGCCGCTCGTGTTCGTCGAGACTCAACGCCGCATCATCGACGACGGCGACACCCATCACTGCCGGAGTCGGTCGATCATTCTCATCCGTCACTTGCAGAGTCAGCCGCAACGGATCGCCCGGTGAACGAGAAAGACTCCCGACCCCGTCGCGTGGAGCAACCACTCGCACGCGCACCTGCGCATCGTGCTGCCGAAACACCAATCGCTCGACCAACGGCGTCGGCGGAGTCGTCAGCGCGTTCAACACCGTCAGCCGAATCACTCCGCCGACGTTGGCGGAGATCGGCAGTTTCAACGACGTACTGCCGCGAGCGACCGTGAACTTCGATTCGCTAACACTCATTCCACGACAGGACGCTTGCACGAGAATTGGCATCGCCGAGTCGGTGCGCACTTTGAACGAGATCGGTTCAGTCGATGCGAAGACACCACGACCGGTATCGAGCACAGGTCGGTCACTGACGACGGCCGGCAACTCCGGCGCGTTCGTCACATCGACGGGCTGAGCGACCTTCAACACATATCGCTCGCCGCGCGTGGGCGTGAATCGGAAACTGCCGAGACCGTCGCGCACTGTTTCGACGCGAGCGACCTCGCGGCCTTGTTGATCGAGAATCTGTCCGGCGACGTGAATTGGTTTGCCGAGCGTGCTCTTCGCCGCGAAGTAGACGCGGTTCTCCAAACCCGCCACCAACGGGCCGCCTTCGGGGTAGAAGGCCACATTCACTCGGCCAAGCTGAATCGGGATCGTCTTCACCTGCGTCTCTTGCGTGCCACCGTCGTCGATCGACACGGCCAGTTGCCCATCTCCCTCGGCGATGTGTTCCGGCAATCGGAACGAGACCATGCAGGTGCCGACCTCGCTGGTCAGCGTGTTCTGCTGCGCGACTACGCGGCCATCGACCGTCGCCGTGATGCGGACTTTCGCCTTCGCGAGCGGCCCACCTTCGGCTCGTGCGGCGGATAAGTCGGCCTCGACCAGATCGCCGGGGCCGTGACTGCGGCGCTTGAACTCAATCTGCTTCTTGAAGCGCGGCACGCGATATTGCTGCACCAGCAATTTGCGTTGTTCGTCCGGGAAAAAACCATCCAGGCTCTTCGCGACGAGCGTGTACTCGCCTCCTGTCGCCGAGGCCGGCAGCGCGAACGCTCCGTTGCCGACACCGCGCTGCGTCACACCGTCACGCAGCGCATTCGGAACCGCTGCGCCGCTGGGATCACGCAACTCGAAATGAATTGGCACATCCACGTCGGCCCGCAGCGAATGCCGTTCAAGTGTCAGCGAGCGAAACAAGATCGTCTCGCCCGGCCGATACAGCGGCCGATCCACCGTGAGATACGTCAAGCACCGCGTCGGCTCCAACGGAAACGTTGTGTACTCCGACGTCGATCCGTCGGGAGACACCGCCGTCACATGCAGTCGCGAATCCTTCGGCAACTTGAGGCTCGCGGGAACGGTGAACGCCGCCTTGCCGGCCTGGTCGGTATTCACGTTCTGCCGATGCAAAGTGGCGTTGGAGGCTTGGACCTCGAATCGCAACATTGCCGGAGTTGCGAACACACGCCGATCGCCGCGCGAGACCGTGAACTGAAACCGATTCGGCTTCGAGCGTGCGCTGTCGGAAACGCTGCTGGCCTGCAAACGCAGCGGCAACGGCGTCGAGTTCGGCAACCGCCGTACGAATCGCAGTCCGATGAATCCGCACATCAAGACGATCGCAATGGCCGCCGTCAACCGTCGCACGAACCGCCAGCGCACGGCGTGCAGCGCCAGTGAATCACTGGCGAGCGGGGCGGCGTCAGCCCCCCGGTGGTTTCGCGAGGTCGAATTCAACCGGGGGGCTGACGCCACCCCGCTCGCCAGGACATCGATCGTGTCACGACCTTGCAGCTTCGCCGCCTCGGCGAACCGCCCGCTCAGCTTGAGCACCTCGGCCCACGCCAGAGCGACATCGGACTCGGACTCGATGCGCCGCCGCCATCGCGCGGCTTCGGCCTCGTCGAGCAACCCATAATGCAGTTCGAGCAGCGTTTGCTGAATGTTGGTTTTGTTTGGCATGGCTCAGCTCTCAAAAAATGAAACCGCTAATGGACGCTAATCTTCGCTAATGACGACCGGTTGATCCCTATTCCTCGCGCGCTGCTTTGTCTTGTTCTGATTAGCGCCAATTAGCGCCGATTAGCGGTCCTCGTGCTTCTGGTTTCCAACAGCCGTTCGCAGTTGCTGAATCGCCGCTCGCATCCGCGTCTTCACGGTGCCGAGCGGCAGTGCCGTCGCTGCCGCGATCTGTTCGTAGCTCAGGCCGCCGTTTTGCCGGAGCAGAAAAACTTCCTGCTCTTCCGGGCGGAGCCGCAATAACGCTTGCCGCAGCGAGTCGAGTTGTTCTTCTTGCAGCAGGGCCACATCCGGCCCGATCGCGGTTGCGAGCATCGCAGCATCCTCCGCCAACGGTTGCTTGCGCCGGTTCCACGCCGTCTTGCGCAGATCCCGGCCGGTGTTCAACGCGACGCGAAAGACCCAGGCTTTCAGATCGACGATCTCTTCAAGGGGCGGATTCCGCCAGCACTTCAGAAACGTCTCCTGCACCGCGTCGCGAGCGTCTTCCAGATTTCCCACGAGGTAATACAGCGTCCCCAACAACTCGCCATGCGCAGCCTGAAACAACGCCTCCAGCCGCGTGCCGAAGTCGTCCGCGTCTGCTTCAGAAGCCGGAGCGGCACGAGTCATCATGGGGATTCATGGGAGAGACGAGGTCGAGGCCCGAATGGATTTGAGATTCTGGCCGACCTCACAAAATTCCCGGAATGACACGTCCGAAATGGTTCTGCCCCCATCGTTCTGCCAAAAAACGTTTCTGGCAGAACGATGGGGGCAGAACGATGTGAGGAATGGAGAGACTACGGCTTTGGCACGTCGGTCTTGATGTGCAGATCGCGAAGCTGTTTGAGATCGACTTCCGACGGTGCGCCGGTCATCAGGTCGGCGGCTTTCTGCGTCTTCGGGAAGGCGATGACTTCGCGGATATTGTCGTTGCCCAGGAACATCATCACCCAGCGGTCGAGACCCAGCGCGATACCGGCGTGCGGGGGTGCTCCGAAGGCGAGGGCATCCAACAGGAAGCCGAAGCGTTCTTGCGCGACCTCCGGGCTGACGCCGATGAAATCAAAAACTTGCTGCTGCACGTCGGGGTCGTGGATGCGGACGCTTCCGCTCGCCGCTTCATAGCCGTTGCAGACGAGGTCATACGACTGAGCACGCACGCGGCCGGGGTCGGTCTTCAAGTATTGCAGGTCTTCTTTCACCGGCTGGCAGAACGGGTGATGCTCGGCGTCCCATTTTTGTTCTTCTTCGTTCCAGCCGAACAGCGGGAATTCGAGCAACCAGGCAACCTTCATGTCGCTGGGATTGTAGAGATTCAATTCTTTGCCCAAGCGGATGCGCAGCGACGCCAGCGCGGCGGACGTGACCTTGTTGCTGTCGGCCACGCAAAGGATCAAGTCGCCGTTCTCGGCTCCGAATTTGGCGATGATCGCTTGCAGTTGCTCTTCGCTGAAGAACTTCGTGATCGACGATTCCAGTTTGCCCTCCTTCATCTTGAAGAAGGCCAGCCCCTTCGCGCCGTAGATTTTGACGAACTCGGTCAGTTCGTCGATGTTCTTGCGGCTGTACTTGTCGGCCGCGCCTTTTGCGCACAGACCGCGAACTCGACCGCCGTTGCCGATCGTGTCTTTGAAGACGCCGAACGCGCACTCCGCAGCGACCGCGCCGAGGTCTTGCAGTTCCATGCCGAACCGCAGGTCGGGCTTGTCGTTGCCGAAGCGTTCCATCGCCTCGCGATGAGTCAGCCGAGTCAGTGGCAGCGGCAGCTCTTCGCCGCGGATCTCTTTGAAGAGATGCGCCATCAAGCCGTCGATCGTGTTGAGGATGTCTTCCTGTTCGACGAACGCCATCTCAACGTCAATCTGCGTGAACTCCGGCTGGCGATCGGCTCTCAGGTCTTCATCGCGGAAGCAACGAGCGATCTGCATGTAGCGGTCATAGCCGGCCATCATCAGCAACTGCTTGTAAAGCTGCGGCGACTGCGGCAGAGCGAAGAACGTCCCCGGATGCACGCGGCTGGGGACGAGATAATCGCGTGCCCCTTCCGGCGTGCTGCGTCCCATGATCGGCGTTTCGATGTCGAGGAATCCGTTCCGGTCAAAGTAGTCGCGGACGGCCTTCGTCAACTTGTGCCGCAGCATCATCGCCTTCTGCAATTGCGGCCGGCGGAGGTCGATGTAGCGATACTTCAGCCGCAGTTCTTCGTTGGGAAGTGTCGGCGAACCCGGCTCGAACGGCGGCGTCTTGGACTTGTTGAGCAGCACCAGCTTCGTGACATCGACTTCGACTTGCCCGGTGACGTGCTTCGGATTCTCCAGCCCTTCACCGCGAGCCGACACCTTGCCGGTCGCCTGCACGACGAACTCCGACCGCAATGTTTGAGCGATCTCAAACGCCGCCGCCTGATCCGGTTCAAACACAATCTGAGTGATGCCGTAGCGATCTCGCAGGTCGATGAAGATCAATCCGCCGTGATCCCGGCGCGAATCCACCCAGCCGCCCAGCGTGACTTCTTTCCCGACATCGCCAATCCGCAATTCACCACACGTATGAGTCCGCAGCACGTTTCCCAATCCCTTCGCAAAAAGTCGTCGGCTCCGCCGGCTTCAACCGGAAATCTGCATCGGAGCGGAAAATCGGGGCGGAGATTAGTTCGTCGCCAACGCAACCCGCAACGGCGATTGAAGTGTCTGCTCAGATTCGCCACCGTCGGGCTTGCCCCGGCTGGGCGATGACTGGCCAGCTACAATCCAAATTGCTCGTTGCGTTCGCCCCCGTGGGGCTTGTCCCCACGGAGCGAATGACTGACCAGCTATGTTTCGAATGACTGACGTTTCGAATGACTGACCAGCTTCGCAGTCGTTGCTTCCGTGGGGACGAGCCCCACGGAGAGCGAACCATCCACGCGGGAGTTGTTGGTAGCTGCTCAGTCATGGCTCCGCCGGGACAGGCCCGACGGTGGCCACGTAAAACGTCGTCGCCGCGCCGCTGGTGAGCGATTCCAGCCATTGATAGCATGGCCCGCCACGATCCAATCGGCGGGTGTGATTCACCGGCCATCCACTCTGCGGGGCACATCGAAAGCTCATCATGCTGAAGACTCACGCCGTCGGAATTGACTTGGGGACGACGTATTCCTGTCTCTCGTATCTCAACGAACATGGCGAGCCGGTCACGCTGCCCAATCAAGAAGGGGAAATGACCACGCCGTCGGTCGTCATGTTCGATGGCCAAGACGTGATCGTCGGGACCGAGGCTTTGCGCAACGCGGTCCTCAAGCCGACGCACGTCGTCCAGAACGCCAAGCGATATATCGGCTCGAACAAGTCCTGGACCATCGAGGGCAAGGAATACACGCCGGTCGATGTCGGAGCGCTGGTGCTGCGGAAGATGCTCGACTCGGCCAAAGAACAAATCGGTGAGGTCACGCAAGCGGTCATCACCGTGCCGGCTCAGTTTAGTGACTGGCAGCGGCAAGCGACGGTCGAGATGGGCTTCAAAGCCGGCCTGAAGCGCGTGGACATCATCAATGAACCAGTCGCCGCCGCGTTGTGCTATGTGCTGGGGAGCGAAGGCTTGTGGTTCACCGAACTGACCGACGAGCAGCGGATCCTCGTGTATGACCTAGGCGGCGGCACGTTCGATCTGTCGCTGGTGAAGTACCACAAGGATGAAGTCAAAGTGCTGGCCAGCACCGGCGACTTGAAGCTCGGTGGCATCGACTGGAACGAGGCGCTGCAGGAGGCGATCTGCGACCGGTTCGCACGCGAATTCGGCGACGACCCGCGCCGCGATCCCGAATCCATGCAGCTTCTGGCGATGGCGGTCGAGAACACGAAACGCTCGCTGACCGTCCGGCCGCGAGCCGCTCTGACCTGCTCGCACGGCAAGCATCGCAAGGTCTATCAAATCGAACTGCCGGAGTTCGAGAAGCTGACGAAACCGCTGCTCAATCGGACCATCGCGATCACGCGCGACTTGCAGAAGGCGTATCAATTCGGACTCAAGCAGACCGACACGATTCTGACGACCGGCGGCTCGTCGCGGATGCCGTCGATTAAGAAGGCGCTGGGTGAACTCGGCTTCCGCACGCTCAACACGTCGCTGTCGCCGGATCAGTCGATCTCACACGGAGCGACCTACTACGCCGGTATGTTGCTGACCAACGCCGACTTCGCGAAGTCGATCCTCAGTCCCTCCGCGACCGCGAAGCTGCAGAAGATCAAACAACACAGCGTCAACGCCCGCGCACTCGGCATCCTGATTCGCGACACTGGGAAGAACACTCGCATCCCGCACTTCCTTATCCCTGCGAATTCAGAACTCCCGACGTCGATCACACAGACCTTTGGCACCGTGATTCCGAACCAGCGTCGAGTCAACTTGCACATCGTCGAAAGCGGCACTGTCGCCGATCAGCGGTATGTCGAACTCGGTACCTGTATCGTCGAAGATTTGCCGAAGAACCTGCCGGAGCAATCGCTGGTGGAAGTCACGATCACCTACAACGAGCAAGCCCGTGTGCTGGTCACGGCGAAGGATGTGACCAGCGGCAAGCAGGCTCAGACGGTGATCGTGCGGCAAGAGAATGTGGTTGCGAAGCAAGCTTCCGCGAAACCCGCGGCACCAGCCGCTGATGAAGACGCGCAGGCCGCTTGGATATCGCCTTCACTCAAAGCGTCCAGTGGCGTCACCGCCAAACCCGCAGCGACGAGTCCGAACCGCGAACGTCAGGGAGCAGCCCCGGCTGTTTCGCAGAAACCAGCCGCAACCGTGGCCGCGAAGCCCGCGTCTGCTCCGAAGCCGGCTCAACCGCCAGTAAAGCCAGCGCAACCTCAAACGATCGCTGGTCCGAAGTCTGTGCTCAGCAACCCGCGACTCGAAGAGTCCAGCCAACCGGTTCCGCTCTGCAATGAATGCGGCGAAGCGTTGAACTTCAAGGGCCTCTGTCCGGCCTGTGGTTGGAACGCGGCCGCCAAGAAGCCCATCGTTGGTGCGAAACCTCCGGTCAAACCCACGCCGATCGCCGCCAAACCCGGAGCACCTCGCCCCCCCGCGCCACCGACCAGAAGTCTCGCTCCGCCCGCGAAACCTGCCGCTCCCAAAACGAAGGTGACCGACGACGATGAATTGATGGAGATGGCAATCTCGTCCATGAACAAGCCGGGCTCCGCGAAACCATCGATCAAGAAGCCGCCAATCAAGAAGGGCGAAGACGAGTTTTGGAAAGACGATAAGTGAGGGGTTAGGGGCTGGGGGTTAGGGGCTAGGGAATCGCAAGAACTGCGATGACCAGATTCATGCCCAGATCTCGCTCGATCAGCCTTCGCTAACCCCTAAACCCCAACCCCTAACCCCTCCAATAACCATGCACATCGACCGCATTGATTTGTTTCACGTCGGCATGCCGCTGATCTCTCCGTGGCGGACGGCCTACGGTGAGGACGCGACGATTGATTCGCTCCTCTGCCGTATGACGAGCGGCTCCGTCGAAGCGTGGGGCGAAAGCGCTCCGTTCGCCGCGCCCTGTTACAGCCCGGAATGGGCCAACGGAATCTTTTCGTTGTGCCGGGATTGGCTCGCGCCGCAACTGGTCGGCAAGGAGGTCACGTCCGGTGCTGACTTGCAGCAACGGTTGTCGCTCTTCAAAGGGAACTCATTCGCGAAGGCCGCGCTCGATACCGCTTGGTGGGCGTTGCAGAGTCGCATCGCCAATAAGCCGTTGCACGAGTTGCTGGGCGCGACGCGCACGGAGGTCGCCGTCGGTGCGGACTTCGGTGTGCTCGACAGTCTTGATGAATTATTGAGCGGCATCGGCCAGGCGATCGCCAACGGTTTCCCGCGCATCAAGTTGAAATTCCGACCCGGCTGGGATTTGCCGATGCTCGCGGCTGTGCGCAAGCAGCATCCGACGCACCCGATTCACATCGACTGCAACAGCGGTTATCGGATTGGTGATCTGAAACTCTTCCAGCAGGCGGACGAGTTCAATCTTGCGATGTACGAGCAACCGCTCAACAACGACGACGTTGTCGATCACGCGGAGTTGCAACGCCAAGTCCGCACGCCGGTCTGTCTCGATGAGAGCGTCTACAACGTCCGCCAAGCGGAACTCGCCATCCGGCTGAAGAGCTGCCGCTTCGTCAACATCAAGCCCGGCCGCATCGGCGGTCTGACAAACGCCGTCGCCGTTCACAACCTCTGCCAAGCCGCCGGCATTCCGTGTTGGGTCGGCGGCATGTTGGAAAGCGCGGTCGGAGCGAGCCTGTGTGTGTCGCTCGCGATGCTCGACAACTTCACGTACCCCGCCGACATCTTTCCCAGCAGCCGCTTCTATCACCAAGACCTCGCCGATCCGCCGCTCGAACTGGTCCGCTTGCCGGACGGGACGCCGGGAGTGCGAGCGTTGTCACGTCTGCCCGAACCCAACCCGGATCGCTTGCGGAAGCTGACCGTGCAGAGCGCTGTCGTGAAGTAATCTGTCCGGCCGATCGCCGTATGCCGATGGCCGAGAGCCGTTATCCCAACATCTCTTGGTCCCTTCACGTTGAGGACAATCATGCGTGTCGTTCGATTCACTTGGTTCGTGTTGTGGGTGATTTCCGCCTGCCACATCGCTTGTTCAGAAATTCGAGCCGATACGACTCTCGTGGCCGACGGCCAACCGCGCGCAGCGGTGTTTGTTTCGGAACGTGTGTGGGATGACGCGACGAAGAATCCGGAACCGGCCGGTGTGTGGCGGACGCTCAAGCCGGAAGACAATCGGCGACGGTTGCGTGAATCGGTGCGCGACTTCGTCGGTGTTATCGAGCGAATGTCGGGAGCGAAGTTGCCCGTCGAGGTCGGTGCTCCGAAAAACGGCGATCCGCGAACAGCGATCCTGATCGGCGAGTTGGCAACGGCGAAGTTTGGACCGCCAGCAAAGAAGGCCGAGTATCAGCAAGGGCTGCGAATCGTCGTCAGCAACAACGCGGTCGGACTGATTGGCGAAAGTGATCTCGCGACGAGTTACGCGATTTACACGCTGCTCGATCAGTTGGGCTGCCGCTGGTTCTTGCCGAGTCCGATGGGCGAGGCGTTGTCGGCGTCGAAGATGATCACGCTGAAGGACCAGGATGTCTCGACCGCGCCGTACACGATTTATCGCGGGCTGTGGTATTGCGACAACGACTTCGCGCGACGGAATCGGCTGGGGGGCATGGAACTTTCGTGCGGGCACTTCTTGGAATTCAACGTGCCCAAGGAACTGCGTGCGCAGCATCCCGAAATCAAAGCCATCATCGGAGGCAAGCCGCACGAGCACTGGATCAAGTGGACTCACCCGCTGGTCGCCGAAGCGCTCACCGCAAAGCTGCTCGATACGCTCGCGAAGAACCCGGAAACGAAGTCGGTGTCGCTCTCGCCCGATGACGGCGCGACGTGGGATGAGTCGGACGATACGAAGTTCGATGCGGGAGACTTCGATCCATCACTGCAAACGGTGGCGAAGGCGGATCGCTTGATGGTGCTCTGCAATCGGATCGCGGCGGCGGTCGCGCCGAAGTACCCGGAGGTGAAGTTCGGAGTGCTGGCTTACGTCGATTACACCCGACCGCCCGTGCGCGAGAAGCCGCATCCGGCCATCGTGCCGCAGATCGCGCCGATCACGTTCAGCCGAGCACATCCTCTAAACGATCCGGGCGAACCGAACAACAAGTCGATGCAGCATCTCGTCGAAGGCTGGGGCAAAGTCGTGCCGGCGACGAGCTACTACTTCTACGGCTTCTATCTAGCCGAGGTCTCGTCGCCGAACCCGATGCTGACGAAGTGGGGCCACGACATCCCATTCATTTACCAGCGCGGAGCCTGCCGCTACTGGCAGCCGGAAACGCTGACCAACTTCGACACCTCGCTGCACGCGCATTGGCTCGGCCTGCGCATGGCGTGGGATCCTTCGCAGAAGCCGGAAGCGATCGTCGAGGAAATCAACTCGCGGCTGTATGGCCACGCGGGCGCGGCGATGTCGGCCTACTGGCGGCACATCGACGACACCTGGGTCAAAGTCCCGGAGTACGCCGGTTGCGGTTTCGGACATCTGCGTCGTTGGAACCTTGAGAAGATGACGGAAGCTCGCCGCTTGATGAACGCCGGCCGTACCGCGTGTGCGACCGATGCCGAAACCGCGCGAGTCAAACTCGCCGATGATTCGTTCGCTGCATTCGAGATGCTCATGCAGCAGCGCCGCGATCTCGCCGAGGGCCGCTGGTCCACGCTGGCGGGACAGGTCACCGCGTACCGCACGCGTCTGATCGAACTCGGCAAGCAGTACGAACCGCAGTTCGCGTTCACGAAGATGGGCTGGACCGGCGAGGCTACGCTCAATGTTCGCTACTTCGATGCGTTCTATGGGCTGACGCACAACGATGCCGCTCGCGTGGCGACGCAGTTCAACGTCGTCGCCGCACCGCTGAAGTTGTGGCGATTCCAAACGGACAAAGACAAACAAGGCGAAACCGCCGGCTGGTTAAAGCCGGAGTTCGATGACTCCGCCTGGAAGACGACCGACTGCGTTGTCGATACATGGTCGTCGCTGGGCCTGCACAACTACATGGGGAGCGCGTGGTATCGGATGAAGCTCAAAGTTCCGCCGCTCGCCGCCAGTAAGAAGACGTTTCTGTGGATCGGCTCGACCGACGGCCGCGTGAAAGTGTTCGTCAACGGCCAGCATGTTCCGCACATCAACGACAAGGGCGAGAAGGCGGACTCCGTCAGCGGCTACTGCCAGCCGTTCTCGTTCGACATTTCCTCGACAGTGAAACCCGATGCCGACAATTCGATCTCGCTGTTCTGCACGCGCGAGATTGTGAATGAACTCGGTACTGGCGGCCTGCTGGCTCCGGCGGCGGTGTATGCGGAGCGCTGAGCGTCGTAGCCACGTTCGCCAGAACGTGGGCCGCTTCACAAAGCCCCCACGTTCTGGCGAACGTGGCTACGAATGCAGGGACGTGATATGGCTCGCGATCGTCAAAAGTTGTTGAACCGATTGAGCGATTGGACGGCTCAGTACGTCGAGCGGCAGCGTCGGCTGAGTTGGATCGGGTGCGCCGGATGCGCGATCGCGGCGTTGCCGGTTTTCTTTGTCACGTTTTGGGTGATCTATGCCGTGCTGTGGGTCGGATTCCAAGGCTTGTTGACGACGCACTCGTCGCGGTTGCTCGGCAGTGGGTTGATCGTGCTGCTCCTGATCCCGTGCTATGTGACGGCGAATTGGAATGAACTGCGAAATCTGAAGTTTGAATCCTCCGACCGCTTGCTGATGGCGCGAATGGTCGCGCGGGCGTCGGGGATGGGCGGCATGGCCTTTTTGGCGGGACCGCAAACGGCGCATGCGATGGTCAAGGTGCTGTCGGTCACGCTGCTGTTTGGCCCGTGGCTGGTGCATTTCGCCATCAAGATGGCTGGCCGCGCGAGCTTGTTGGACAAGCTGAATATCGCCGCCATCAGCCAAGCGCTGGCGTTGCTGATCGAGGAAGAGCACCGCCTGTCGCTCGACGAGTTGGCGAAGCAGACGCAGACCACGGAAGACGACTTGGCGATGGACCTGGCTCTGGTCGATGGAGTCATACCGCTGAAATCCGGTGAGCTGGGCTACACGCTGAATGACGAGCTGCGCGAAGAACTGCTGAAACATCGCCCCGGTGGCGCGGCGCGAACGTCGGAATGAGCATGTCTCAGGGAGCAACGGATCGTTCTATGCCAGAGGCCAACTCAGCTTCGGCGACGGCATTCGTAGAGCTTTCCGCTCGCGGGCCAGCGACACAGGCCGAGCGGATTGTGCCGCTCGACGCTCTGCGCGGCTTTGCCCTGCTGGGCATTCTGGTGATGAACATTCAATCGTTCGCCATGATCGGCTCGGCGTATTTCAATCCGACCGCATACGGCGACCTGACCGGAGCGAACTATGGAGTCTGGTTTCTGAGCCATCTGCTGGCCGACCAGAAGATGATGTCCATCTTCTCGATGCTGTTCGGGGCCGGCATCGTCCTGATGAGCGGTCGCTCTGAAGCCGTCTCGCAACGATCGGCCGGTTTGCATTTTCGCCGCATGGGAGTGCTGTTCGCCTTTGGTCTGCTGCATGCCTACTTGCTGTGGTACGGCGACATTCTGCATGCCTATGCCTTGTGCGGGCTGGTCGTGTACTTGTTCCGCAACTTTCGACCGTGGTCGCTGCTGGTGCTGGGATGTGTCTTGCTGCTGATTGGCTCGGCGATTTCGATCGTCCTGGGTTGGGGCATGCAGTTGCTGCCACCGGAAGAACTCGCGGAATTTAGCCGCGACTTCTGGCAGCCCGCACCTGAGAAGATCCAGGAAGAGCTCCTCGCCTATCGCAGTGGGTGGCTGACGGAGATCGTGCATCGGGCACCGACGGCGTTTGGCATCCAGACGTTTGTCTTCGGCTCGTTCATCGCCTGGCGAACCGGCGGGTTGATGCTTGTCGGCATGGCGCTGTTCAAGCTGCGAGTCTTTGACGCCACGCTGTCTTCGCGAACTTACCTGGCGATGATCGCCGCCGCCGTGCTGGTCGGACTGCCCGCGATCCTGTTTGGCATCCACAGAAACTTTGCATTGGGATGGTCCGCGGGTTATTCGTGGTTCACAGGCTCGCAGTACAACTACTGGGGGAGCCTCTTGGTCAGCGGCGGCTGGATCGGCGTCGTGATGCTGGCCTGTCGCAACGAGCGGCTTGTGCCGTGGACTCGACGATTGGCGGCAGTCGGCCAGATGGCTTTGACCAACTACCTGCTGCACAGCCTGATCTGCACGACGATTTTTTACGGCCGAGGTTTCGGCCTGTACGGTCACGTCGAGCGAGTCGGACAGTTCGGGATTGTCCTGTTGATCTGGGCGTTTCAGCTTGGCATCTCGCCGCTCTGGCTGAAGCATTTTCGCTTCGGCCCGGCCGAGTGGCTGTGGCGAACCTTGGCCTATCTCAAGTGTCAACCGATGCGGCGCGAACGTTGACTCGGTGGGCGCGTTAGTCGTCTTCCCAAGCCGGTCGCAGAGTGACGAAGAACTTGTCCAAGAACTATTCCGTGTTTTGTAGCCCGACCCCTCGTGGGTCGGAGGATTGATTTCGTTCTACTTTGGCAGAATCCTCCGTGCCACAAGGGCACGGGCTACAGGGCAGCGAAGGGGTGTGCCCAGAGATATTGGCGGTGTTAAGTTTTTGTGGTGTCGCAAGTTGACCAATAGGGTTGCCATTGATTGCTGTCGCGGAGGTTGGTCAGGGCGGAGACGGATTCGGCGTTGCGGAGATTCCAACGAGCACCAGAGCGTTT
>CAMDEA010000078.1 GCA_945893045.1 Planctomyces sp. SH-PL62
ACGGAGATGATCTTCTCGAAGATCTCTTGCCCAACTTGCTCAACCGACGTCCCTTCCAGGATGCCGCCGGCGTTGATGTCCATGTCGTCGATCATGCGGTCATACATCGGAGTGTTGGAGGCGATCTTGATGCTCGGTGTCGGCTTGCAACCAAAGCAACTTCCTCGGCCCGTCGTGAAGACCACGACGTTCGCTCCACCAGCCACGAGGCCCGTGACCGAAATGGGGTCGAAGCCCGGCGTGTCCATGAAGACGAATCCCTTGGCCGTGACTGGCTCGGCAAAATCGTAAACGGCATTAAGTGCCGAATGCCCGGCCTTCGCGATCGCTCCCAGCGACTTCTCGTAGATGGTCGTGAGTCCGCCCTTCTTGTTGCCGACTGACGGATTGTTGTCGATCGCGCCGCCGAACTTCGCGACGTACTCCTCCCACCAGCGGATCTGTCGCAGGAGTTTCTCGCCGACTTCGCGAGTCCGAGCGCGGCGGAGCAGCAGGTGCTCGCCACCGTAGATCTCTGGCGTCTCAGCCAAGATCGTCGTCCCGCCGTGAGCGACCAGCAGGTCGCTGGCGATGCCGAGGGCCGGGTTGCAGGTGACTCCGCTGCTGCCGTCGCTACCACCGCAGTTCGTGCCGAGGATGATCTCCGACACCGGGATCGGTTCGCGGCGAACCTGATTCACCTGAGGAAGCATGTCTTTCAACAGGTCGGTCGCGTAGCGCACCGTTTTCGCGATGCCCCCTTGCTCCTGCATGTTGATGACCAGCGGCCGAGCCGGCTCCGGATCTCCTGGCACTCGTAATTGAGTCAGATTGTATTTGTCTTGCAGGTACGCTCCCTGAGACGTCTCGCAGCCGAGCCCCACGATCAGGTACGCCCCGATGTTGGGATGTTTGCAGAAGCCAGCGAGTGTCCGAGCCATCAAACGGTGTTCGGTCCCGTCGTAGTCGAAGGCGCACCCCCCCTTGTGGACCAGCGGCACGACGCCGTCGATGTTTGGGAAGTCGCGCAGCAAGTCCCGATTAAAGCGTTCGGCAATCATCTTCGAGGTCGCGGCCGAGCAGTTCACGGTGCTGACGATCCCGATGTAGTTTCGCGTCGCCGCTCGGCCATCGAGGCGGCGATAGCCTTGAAACGTGCGGCCGAGAATTGGCGTCGGATCGGGCGGAATGTCGGTGCCGATCGAGTGATCGAGTTGCAGTTCGCCCGGCTCCATGTTGTGCCGATGGACCCACTCGCCCGGTTCGATGTTTTCCGTCGCGTAGCCGATGACCTGGCCGTAGCGCCGAATCGGCTGTTTCGGGGTGATCGGTTTCAAAGCAATCTTGTGGCCAAGTTCCACGACCTCTTTGGCCGTGATGTTGTAAGGGCCAATCCGAAAGGCCAAGCCGGCCGGGATCGTGCGGCGGACGTAGGCGACATTGTCTTCAGGGTTCAACAAGATGGCGGGCGAATCTTGGGACATCGGCAAGCTCCAAATAGTCTTCTATGTGAGAGTCAAATGAGTCGGCGGAAAGTAGCGAGTCGGCGATGCGACTCCAAGTTGCGGCCCCAGCACGACGCGCCAGCGAGTGGTTGCTCGCGAAAAACCACTCGCTGGCGCGTCGTGCTGGAATCGCGAGATCGGATCGGCAGAGTTTGCCGCCACGTTTGTCAGACTTTGACGGTCGTAGCGATGGCTCGTCTTAACATTGTTAAGAACCGTCACTCTCAACCGAGCCGGATTCGCCGGTGAAACGGATCCTCCCGATGGTTACTTTCGTGACGATTGTCGAGCCCGCCGCGAACTGCGACGACTTTCTTGGCGATCCACCGTTGTTTTGATTCAAGCCGCGAAAGGATTCGCGGCTGGTAATTCATTGAATGCGAAAGGACTCGCGACATGATCAATCTGCGCAAGCATCTGACGTGGCTGTGCTCGGCCAGCTTGTGGTGTGGCACGGCGGCTTGGGCGGTAGAGCCTGTCATTTCAGGCCCGACGAGATCCGATCAAGAACCAGCACGACTTCCGGCCGAATCGGAAGCTCCGGCGTTGGGAATCCGCGCGATTGATCCGGCCGACTACTGGCAACGGCTCGAGCGAGCCGAAGCGCAGATCGCCGAGTTGCAGACGCAAAATCAAACGCTGCGCGAATCGTCGTCGCCGATCCAACAGGCCGGCTTCAATCCGCTGCACATGGCTCCGCTGTTCCTGGCGCATGATCCCGAAATTGGGATCGTGCGCGAGCAGTCCTACTCGTCCTTGGTGATGGACGCTCCCAAGGATCCAAGTAAACCGGAGGCTCCCAAACCCAAGAAGTGGTACGACAAGATGAGTCTCAAGGGATATGCGCAGTTCCGGTTGAACGAGGAAACGCACAGTGAGGATGGGTCCGCGCCGGCGCAATACGTTGGTGATCGGTCATTGAGTGACAATCAAAACTTTCTGATTCGACGTGCCCGTATCATCTTCTCGGGCGATGTCCATGAACGCGTTTATGTTTACATGCAGACGGACTTTGCCTCCTCAGGTGCCGACCCAAACAATCAATTCGCTCAGATTCGCGACTGGTACGGCGACTTTTATCTCGACGACCAGAAGGAGCTTCGTGTTCGAGTTGGGCAGTCGAAAGTCCTCTACGGCTGGGAGAACCTCCAATCCAGTTCGAACCGAGTGGTGTTCGATCGCAACGATGCGTTCAACAGCGCGGTCCGCAACGAGCGCGATTTGGGTGTGGCCTTCTTTTACACACCAACCTGGGCACAAGACTTTTTTAAGGAGGTGCTGGAGAAGGGCTACAAGGGGACCGGCAACTATGGAATGCTTGGCCTCATGTTGTACAACGGTCAGGGAGGCTCGTTCATTGAAGCCAATGACGATGTGCATATCGCCGCGCGAGCCACGCTGCCGCTGACGTTCGAGAACGGTCAGCACATGGAACTCAGCATCCAAGGCTACACGGGTGAGTATGCCGTGACCGGCTCGACAATCTCTCCGCTGGGCGTCGGCACATTGACACCCGACGGGACGGTAGCCACTTCGGGAGCTGGCATCGGCGGGAATGCTGCCGCCGACCGCGACGGCTGGAACGACGAACGGCTTGGCGGTTCATTCGTCTGGTATCCCCAGCCGTTTGGTTTCCAAACCGAATGGACGATCGGCCGCGGTCCGGCCTTGAATGCTGCTCAAACCGCACTCGAAGAACGAGCCTTGTACGGCGGTTACGCGACACTGCTTTACAAGCACGATACCGAATGTTGGGGAACGTTCTTTCCCTACGTGCGATACCAGTACTTTAAGGGTGGCTACAAGTCCGAGCGCAACGCTCCATACGTCAACATCAATGAGTGGGAGTTCGGCACAGAATGGCAGATCAACCCGGCGGCCGAGTTAACTCTCGCCTACCTGATCACCGACCGCACCAACACGACTGCCATCAGCACCGCCGGAACCACGTCATACGGTCAGTTCGACGGACAAGCCCTGCGTTTGCAGTTTCAGATCAACTATTAAGGATTCAAGTCGTTCAACTCAGATACGAGAAAACCTCGCGAGCGACACGGATTTGTGTGCGGCTCGCGAGGTTCATTATTTCGCAGAGCAGAACTGTTGCACCAGAAAACTACTCACCACCGGCAGCGGCAGTGGCCGGAGGCGTCACTGCAGGAGAATCGCTCTTCGCGACGGACTCAACTTCGCGGAACACTCGCTGAGCGTTTCCGCCGAGCACCTTCTGAATCTGCTCGTGCGAGTAGCCGCGATTCAGCATCTCTTGTGTGAGGTGCGGAAAGCACGACACGTCTTCCAGATTCTGCGGGAGGCTCACGACACCGTCGAAATTTGAGCCGAGTCCGACGTGGTCGAATCCAGCCACTTTGCCGATGTGGTCGATGTGATCCACGACGTCCTTCACGCTGGTCGTGGGCAGCGGATGCTCCTTGAGCCAGGCCACAAGAGCAACTTGGAATTGCTCGTCCGTCTTGAACGACTTGCGGAGGTCAGCGGCGGCTTTCGTCCGCTTCTCATAGGCTTTGACGGTCTCGGCGGTGAGGAATCCCGAATAGAAGTTGACCATCACGACGCCACCATTCTTCGCGACTGCTTTCAGGACGTCGTCCGAAACATTGCGCGGGTGCGGAGCCAGCTTGTGTGCTCCGGTGTGCGAGAAGATCACTGGAGCCTTGCTGAGAGCCAGCGTGTCCAGCGCGGTTTCTTCCGAGGCGTGCGACAAGTCGATGACCATGCCGAGCCGATTCATCTCGGCCACGACTTGCTCGCCGAATTTCGCAAGCCCCTTGTGCTTGGCCTTGTCGAGCGCGGCATCGGCCCAGTCGGTCGTATCGTCGTGAGTCAGAGCCAGGCAGCGTGCTCCGGCTTTGAAGTATGTTTGCAGCACGACCAGCGAGCTTTCGATCGCGTTGCCCCCTTCGACGGCAATCAGTGCGGAGACCTTGTCGGCCTTGTGAATGCGGTCGAGGTCAGCGGTCGAGCCAGCCCACTCGATCGCGTCCGAGTGGCGTTTCACCAGTCGGGCGATCTGGTCGATTTGCTCCAGCGTCTCGCGGACGGCGGTTCCCTTTTTCACGCTGTCGGCGGAAACGTAGGTGGCAAAGAACTCGGCCCCAACGCCACCGCGACGCAGACGCGGGATGTCCGTGTGCAACTTCGACTGCGGTGCATTCAGATCGACGGAATCCGCAGTCAGGTCCGGCCGCTTGCGAAGCTGCATGGCCAAGTTGTTGTGTCCATCGAACACGAACGACTGACGGTGCAGCGTCAGCGCCTCATCCGTCATCCGAGTTGGCTCCGCGGCCATGCCGATGACACAGCTCAAAACAATGCCGCTCAACAGTGCGAGCGAACGAGATCGGCTCAACAATTCGCCAAAAGGTCGGATCATCACAACGCCCCTGTTTCGTTGTCGAAGCCCGCCCTTTGTGCCGTCGCGCGTGCAACGTCTCCGAACAAAAGCCGAACTTCACACGGCGGGATTTTGGGGCGCTTTGTTAGTTTTCCGTGAAGGCTGCGTGAGGTCTTTGCGTAGAGTGTGGCCGTCGCTGCCAGCGTCAGCGGCGAATGCAGGCAGCACCCACCACGGCTGTTAAACCTTTCCGGTTATGACGATCGGGAGATGGCCTCAACCTTAAAACCGCTTCATTCGGCAGAGATTCGTTCGTCGGAACAACCGGCACGTCCGATTCCTTGAGAAGACTCGACGATCCGTTTCGAGCCAGGGAATCCGGAAATGAGCAACCTGAGACGACTGTTTTTGACCGGTGTGTGCTGTGCGACTTTGTGGGGCGGCTCGCTGCTGAGTGCCGAGCCGCCGATGCCGTTCGTGCCCCAATTCCAAACCGAGAACAGCGACGTCACGCAGCGGTTGGACCAGTTGCAGCAACGGCTCGAACGGCTTGAGGCGGAAAACGGGCAGCTCAAACAGTCGCTGCATCTGACTGTAGAACCGCAGGAGGTGACTCCGGCCAATGCGGAGGATTGGAACGCGAACCTCTACCCGAGTTCTGCCGCTCCCACCAGCGGACAACCGTCTGCCAGCGAATGGGATATCCATTGGAGAAACGGCGTTTGGTTCGAGTCCAAGGACAAAGCCTTCAAATTGCACGTCGGTGGACGAACGCAGATTGACGGAGCTTGGGTGAACGCCGAAGACGACGTGCAGTTCGGTGCCGGCGGCATCGGTGCGGCGAATGATGCGGTCAACTTTCGCCGCGGACGGTTTGCTCTCGAGGGCTTAGTGTGGGATTCGGTGGAGTTCAATTTCGAGTGGGACTTCATCAACACGTTCGATGCGCAACGCACGGATCCAGGAGTTCCATTAGCTGCGAACACTCCCGTGCCGACGGACTTGTGGATCGGCTTAACAAAGGTTCCGATCATCGGCCACTTCCGCATCGGCAACTTGAAACCGCCGATCAGCTTCGAGCACTTGACGAGCAGCCGGTTCCTCAACTTCATGGAACGCTCGCTGGCGTTCGATTCGTTCATTGAAGGCGGAAACAACGGATTCCGGCCCGGCATGATGGCCTTCGACAACTACGCCGGTGATCGAGGTTCGTGGCAGTTTGGGCTTTTCAAGAACAACACCGGCGTCTTCGGTTGGAATGTTGGCGATGGCGAATACGACGTCACCGGCCGCATGACCTACTTGCCGTGGGCCACCGACGACAACCGCTGCTTGTTGCACCTCGGCTTAGGTGCCAGTCATCGGAGTCTGGATGATGGCCTGGTCCGGTATCGCTCACGAACTTCGATTCGCAACGGCCCAGCGGTGTTGCACAACATCGTCGCTCAGGCGCGGCTGGCGGGAGATCGGCAAACACTGTTGGTTCCCGAACTGGTCATGAACTACGACTCGTGGACGCTGCAAGCGGAGTATCAGGCGAGCTGGACGCACAACGCTGTCGAGACTTTTCCCGTTGCGAGCGCCGACCCATTGGGCACCGTCTTCTTCCAAGGCGGCTATGTCGAACTGTTGTATTTCCTGACCGGCGAACACCGGGCCTACGACCGCAAGCAGGCTCGTTTCGACCGCGTGACGCCGCACGAGAACTTTTCGTGGTGCAAAGGTGGCGGGGCATGGCAACTGGGAGCTCGATACTCGCGCATCGACCTCAAGGACTCCGGCATCAACGGCAGCGTGGTGGATGATTTCACCGCTGGCCTGAATTGGTTCCTGAACCCGAACGCGAAGGTCCAATTCAACTACTCCATCGCCTTCCGAGACGCCGCCGGCAACACGAGCGACGGCTCGATCCAGGAAGCCGGCTTCCGCGTGGCGTTTGACTTTTAGACACGATCGGCATCGGATGAGACGACTTTCTCGACGGTCAGTCCCAACGCTCGCAGTTTGGTGCGGAGTGTTGGGCGGCTGAGTCCCAGCAGCGTCGCGGCGTTGGATTGGTGGCCGCTCGATTGGGCCAAGGCGCGGGCCAGCAGCAGGCGATCGAGATACTCGATCGCGCGGCGGTAGAGGTCGGTGTCTCGGTTCGCCAATGTGGATTCAATGAACGCGCCAAGTTGCGTCCAGTCGTCGGCCGCGATCTTTGGCACTGTGACGGTTTCGGAATCGGCAACCGGAGCGGACTGCAATTCCGGCGGCAGGAACTGTGGCAGCAGCACCAATCCGGCGGACGCGATCAAGGCTTCGCGCAGGACCGATTGCAGTTCGCGGATATTGCCGGGCCATGCGTAGCGTTGCAGCAAGTCGAGCGATTCGGGTGAGATCGTCTGCACGCTGGTTCCGAGTTGGCGATTGAGCCGGAACAAGAAATAATGAGCCAGTTCCGGGATGTCTTCGGTCCGTTCGCGCAGCGGCGGCAAGTGAATCGTGACTCCTTTCAGGCGGTAGAACAGGTCGCGGCGGAAACGGTTTTGTTCGATCAGCGCGGCGAGATTCTGGTTCGTCGCCGCGATGACACGCACATTGACACGCACGGTTTCGTTGCCACCGACTCGCTCGAACGAGCCTTCTTGCAGCACGCGGAGCAGTTTGACTTGCGTGGCTTGCGGCATGTCGCCGGCTTCGTCCAGGAACAGCGTGCCGCCGTTGCATTGCTCGAACTTGCCGATGCGTTGGCGTTCGGCTCCGGTGAACGAACCGCGTTCGTGGCCGAACAGTTCGCTGTCGAGCAGGCTTTCGGCGATCGCTCCGCAGTTGATGGCGAGAAACGGCCGCTCGGCACGGCGGCTGTGCTGATAGAGTGCGCGGGCCACTAGCTCCTTGCCCGTGCCGCTCTCGCCGAGAATCAATACGTTGACATCTTGCGGAGCGACGCGGCCGATCTGTTTGAAGACCAACTGCATGGCCGCGCCGCTGCCAATGAGTTGTTCCGGTGCTTCGGTCGCGTTGGCGGATTCGACGACCGTGGGCACGCGCATCAAGCGGCTGATCTCGAACGCCTGGAGCACCACTTCGCGCAGCCGCGTGAAGTCCAGTGGTTTGACGAGGTACTCGAACGCTCCCAGCTTCATGGCCTCGATCGCCGTGTCCGCCGTGCCGTGACCGGTGATGAAGATGACCAGCAGCTTGGGGTCGATGCTCCGCAGTTCGTGGAACAGTTCTAAACCGGAGCGTTGTCCCAAACGAATATCGAGCAGCACAACGTCCGGCTGCTCGGCGCGGACGAGTTCGGTCGCGGTCTCGAAGGTCTCGGCCGACAGCACTTGCAACGGCTGATCGGCGAAGACTTCGCGGATCGTGTAATGGATGTGCGATTCGTCATCCACCAGCAACAGCGTGGGCATGAGCTTCCATTCGCGGAACGGGAACGTGGTCCAAAGGGAGTTCAATGGTCAGGGCGGCTCCTCCGCCGGGGCGATTCTCGGCCAGCAGCCGGCCGGAATGATTCGACACGATCCGGCGACTGACGGCGAGACCCAGGCCATTGCCGTGATCTTTCGAGGTGACGAACGGCTCGAACAAGCGTGGCATGACGCTGTCGGGAATCCCAGCGCCGGAATCCTCGAAGCGAACGTAAGCCAGCTCCTGTTCGTTCGCCTCGACGTGAATGTCGAACTCACCGCCGGTCGTCATGGACTCGATGCCGTTGAGCAGCAGGTTGATGCAGACCTGATGCAATTGCTCGGCGTCGGCGTTGACCCACACCGGTTCGTCGTCGAGATGCGTTACGAGTAACACGTTGCTGTGCCGAGCGCGGCCCTCGGTCAGATTCACGGCACGTCGCACGATTTGCCGCAGGTCATGCCGCGATCTCTGCAATCGCGGCGGACGTGCAAAATCGAGCAAGCTTTGAATCGTGGATTCCATGCGACTGATTTCTTCCATGACCACATCGAACGTCTCCGGCCGCGCGGCATCCTTCCAGCGATGTTGAATGGTTTGAATCAGCAGTTTCACGGAGGTCATCGGGTTTCGCAGTTCGTGAGCGACCCCGGCCGCCAGTTCGCCGACGGCCGCCAACCGCTCCGCACGCATCGCCTCGCGGCGGGCTTGATTCAATTCCTGCATGACGCCGCGAATGCGATCCGCGACCAAATCCAATTGCTGCTGAATGGCGGGCAAGTCGGCCTGCGGAGTGATCTCCAGCCGGCCGACTTCTTGCTCCAAATCTCCCGCGACCGCTTTCAGCCGCACGCTGATTCGCGTCATGGATTGGTGCAATTGGCTGGCCAATCGCAATCCCATCAGCAACCCCAGCCCTGGCCCAATGAGCAACATCGCGGCCCGGCCCCACACGATCCACGCGGTCAATTGTTGGCGGCGACGTGACGCCTGCTGCATCAATTGCTCGTTGAGCCGAGTGAATTGCTGGCACGGTTCCGTGATTCGAGTAATCAGCGCCGCGAGTTCATTCAACGTCGCGTCGTCTGTCATCAGTTCCGTGTTCGCGCGCCGCCACAACGCGGCATACTCAGCAAACGATTCTCGAATGTGCTGCATCAAGGGGCGTTCTTCATCGACATTCACGGAGGTTTCCGCTTCTTGCAGCAACTGTTCGAATTGAAGTTCCAGTTGCGAGAGAGTCTGCTCCGCGATGCGAGTGCGATTGCGAGCCATGTGCCGCGCGACGGACTGCATCTGCCACACCGTTTCTTGCATCTCGTTGGCCGCGCGAATCGACGAGACGTTTTCCTCCAGCACGCGATCCAATGTCTGATCTTGCCAAGACAGATAGTAGGTTGTCGCGCCGCCCACGATCAGCCAACACAAGCTGACCACGACCGCTGGTGCGATGATGCTTTTCCACATGGTCGTTCCCCGTGACAGTGTCGGCGCGAAATCACTGTGTGTAATACACCAATGCCAAGCCACCCACGACGATCGCGATGACCAACCACGCATCCGGGTCGATGAATTTGCATCGCCCTTCGACGTTGTAGAGCTGTCCCATGATCGCGGTCTGTGTGGCGAGGATCGCGGCAAGACAGGTGATGCCGTGCCCGGCGGCGACGGAAGCCATTAAAGCTCCCGGATGCACGACGTCGAGCGGAACCAGCAACAGCATGTTGAACGAGTTGCTGCCGAACACGTTGCCGATCGCTAAATCAAACGCCTTCATGCGAATGGCCGTCAGCGAAGAAACGAGTTCTGGCAACGACGTACAAAGCGCGACAAGCGTCGTACCGACGAAGGTTCGCCCCAAGCCGGTCGCCTTGGCGAAACCTTCGGCCGCGTGAGCCATGAATGGGCCAACCACCAAAATCACGGCCGCCGCCGCGACAAAGCCGAGGATCACCTTCGACAGCGACTTGGGCGGCTCGTGAGCTTCATTGGCTTCGACCGACGCTTCAACGGCCGCGACTCGTTGATCGTGATACACAATCCGCACGCCGCCAATGTACGCCGCTGCAACCAACAGCAGTCCGGGGCTGATCCCAAGCAGCGTCACGTTGCCGATCATCGGTCCTGTCAACAGAGCCAATCCCACCAGCGCGGTCAGAGCGGAGCTCATGCTGCCCGATAGCGCGTGCCCGGCTGCTCGGCGAGACAGCATGTGCCCGTTGGAATGATGCGTCAGATCCAACACCGCCAGAATGAGTAAGTTCGCCAAGCTGCTGCCGAGCAAATCGCCGATTGCCAAATCGGGCGCTCCCAGCCGAATGGCCGAGATATCCACAGTCAGTTCCGGCAACGAGGTTGCTCCCGCCAGCAGCACGCTGCCAACCAGTAATCGGCCGAGCTTCGTCACTTCGGCAATCGTGTCGGCACATTTCGTGAGAACCGTTCCAGCAACGACAATAAACGCCGCACACACGGCGAACTCCAGCAAACTTTTCATCACGTCCATGCGGGCCGCCGTTCTTTTCAACGTATCCGAGTCACTCCTGTGACCCGGATTGTCCGGCCACGGAGTGACCGGGCTACTTTGCCTCAGTGATCGAACAACACAGGCACAGACACTTTCCCAAGCAGCGTTTTCGTGACCGAACCGAACAACATCTCGCGAAGCCAGCCTTTGCCGTGAGTTCCCATCACGACCAAACACGGCTTCAACGCAGCGATTCGCGCGAGCAAGCTGTCCGCGACGCTGGCGGTCAGTGGCACGGTTTCGATGTGTGTCTGATAGCCGTGACAGGTCAAGAACTCGTTGGCGGCAGTCAGTGAGGCGACATGCTCGCCGGGGACTTCCTCAACGGCGATGACTTTGACGATGTGATCCTTGAACAAACCGAGATTGACGAGCGAGGACAACGCGCGAGCCGCAGGAACACTGCCGTCATAGGCCACGACCACGGTCTGGCCCGTGGTGACGCTCGCGGGAACGCACAGCACTGGCCGAGCGGCCTTCTTCAAAACGGCTTCGAGAGTGTCCGAAACCGGCAACGTCACGTCGTCGTTGCCACGATGCTTTAGTCCCACGACCAGCAAATCGCCGCGCTTGCACTCTTGCGCGAGTAGGTCGTCGGCGTTCCCTTCCAGTTGAACAGTGACGACGCTGACTCCCGCCGCCTCAGCCGATTTCTGAAACGCCCCCAACAGTTCCGCGATGTTCTGCCGAGCGGACGCCAGCACGGCTTCATCCCGCTCGTGCTTGAACGACGCTCCGCCCAGCGGGACCGGTTCAGCGGGAGCCAACACAGTCGGATCGACCACGCCCACCCCCAACATGCTGACCGCGTGAGTCTTCGCCCACGCTATCGCCAATTCCCCCGCCTCGCGGCTGAGTTCCGAACTGTTTAATCCCACCACCATCCGCCTGAGCATGTTGCCCTCTTCGTGAATTTCCGAGAATCAATTGAGTCCTACGGCGCTGGCGGCATTGTGACTTGCCGGACTCAAGCTGTCAGGCGTGGCGTTGAGGCTTCGGGGCCAAAAAAAGTCGTCGCGTGATGCACCAAAATCATCACCACGAGCTGTCGATCAAGGCGCTTCACGCTGCAAACACCTCATTCGTCGCTAACGGAGCATCGAACGAATCGAAGTCCGAGAACAGCAATTGGCACGCGGCGTGATCGAGCGTCGTGGGCAGAAGTCCGACGGCAGCAAGCGGCGATTCGATCAAGTCGGTGGGCGAGATGAACACCCCACCGGCTTGATCCGGCCAGTGAAGAGTTCGGCGTCCGACGAGCAATAGGTCGTGCGCATCGAGGTGAAACGCCGCCAACGACTCACGAACCGCCTGACGGTGCATAGCCGGAGACAGGAGTTGCCACACGCTCCGCATCCAGGGCCAAATTGTAGGGGTCGGTTGAGGCAGTTCGAGGGACTGCAATGGGAGACACAATTCTTCGGACCAATGCTCGCCCCAACGCATCAGTTGGTTGTGTTCTTGCGGCGTGGAACCGGCGACCACGATGCGCCGCCAATCGTTGATGTCGCCATTGCCGTTGGTGACGAGCAATGGGCGGTCCACTTGCTGGCAGAGATTGCGCATCCAATACGCTTCGCCGTTCTCATCCCGAAGCGATGCGCCCGACACCACCAGCAGCCCGAATAGTCGCGACACGGTGGCCGCCGCCGTCACCAACATCAGGCGCGTCTGTTGAGTTTCACAACGGACTCCGCGCCACAACGATTCGCGATGGCACGCTTGAAACAGTGATTCGACTTCCTCGACGGAAGGAATCGCGACATCCATCGGCCAAGGCGAGGTCCACACGGTTCCTAAACCACCATCCGGCAGAGTGGCGTCAAACCCAGCGGGGATGACCGCCTGCTGGGGCCGAGCGACCAAGGCCGCGACATCGCTCGCGTTCAACCGCTCGGCCAATCGCAACGCAGTTTGATAATCACGCAGTCCATCGCGGGGTCGATCCGTCAGCATCAACAGGCGAGCCATGACAACCTCCCGGCGAATTCGCCATGACGATTTGTTGGTCAGGCATTCCAAACTGACAGGCGATGTGGCAACGCTCGTGCCGCGAGCTGCGGGTCGGTCGATTCGGGAGAATTACCCCTTTTGAAGTGCGCGCACCGCCGTTTGAAAGCCTTGCTGTGGAAAAGAATTTTCCCTGGCGACAAGCCTCTTTCGCCGTTCCAAGGTTCGCGTCCAGAAGTTCGCAGCGGTTCAATCGTGAATCCCTGATGCTCCAAGACAACGACACTTGCTGAGTAGTCGGCGGGTTACGAACCGTTTCAACTCGACGGGGCCGAGCAATGAACCACCGTTGGCACGGTGGTTGCCTTGGGACGTTCACCACCACCCCACTCGGTGGTCGCTTCTCGACGACGAGGCGTGGTCGCTCTTTTCGGGAAGCTGAGCGGCTACCCTCGTTTCGAGAAGTTGTCGCGACCCACGCATCGTCCCACGGAAGGAGTCGGCCATGTTGGTTCTGTCACGCAAAATCGGCGACGAAATCGTGATTGATCGGGACATCCGCATTGCCGTTTTGGCCACCAGCGGCCGAGCGGTTCGCTTGGGCGTCATCGCGCCTCCGGCGGTGCGCGTGCTGCGTCGCGAAGTCCACGACCGCATCGCGGCCGAAGAAGTGGAATCGGGCGAATCCACCATCATGACCGGCGTGATCCGCGTCGCGCGGTGAGTCCGTAGGACAGGCCTCTTGCCTGTCGGAGTTCAGAATTCTCGACGCACGACAGGCGAGAAGCCTGTCCTACGAAAGCAAAACGCGGAGTAAAGGCAGACGATGACCGCATCACGAATCTTGTTGGCTGGCTTGAGCACGTCGCGCTGGCGGTCGTATCACCAGCACTTGCGGGCGGCCGGTTTCGACTGCCGGTTGGTCTTCAGCGGCGTCGAATGCGTCGCGGCATTGCGAGGCTTTCAGCCGGACGTGCTGGTGTTGGACCCGAACATCGCGTGGGGCGGCGGCGACGGAGTGCTCGCCGTGCGCGACAAGCAGCCAGAACTCCGTAATAACCTCGTGATGATTCTGACCGCTGGCTGCGAACCGAGTTTGCTGTATCGGATGTCCGAATACTCGATCGACGATCTGGTCTGGCAACCCGTCTCTGCGACCCACTTGCAACAACGATTGGAATGCCTGTTGTCCTTCCAACGAGTCGAGGCCACCGTCGCTTGTTGACGAACCTCAACCCAGCCACCGGCGGAGCGTTCCGTTCGCGTTGTGTGTCTTCCCCATCGGCCCGCGGTGAGCCACACAACACGACAGCACTTCAAACGCATCGAGAACGGATCGTCTCCGCCGGATTTTGAGTTCACCGACAGTTAACCGTAGCCGAAATCGTGAGATGTCGGTGCGAAGGAACAACCGAAATCTCACGATTTCGGCTACGGGGAGTGAACACCCCAAATGGAGGCTCGCATGATTTCGGTCATCATCCCTGTGCTCAACGAATCCGAGACGATTGGTTCCGTGGTCGCGTTCGCGCGGCGTTGCCCGCTGGTGACGGAAGTGATCGTCGTCGATGACGGCTCGTTGGACGATACGCCGTGTTTAGCGGTCGAGGCCGGCGCACGAGTCATTACCAGCACACTGCTTGGCAAGGGAGCTTCGATGGAGGACGGTCTGTGGGCGGCGCAAAATGAAATCGTCGCGTATCTCGACGGCGATTTGTCGGGACTGCGAGATGATTTGCTCGAACAACTCACTTTGCCGATTCGCGAAGAGCGCGCCGATTTCGTGAAAGCCGGTTTCTCACGCCGAGCCGGTCGAGTCACCACACTCACGGCTCGACCGTTGCTGAAAACCTTCTTCCCGGAACTGAATGCTTTCGAGCAACCGCTCGGCGGCATCATCGCCGCTCGCCGTTCGCTGCTGCGTAATCTGCGGTTTGAAACGGACTTCGGCGTCGATCTCGGCTTGTTCCTCGACGCTTCGGCGGCCGGAGCACAACTGGCTCAAGTCGATATCGGCCACATCGAACACGACAGTCATCCGCTGGAAGTGCTCGGCGACATGGCTCAACAAGTGGTCCGCACGCTGCTCGATCGCGCCGCTCGCTACAGCCGCCTCACGAACTCGCACGTCCGCGAAGTCACGGAAGTTGAACGCCTCGCTCAGGCCGAACTCTCCCTCGTCCTCAATCGCATCGGGCAAGGTCAGCGGCTCGCCCTGTTCGACATGGACGGCACGCTGCTGCGCGGCCGGTTCATCGTCAGTCTGGCTCAGCGGACCAACAAGATGGCGGAACTGGAGCGGTATCTCGACAACTTCGACTTGTCATCCGAAGAACGCACACGCGGCATTGCCGCGCTGTTCGCCGGTGTCCCGCAATCGGTGTTTGAAGAAACCGCGCGAGCCATGCCGCTGATGCCCGGTGCCGCCGAAACCGTCATCGCACTTCGCAAGGCTGGATACCGCGTCGGCATCGTCACCGACAGTTTCCGCATCGCGGCCGAGATCGTGCGCCGCCGAGTCTTCGCCGACTTCAGCATCGCTCACCTGATGCGATTTCAACGCGGCGAGGCCACCGGGCAGATCACACTCTCACCCGCGATGACACACCCGCAGGGCTGCCCGCAACACTCGCTGTGCAAGCTCAACGTGATGCTCCACGTCCTCGATCAAATGGGCCTGCATCCCGCCGACGTGCTGGCCGTGGGTGATGGCGAGAATGACATCTGCCTGCTCAACGCCGCCGCCGTCTCGGTCGCCGTCCATCCGCAATCGTTCCAAGTTCGCGACGCCGCCACGCACGTCATCGAACAGTCGCTCACCGAACTGCTCACCCTTCCCGGAATCTTCAATCACGACACAACCACTGAATCTCCGACAGCCCAAGTGGCTTGACGAGGATGCACTGGAACCTCGCTTTGACCTCCCGACGCTCCACCGCAAATCGAGGTTCCGCCAGGGGACGCTCGGCCTCGCGAATCGCCGCGAGGCCGAGCTGTTCCATACGCCAGATTCCTGAAACGCGACAACATTCCGATTCCCAAATTCCGATCCAACAAGCTCAAGGATGAGAGTGCCCAACGATGTCCACACTTTCGACTCCCACTGATCTGGTCGCGGTGATTCAAGAACTGCGGCATCGCCTGCTGGCAATCCAACTGACCGACGTGCGCATCACGCCGCTTGGTCGAAGACTGCTGGTGGATGCTCGGTTTCACGATTGCCAAGCGATCGGGAATGTCCGCCGCTGCTGCGATGAGATTTCGCAGCAAACCGGCATTCCCGTTTCGCTGAACTGTACGGTGTTTTGAGGATTCTCAAAGGAGTCACTGTGGGTGTGTCAAAAAAAGTGAGTCTTAAGAAGTCCTCCAAGGAAACCTTTTTTTCACGACGGAAAAATCTTTGGCCGTCGTGCTGATGGTGTGATGCTTCCGGTGAGCACAACCATTGGCGAACCGGCTGCAAGAAACGAGGTTCCAGCGCGCTACAAATCGTGGCACGAAGGACGCTCAGTCGGAACGACTTTGCGAGCGGTGCGGCTCGATCACTCACATCATTGGGAACCGAGATGACAATCTCGAAACAATGGTGGGCGATGACGGACGGCATTGATATGTTGCCTCGCTCCAAATTCCACCACGACCGAGACTGAGACATCAAGCATGGGACTGGTTCGCTTCGCACTCAACAATCGTCATGCGGTCAGCGTGTTGGCGATTGCGATTGTGGTCTTGGGGTTGGTGGCGACGTGGTCGATTCCCGTGGACATTCTGCCGATTTTCCGCGCGCCGGCGGTGCAGGTGATGACGTTTTACAGCGGGATGCCCGCCGGGGTCGTCGAGAAGAACATCACCAATCGGCTGGAGCGGTGGACCGGGCAAGCCAACGGAACGGTGTTGCAAGAGTCCAAGTCGATGGTCGGTGTCAGCATCATTCGGAATTACTTCAGCGACACGACCGATCCGAACAGCGCGCTGACTCAGGTGAATTCGCTGGCGTTGTCGAATTTGAGATATCTGCCGCCGGGAACATTGCCGTCGATTGTGTTGCCGTTCGATCCATCGGCCACGATGCCGACGTGCATTCTGAGCGTGGCGAGCGAACAGCACACCGAAGGGGAGTTGCAGGATATTGGCCGCTATGACCTGCGGAATGTCATTCAATCCGTGCCGGGGGCCGTTGCTCCGGCGGTGTTCGGCGGCAAGGTGCGAGCGGTCATGGCCTACGTCGATCGGGACAAGATCGAGGCGCGCAATCTGTCGCCGGTGGATGTCGTGGACGCGATCAGCGACTCGAACATCATGTTGCCGACGGGCGGCGCTCGCATCGGTGATATCGACTACCAGATCGACTCGGACAGCATGTTTGAAAGCCCGGAGGCGATGGGCTACGTGCCGTTGAAAACGACGTCGGGTAACGCGGCCTTTCTGCGCGACGTCGGTACGGTCGAAGACGCGAACCGCATTCAGACGGGAACCGTGCGGATCAATGGCCGGCGGCAGGTGTATGTCCCGGTGTATCGCCAGCAGGGTGCCAGCACGCTGAGCGTCGTCGATGGCGTGAAGCGGGCGATTCCCACGATGCTTCAACGTGTCCCCGAAGGGGTGAAGCCGGAAGTCGTGATGGATCAGTCGGTGTACGTTCGCGGCGCGATCGAAAGCCTGCTGCACGAAGGAGTCCTCGGCGCGGCGTTGGCCTCGCTGATGATTCTCGTGTTTCTCGGCAGCGTACGGACGACGATCATCGCAGTGACGTGCATCCCGTTGTCGATCCTGGCGGCCATCGCGTGCTTGCTGGCGTCAGGAAACACGATCAACGCGATGACGCTCGGCGGGCTGGCTCTGGCGATTGGCCCGCTGGTCGATAACGCGATCGTCGTGCTCGAAAATACGCACCGGCATCTGCACATGAAGGACGAGAAGAAGTCGGCGTTCAAAGGAGCCTTGGACGGAGCGGGGGAAGTCGCGTTGCCGGTGCTCGTGGCAACATGCACGACAATCATTGTGCTCGTGCCGATCGCGTTCACTCCGGGCATGGGCAAGTTCTTGTTTCGGCCGCTGGCACTCAGCGTGACGTTCGCGATGCTGGCGTCTTACGGGTTGTCGCTGACGCTCGTTCCCGCGTGGTGCGCGACGTGGCTGAAGGGCCACGACGAACACGGCGCGGGACACGGTGCGGCTCACGGGCACGCCCACGGACACGGGCATGCTCACGGGCACAAGCGGAAGAAATCGTTGATCGCAAAGCTGCACGCGCCGGTCGAGCACACGCTCGGCCTGATGGTCCGGGTTTACGAACGGATGCTGCGGTTCGTGTTGCGAAACCGATTCAAGGTCGTCGTCGTGGTGCTGAGCCTGTTCGGAGCGTCGCTGTTGCTGGGGCCGAAGCTCGGCCAAGAGTTGTTCCCGGAAGTCGATGCCGGTCAGTTGGTCATCACGGTGCGCGGGCCGACCGGTTCGCGGCTGGAGGTTCACGAGAAGACCGTCATCCAGGTCGAGGACGCGATCAAGCAGACGATCCCAGCGGCCGACCTGAGCATGATCATCTCGGAACTCGGTCTCGTGCCTGACTGGTCGGCGGCCTACACGCCGAACACCGGGCCGCAGGACGCGGTGCTCAAGGTCCAGTTGACCGAACAGCGAAAGCAGACGGCGCAGGAGTACGCGAAACGGCTGCGGAACGTGCTCAACGAAAAGTTCCCCGGCATCGAGTTCGCGTTTAACACCGGCGGACTCGTGTCGGCCGCGTTGAATTACGGAGCGCTCTCGCCGATCAACATTCAAATCTCCGGCAAGAAGACGACCGAAGGACGCAAGCTGGCTCGCGAGATTCTGCAAGCCGCGAGCGAAGTCCCTGGCGCGGCGGACGTGCGCATTCTGCAACGGTTTGACTACCCACAGCTTTTCATTTCCGTGGATCGGGCGAAGGCGGCCGATTTGGGACTCAGCCAACAGGACGTCATTCGCAACGTCGTGACGTGCCTTAATTCGAGCATCCAGTTCTCACGCAACTTCTGGATCGACCCGGTGAGCGGCAATCAGTATTGGGTCGGCGTGCAATATCGCGAGGAAGCGGTGGACTCGATCGACGACCTGATGAACATTCCAATTACCAGCAAGCACGCCGATCGCACGGTGCTGCTGCGGAACGTCGCCCGCCTGCATCGCACGAGCACTTCGGCGGAGATCATTCACGCCAACTATTCGCCGGTGATCGAGGTCATGGCGAATGTTTCGGGACGCGACGCGGGGAGCGTGGCGGCTGACATCGAACGCCGAATCGCGAAGCTCGACATCCCCGCCGGCCTGCAAGTTCGCATGAGCGGCGAAGTCCAGCAAATGCGGCTGGCGTTCGGCAGCATGGGTGCCGGCCTGCTGATGGCGACGGTGCTCGTGTACCTCATCATGGTCGCGTTGTTCCGGTCGTATCTCGACCCGTTCATCATCCTCGCCGTAGTCCCACTGGGGCTTACCGGCGTGCTCGTGACGCTGTACTTCACCGACACGCGGCTGAACGTCCAATCGAGCATGGGGGTGATCTTCATGGTCGGCATCGTCGTGGCGAACAGCGTACTGCTGGTCGATTTCGCCAACCGGCTGCTCTCGCAAGGCATGGCCGTGCGCGAAGCGATCGTCATGGCCGGCGCGATGCGCTTGCGGCCGATCTTGATGACCTTCCTGGCGACGTTCATTAGCCTGATCCCGATGGCCGTCGGCATGGGCAAGGGGAGCGAAGCCAACGTCCCGCTCGGCCGTGCCGTGCTCGGCGGCCTGCTGGCCGGGACGATCCTGACGTTGTTCGTCGTGCCGATTTTGTATTCGTGGCTCCGCCGCCCAACCGCGTCCAAACCGGCCGAAGTCGCGGCCTGAGCAACGACGCGACTACACTCCGCCTCGATTTTGACAGTGTTTGATTTCAGGAGTCGCTTTGATGACGAACTTGCAACTACGAACGGCGACGTTGGCTCTACTGTGCGGCACGGCTCTGAGCCTCGCGAACCTTTCCGGTTGCAGCAAACCCGTGGTTGGATCGGATGCGACCGATCAGAAGCGAGCGTCCGTGAATCAGGAGTCCAAGGAATCGACTGCCGTGCGAGCCACGTCGGGGCAAGCGATCTCGGTTCAGACGGTCGTGCCGCAGCGGCGTGATCTCGTCCAGAAGTTTCAGCAGCCGGGGATCGTCGAAGCGGCGGCCTCGGCGGATTTATTCTCGCGAGTCTCCGGCTATGTGAACTCCGTCAACATCGACATCGGCGATGTGGTCGAGGCGGGGCGGGTGCTGCTCGAAGTGGATGTCCCGGAACTCGACCAGGAGATCGCGCTCAAGGAGGCACTCGTCACGCAAGCCGAAGCGGAGTTGGCTCAAACTCGCACGGCCGTGACGGTCGCTCAAGGGGCGTTGGAGACTCACGACTCGCAACTGGAACTGGCGGTGGCCGACGTGAAGAAGGCGGAGGCCGACCGCAATTTTCGCAAGCGAGAGTACGAGCGGTACTCAGCCCTCGCGGCCGACAACGCCGGCAGCAAGCAGGTCGCGGATGAAAAAGAACTCGGATATTTGTCGGCTCGATCGGCCTACGACAGCGCGGTCGCGAAGCAGCATGCGGTCGAGTCAGACCTGAAGATTCTGCAGGCGAAGCTCGCCAGCGCGAACGCCGACGTGAAGACGAAACAAGCCAAGGTCGCCGTGGCCTCGGCCGACCGCGAGAAGACTCGCGTGCTGGCCGAGTACGCCAATCTCAAGGCTCCGTATGCCGGCACGATCACGCGCCGCACGGTCGATCCCGGCGAGTACGTTCACAGTCCCAGCAGCGACAAGGCCACGCCGCTGTTCACGATCTCGCGCACGCAATCGGTGACGGTCGTGATGCGCGTCCCCGAAAAGGAAGTGCCGCTGGTTCGCTTGGGGAACTCGGTGAGCATGAAGTTCGAGGCGCTCAAATCGGTGGTCGTCCCCGGCAAGGTCACGCGCATGGCCAAGAGCCTCGACGAGAAATCCCGCACGATGCGCGTCGAAATCGACGTGAAGAATCCGGACGACCAGTTGTATCCCGGCATGTTCGGCTCGGTGACGCTGGTGCTGTCCGATGTGGCAGACGCTTTGACCGTGCCCGCTTCCGCGCTGTACGGCACGGGCGAGGGTTTGTTCGTCGTCACGGTGTCTAAAGGGGAGACTCACCGCACGCGCGTCGAAACCGGCTACGACGACGGCCGCGTCGTGCAAATCGTCAGCGGCCTGACCGGTGACGAAGAAGTCGTCATCAGTAACAAAGGCAACCTCGCTGACGGCCAAACGGTCGCGGCCTCACGCGTGAGCGAACGCTGACGTTCAAAGGCAATCGTTCGCTCGGCAACCGTCAGCGTGGCCGCTTTCGCCAAGTCGATTCACGCAACACATTGTGTTCGTAGTTCTTCATTGCTTCCGTGATCTGTTGGCGAGCGTTCGGAGGCAAGCTCTGCAAAGCGGTAACGATCATCGCAGCCGACTTCACGGCTGCTTGCGCATCCTTCCAACGCAGATCGGTTTGCAAGTCGTAGTCGGCGCGATTTCGTTCGCCTCGCAGTTGGTTCAGCCGAGAACCGGCCAATGCGAGCGGAACATGACCTCCATTTTCCAATCGCCGCCACAAATACGCATGAGCGGCATCGGCACGAGGCGTGTCAAAACCAAGCTCGGTCAGAAACGCGCGAGCCACATGAAACGCCGCGTAATAGGCGCGGCTGACGGCGGATCGCCAATCGGCCTCGGTCGTTCCCGTCGCGTAATGCTCCGCGAGCCGCAGAAACTCCGTACCGTCGATCATGACGCCGATTCCGTGCTCAAGCGAAAGATCGGAGCCAACGGAGCCGGACAACAAGCAAAGAGTTGTTCATGCCAGCGCCACTGACTCGCCACCAATTCCTCCACACTGGAAAAATCGGTGCGTACCACGATGGCCAGATGACGGTCGTCGGTGACTTCCGGATCGTCGTCGATCTCAACTCGCCAAGCGGCTTCTGGAAAAACGGACTCGGTCATGGCGATGACTCGAGCGAGTTCAGCACGCACTCCAAGCTGGCCAGCGACCGTATCAACTTCCAAGGGCAACTCGCTCGTGCGCGAAACAGCCGTTGTAGACATCACAAACTCCTAAGCGGTGTGGGCGTGAAATAGCAGTTCTCCCGTTGGGCGCAAAGCGAAATGCTGACGCTCGTTCGTCTTCGCATCGCTTGCCTGCGCGGAAAAGGCTTTTCCAATCCGCGTTTTGGTGAACAACGGCCCGTGTCGGCGTCTCAGCAAACCGGGCAAAGTTTGACGCTTGTGACGATGGCGTTTGCTCTGCCGTGCATGCCTGACCTGACGATCCCGCGAAGTTTCCGGCGCGTCGCTCCGATGAAGGATGCAGGATCGAATTGTCCGCGCCGAGCCGCTCGGCCGATTCCGCCGGTTCAGGCCACCGGTCCAACGTCGCCACAAGCTGCCAGCTTGTGGATGGCGGGTTGTCACCGTCAGGAGTCAACGCGATGAATCGTCGATACTGCGAGGGCCAGGTTGGTCGCATTCACCAGTCCATGTTGGTTGGCGTCTCGTTGGTCGTGTTCGCGATTGGATGTCAGACACCGCATCCACCGACCGTGACACACACGGCGATCGTTCCTCCGCAGACACCCGCTGCGACCTACGACATCCAGTTGGCGTCGGCTCAGGAACCAATCAGCCGGAACGCGCTAGCGTCCGGTTCTGGCCGCGAATCGGGCGAGGATTCCCATCCATCGAAACCGGACGCTAGCGCGTCCCGGCTGATACCGGCGGGTCAACAGTATGAAACGCCGCTGCAAGAGTTGGCTGTGACTGCCGACAAACGCGCCGATCGGCAGGTCTATCCGCTCGACTTGTCCACGGCGTTGCGGCTGGGCGATGCCAACAGTTTGGAGATTGAACTCGCTCGCAACCGTTACGAGGGAGCACTGCTCCGCGAAGAGGCCGCGACCGCGCTTTGGTTGCCCGACCTGATTGCCGGGCCGAGCTATCAGTACCACGACGGACAAATCCAACGAGCAATCGGCGAAGTCTTCGACACGCGCCGGCAGTCGTTCTTTGTTGGTGGCGGCCCGGTGCTCTCGTGGGATTTGTCCGAGGTCTTGTACGCCAAGCTGGTCGCGCATCAGTTGGTTCACGCTCGCTCGGCATCGGTCGGAGCGGCTCGCAATCAAGCGTTGCTGGAAATCGCGGAAGGTTACTTCGACTTGCTGGCCGCTCACGCCGCGCTCGTGGTCGCTCAGGAAACACGCGCGAATGCCGAGCGACTGGCGGAGGTCACGGAGTCGTTTGTGAAGCGTGAAGTGGGACTCCCCTCGGACGCCGCGCGAGCACAAGCCGAATTCCAGTTTCGCAAGCAGCAAGAACGACTGGCTCGCGAGCGGACGATCACGGCGTCGGCCGCACTCGCTCGGCGGTTGCATCTGGACGCGCGCGTGCAACTGGTCCCGGTCGAAACAAAGCTCGTGCCGCTGGAGATTTATCCCGCCGACGGCGAACCCGGCGCGTTCGTGGATCTCGCGTTGCAACATCGCCCGGAAATCGAAGAGGGCCGCTGGCTGGTGAGCGCGGCGGACGCTCGCGTGCAACAAGCCTGCTGGGCTCCGCTGCTGCCGAGATTGCAGGTTGGCTATCAAGCGGGCGGCTTTGGCGGCGGCCACACCGGCGATCCGAAAGGCTTCTTCAACAGTTTCGACAACCGCGAAGATTTGAGCGCCACTGCCGTGTGGCAGCTTCGCAACCTCGGCTTCGGCGACAGCTATCGCCAACAGGGTGAGCAACTCGAACTGACGAACGCGAACCTGAACCTCGCGCGTGTCGTGGACCGTGTGACCGAAGAAGTCGTCTCCGCGCACGAATCGGTCGCCTCGCGCCGCGAACAACTCGGCATCTCGCGTCTCTCGGTGACTTCGGCCATCGAGTCGCTCGACAAAAACGTGCAACGCATCCGCGAAGGAGCGGGCTTGCCGATCGAAGCTCTGCAAGCCATGCAAGCTCTCGACCGAGCGCGGTTGGAATACTTGCAAACGCTCACGTCGTTCAACAAATCTCAATTCCGTCTCTTCACTGCGACCGGAAACGTGCCGCTGGATGCCGACGTTTCACCCGGCAATGAGTCTGTCCCGTAGTCGAAGTCGTGAGACTTCGCCCCGAACTTTCGCGAGATCGGCAACTTCGAGTTTGGATACTTTTTGTGAACGTCAGATTTCTCAGGAGATTGCTGCTCGGGATGCTCGCCTCCCTCGCGAGTCTTTCATCGTTGCCTGCTCAAACCAGCGATCTCGACATGCACCTGCCCACTGGCGACACCGCCGTTGCGGACCTCGCAGAACGAGTGGCGGAGTTGGAGCACGAACTGAAGAGCCGCAAAGTCGCCGATGAAAAACCATCGTCCGGGACCAGCAGCGAGAGAATGCCCGCCGCCGTTTGGTCGGACGACTCCATCAAGAAGTGGACCGTGAAGCTCGGCGGGCATGTGCAGTTGGATTACATCAACTGGGCGGACGCCGACTCGGCGATTACCGGGCCAGCCGCCGCGCCCGGCACGAAAGACTACGTCGAATTGCGCCGACTGCGACTCGCGGCCAACGGCACGGGATACGGTCAGTTCGATTTCCGATTGCAGATGACGCTCGAACCGGAGACTGTCGGCGAGAACGACAATGTGACCTCTCCGGGAATCAAAGACGCCTACCTCTCGATGAACGACATTCCGTGGCTGGGCCGCTTTCGCATCGGCAATTTCTTTGTCCCGTTCAGCCTGGAACAAGTCACCAACGACACGATGGGCACGTTTCTGGAACGCTCGATTCCAACGCAAGGAGTCTTCACCGGCGAACGGGAAATCGGCGTGGCGTTCTACAACGCCACTGAAGACAAGAATCTCACTTGGACCTACGGCGCGTTCTTCGACAACATCAGCGATTCGCTCAAAGAGCGGATCGACGACAACCAAGGTTTGCGGTTAAGCGGTCGCGTCACCTGGCTGCCGTACTACGACGAGGAATCCAACGGTCGCTACCTCGTGCATCTCGGCGCGGGAGTGCTCTACACCGATGACCAAGACAACAAGGTTCGCTTTCGTGCTCGGCCGCAAGTCCATGAAGGGCCACGATTGATCGACAGCGGTTCGCTCGACGCAAGTCATCTGACGACGGGCAACGTCGAGTTGGCCGTGGTGTGGGGGCCAGTCACCGTGCAGAGCGAGGCGTTCCTCTCGCGAGTCAACCTCCTAGCCAGTGACCCCGCGACGGTTGGGGGAGCCTATGCTCATCTGAGCTACTTCCTGACCGGCGAGAATCGAATGTACGACCGATTCGGACAGCACGGCGCGCAGTTCACTCGCAATGTTCCCAAGACAAACTTTTTCCTGACCACCGACGGCTGCGGTTGGGGAGCCTGGGAAGCGAAGGCGCGCTGGTCGTATTTGAATCTCAGCGATGTCAGTCAGGGAGAGTACAACGACTTCACGGTCGGCATGAATTGGTACTGGTCCGATCGCACTCGCATCATGTTCGATTGGATTCACCCCGTCACAAGTTCGCAGACCATCTTTGGGGCGACGAAATCCAATCTGCTGGCGATGCGGTTCGACTTCAATTGGTAGCTGCATCAGAACTCGCCGGCGACTTCACGGCCATTGCGGCTGCCGAGGGCTTGCCAGGTCGCGAGGTGGATTCCGTTGCTGATGAACTGCACATGGCCATCCACGAACAGAGCCTGGACGCCACCAGTGTGCTGGCTACGGGCGGCGACATTCAACGAGAGTCGGTCCCACCAGAAGTTCGTGCGGCTGCTGTGAGGCAGGCCGCCACGACAATCGACGTCGCGATCGTTCGGAGTCCGCAGGTGGTTGTACATCGAATGCCCCGGAGCACCGTAAAGCCAGCGACTGCCGCGCGTCTGTTGCAGCAGCAGTCCGGCTCCGTGGCATTGCGTCGCATAGTTCGTCAACTCGGGACCGTTGGTGGCATTGTCATTGCCTTGCGTGAGCACAAAGCCGTTCGTCGCAGAGAGTCCGTCCCAAATCACCGGGCCGCCGGGATTGGACTTCACCGTTTCGCTGATGCAGACCGTTTGGCTGCTGCCGTCGCGCACGTCCTGAAAGCGCGTGCTGGAGTTCTCGTAGAACACGCCCGTGACGGGGACTCCGCCGGGATTGCGTGGCGACACGGGAAATGTGGTGCCGGTACACAGCGGATAGTTGTGGACGGCACTGTTGACGACGATGCCGCCCACGCTGCTCGATTGCAGAACCGCATACGAGTCGGTGGGGCAAAGAAAGAAACTGATCGTCTGACCGAGAGCCGAGCCGTTGGCGGCGGGGTCGTCGGGATTGGCATTGAAATTGATTTGTCGAAACAGCGGCGTCGCGTCGAGATGCGGCAACAGGTGCGCATAGGCGGAGAAACAGCGTCCCTGTCCATCGACGGAACTGCGAATTCGTCCGGGGGGCAGCGTGCGGCAGACCTCGTAGTAATTGTTGAGCGCCAGTCCAATCTGCTTCAGATTGTTCCGACACTGACTACGCCGAGCCGCCTCACGCGCGTGTTGAACGGCCGGCAGCAGCATTGCGATCAAGATGGCGATGATCGCGATCACCACAAGCAATTCGATCAACGTGAAACCGCGCTGCGAGGCTGGCATCGGTGTTTTCTCAGAGCGTGCCATCACGAAAGTTCGACCTTGGACCGTCAGGTTGGGCCTGGAATTTTGGCAGGGCATCACGGTACTGACAGCTCCTCCGAGACACAATTCCGCCAACTCGACGTGCCCGTATCGCGCGGCTGCTTGAATCGCATCGGCGACTTCGACACAGTAATCGCCCCTTCACGAGGAACCATTCATGAGTGCGATGACGATCGAAGTGTGGGACGCGACCGGCAACAAGAAACAGGTGGTCGAAGTCCCGTCGGATGCGGCGGTGAATCGGCTGATTGCCGTGCTGGTCGATAAGCTCAACCTGCCACGCAACAGCCCGGACGGGCAGATGATGAGCTACAAGTTTCATCATCGCGCCAGCGGCCGGCAGTTGCTCGACACCGAGACGCTGGAGGGCGCGAGCGTGAAAGACGGCGACATCTTGCGACTGCAACCGGAGATCACGGCCGGAGCACGAAGGCCGCGGCCATGACCGACGTCCTACGTCTCACGGACGTCGAAGAGTCTCAGAACGGCCGGTTCTCGCGGTTCGAGCTGATCGGCTGGTGGGATCAAGAACGCCTGGCCGCCGCGAAAGTCTTGGTCATCGGAGCCGGCGCGATCGGCAATGAACTCGTCAAAAATCTCACGCTGCTGGGTATCGGCAACGTCTTCATCGCCGACTTGGATCGAGTCGAGAATTCCAATTTGTCGCGTTCGGTGCTGTATCGCGAATCGGACATCGGTCGTCCGAAAGCCGAAGTCGCGGCGGCTCGCGCGAAAGAGATTTATCCGGGGATCAAAGCCTCGTCGTTTGTCGGCAACATCGTCTACGACCTCGGACTCGGAGCCTATCGCTGGGCCGATGTGATTCTCGGCGGCTTGGACAACCGCGAGGCGCGTGTGGCGATCAACCAAGCGGCAGCGCGAGTCGGTCGCATCTGGATCGACGGGGCGATCGAACGCTTGGACGGCGTCGCACGTGTCTTCGATCCCGCTCTCGGCCCGTGCTACGAATGCACGATGAGCGAGACCGATTGGAAGATGCTGGAAGCGCGGCGAAGTTGTGCGCTGCTGACTCGGCAAGAGATGGAGCAAGGCAAGGTGCCGACCACGCCGACCACCGCGTCAGTCATCGCCGGCATTCAATGCCAAGAGGCGGTCAAGCACCTGCACGGCTTGGAAACGCTCGCCGGTCGCGGCTTCGTCTTTGAGGGAACGTGGCATCAAAGCTATGTCGTGAACTACACACGCCGCGACGACTGTCCGACTCACGAGGCTTATGAACCGATCATCGTGAAGCCGTGGTCGGTCGCGACGATGACGGTCGGCGAGTTGCTGGAACATGCTCGCGCAGAGGTCGGCGAGGGAGCGATCGTCGAATTGAATCACGATGTGTTGGCCTCGCTCGAATGCCCGCGCTGTCTGACGACCGAGTCCTCGTTCGCCTCGCTGGGCAAGATCACCGAGCAACAAGGCCGCTGCCCGAAGTGCAACGAACCGCGCGTGCCACATTTGTTTCATTCGCTCGATGGCCGCGAAGGGATCAACGACCGGACGTTGGCGGAGATCGGAGTGCCACCGTGGGACATCCTCGGCGTCCGTCGCGGAATGCAGCAGGTGTTCTTTGAATTCGCGGGAGATCAAGCGTCCGTCTTGAGAACATGACCGGTCGACACCCCAATCCTCGGTTCCGTAGTCCGGGAGGCATGTTCTGATTTTGTTTTTTTGTGAGCCTCATTCGCGCTCCACTTAATTCGCGCGGCCATTTTCTGAGCCGCGCGAATTAAGTGGAGCGCGAATGAAGACCAGACAGCCGTGAAACCTCGGAAAGAATCGCTAAAACGGAATCAAGCGGTTTTCGATTAGCCTTACCAGCAAAGACTTTGCAAACTTGATATCGCAATTTGCGATATCAAAAGCTGACCCTCACGGGAATCCCGAACATGTCCACCGCAAATCAACCTGATGTCCGTCTCCTGCGAAGCGAGAAGCTCGCCGAGTCGCCGTTTCCCGCCTCGCGAGCGGCGGACTTTCGGATTCACTTTCATCCGGCGGCGCATGGCCGAGCGGTGGCTCACGCGAAGGAAGACAAGTCGGTCGAGATTTGCGGAGTGCTGGTCGGCGACTGGGGACAGGATGCCGACGGCCCGTTCGCGCGGATCACCGAGATCATTCGTTGCGACAGCGCGACCAAGAAGTTCGCCGAGGTGACCTTCACGCACGAGTCGTGGACTCAGATCAATCGCGAGATGGACACGAAGTTCACGAATCTGCGAATCGTCGGCTGGTATCACTCGCACCCGGACTTCGGCATTTTTTTGTCCGACCGCGACGTGTTTATTCAGGAGAACTTTTTCAGCGGACCGGGACAGCTTGCGTTCGTGGTCGATCCGGTGCGCGATGCGGAAGGGGTCTTTGAGTGGCATGACGGCAAGCCGGTGTTGTCATCGCACTATTGGATCGGCGGGCGAATCTCTGGAGGCGAAGCGACCGCTCGTGGCGGCGGTCAAGTCGGCGGGCCGGAGGCACCTCGCGAGCCGGAAATGTCGGCCAGTCTGCCAAGCGTCGGCAATTTTCCGCCGGTTGAAAGCGGTGGAACGCGAGGCGGCACGCTGATGACGCTCGCATTGTGTCTGATGTTCTTTCTGGTCGGCTACCTGCTGTCTGGTCGGCGGGCTTCGCCGTGGGAAGACGCGCGGATCATCGAAGGGGTCGCGGCTCACCTTCGCCAATGGAAGGGGTCGGAATCGCAGCATCGACTGGAGGATCTCCAGAAACTGGTCGCGCTTCTGTCGCTCGAAATCGGCAAATTGTCCGAGGACCATGTGAAACTCTCCGGCGACAAATCCAAGGAGTTGAGCAAAGAGTGGGCGGTGGTCCGTCAGGCCCTGAACGAATGCCGCGCGCTACTGGCTCAACTGGAGGAGCGTTACGCGATCAGCCCGGAAGATGGTGCGATCCTTCGCGAAGAGATTCGCGGCATGGCCCGTCGTCTGGCCGACGACGAAGCGGCCCGTGCGGAGATGCGGAAGTCGGCCAAGAAAACGGCCGAGGACAAATCGTCCGAGTCGGAGAGATCGGAGACAGAGCCACCGCAGAGTCCGCAAAAAACCAAGCCGGACGACACTCCGAAAAAGTCTTCAGAAAAGTCGCGGGAGCCGTGACGCGGCGAACGCAGTTTGTTGGAATGTCCGCCCGCTTCAATCAATGCCCGCCACTGGGCTTGTCCCAGTGGTTCCCGCGCTCTGCCGCTACGGCCCAGCCAACGGCCAAGTCGAATCTGATTCGCACGCCGTAGCGGCAGAGCACGGGAACCACCCTGGCAAGCAGGGTGGCGGGAGGAATCTTTCAGGAGTTCGCCGTGTCACAGGATGCCCCGCTGCGGATCGACGCGAAAGAGCTGTTCTCCGCTCAGGTGGAAGACTACCTGGAAGTGCAATCGGCCATGCAGCGCGGCGCGGAAGAGATCGAACCGCAGTCGTGGCTGCTCCGCATGATCTACTCCAGTTGGTTTTATCTGTCGCTCTGCGCCGGGCTGGGCGGGTTTTGCGGCTGGGCGATCTTGGAGCCGTTCATTGACGACAACGAAATCCAGCGGGGCGGAATTCAATTGATCGTGGGACTGTTGGGGTTTGCCATCGTCGGGGCGTTGATTGCCCTGTTCCTCGGAGCGGCTGAAGGGATTATGTGCCGCAATGCTCGGCGCGCCGTGATCTCGGGAGCAGTCGGGTTGGGAGTCGGCTTCGGCGGAGGGCTGGTCGCCATCATTCCGACGGAAATCCTGTTCGGTCTGGCGAATGTTCTCTCGGATTCTTTTAACAAGAATCCGAACCCAGGAAAGATGCGGACGGGGATCGCCTTGCTGATCCTCATGATGGGTCGCGCCGCCGCGTGGGCGCTGATCAGTATTCCCGCCGGTATCGGGCAGGGGATCGCGCTGCGTGAAAAGAAGGTGATTTTCAATGGTTTTTTGGGGGGCGTCTTGGGGGGCTTACTCGGCGGACTCCTGTTCGACCCGATTGCGCACGTCTTAACCACGGCAGATGGCCAAGCGGCCGCCAGCCGCGCGATCGGGTTCACAGCGGTGGGCCTGATGGTCGGTCTGTTCGTCGGTCTGGTCGAGGGCTGGACGAAGACCGCCTGGTTGCTGATGCGCAAAGGACCGCTGGCCGGCAAGCAGTTCGTGTTGTTCAAGGACACCACCGTGCTCGGCAGTTCGCCGAAGGCCGAGATCTATCTCTTCAAAGACGAGGCCATCGAACCCCGTCACGCGATCATCCACAACCGCGGCGGACGCTTTGAGCTGGAAGACTGCCAATCTCCCGACGGCACGTACGTCAACGGCATCCCGATCAAGAAGCATCTGCTGCAAAGTGGCGACCAGATTGTGATGGGCAAGACCGTGCTGGAGTTCTCGCTGCGCGAAGCGAAAGGGTGAAGTCCGAGCAGAATCTCAAATTCCAAATCTCAGATTCCCAAACGAGAGTTCTCACAATGTCGATCTCTGTGAAATGCACCGACTGTGGCAAAGCCCTGAAGGCTCCCGATGCGTTGGCGGGCAAGAAAGCCAAGTGCCCCGACTGTGGAGCGACCGTGCCGATCCCCAAGCCGACGGTCGATGCGGAAGAAGTCTACGACGAGCCCGCGGAATCCTACGAAGACGAGTCGGACTCGCCGGCTGATGACGCTGACGGTCGCAAGCCGTGCCCGATGTGTGGCGAGACGATCGCCGCTGCCGCCGCCAAGTGCCGCTACTGCGGCGAGGTTTTCGATTCGCGCTTAAAAAGTGGGCCGCGCCGACGTGATTCGAGCGACGACTACGCCGGATTCTGGCTGCGATTTGTGGCGTCGATTGTGGACGGTTTCATCTGCGGTGTGGTGCTGATTGTGGTGCTCATGATCGTTGGTGGAATCATGGTCGCCATTCAAGGTCCGGGCCGCGGAAACGACCCTGGGGCGGTGGAAATGATCGGTGGATTTGTGATCTGGGCGATTGCGATTGTTTTTCCCTGGCTGTACTCCGCATTTCAAGAAAGCTCACCGACGCAGGCCACCGTGGGCAAGAAGATGCTGGGGATTCGGGTGACCGATCTGGAGGGCAACCGGATCTCATTTGGCCAAGCGTCGGGGCGGCACTTTGGAAAAATCCTGTCCAACATGTTTTGCTCGATCGGCTTCATCATGGCGGGCTTCACCGAGAAGAAGCAGGCGTTGCACGACCTGCTGGCCAGCACCTTGGTCGTGAAGGATTAACGAGCCAGCATCGCATGAATGAATTTGCCGAGCGGAGCGGCGTCAGCCCAATGGCACTGACTTTAGAAAGTAGCAGGCACATGGAATGTGCCGTCAGCCTGAGAATTGCGGACGGCACATGGAATGTGCCTGCTACTTTACGAGGAAAGTCAGTGCCGCGGAGCTGACGCCGCCCCGCTCGCCAGAATGACGAATTACCCCAAACCTCAGCGAGGATGACCTGATATGCCGATCTCCGTGAAATGCACCGACTGTGGTAAGTCGTTGAAAGCTCCCGACGCGCTGGCCGGCAAGAAGGCCAAGTGCCCTGACTGCGGAGCGACCATACCGATTCCTCGCGCGGCGATTGATGCCGAAGAAATCAGCGAAGAGCCGGCCTCCAAGCCGCTGTCAAAATCCAAAGTGAAGGCCAAGCCGGCTGACGATGAATACGACTCTGACGACGACGGCGACGCGGACGAACAGACGGACGGGCCAGCCGATCAGACTGCGAAGAGAAAGCCGTGTCCGATGTGTGGCGAGATGATCGTCGCCTCCGCCGCGAAATGCCGGTTCTGTGGTGAGACTCTCGACCCCGAACTGCGGAAGCGAGGAACGTCGCGGTCCGGCGGCCGAGGCAAAAAAAGTTCGGACGACTTGAAATCCGTCGCGAAGTTTCAGAAGGGAATCCTGCTCTGCATTCTGGCGGAGATGCTCTTCTTTGGACTGCAAATGGGCGCTCCACAACAATTACGTCCGGTCATCAGTCTTGGTTTTTTGGCCGCCAGCCTGGTCGCCACCGTGTTCGTGTTTCTGTTGGCGATGAAGGTCTATAGCACTGGGATGGGGGTGTTCTTAGGAATCTTGTCGCTGATCCCGTGCGTTGGACTCCTCATACTCTTGATCGTGAACGGCAGAGCCACCAGCGTTCTCAAAGAGAATGGAATCTCGGTGGGCCTGCTGGGTGCGAAGCTGTCGGACCTTTGAGTCATGAGTGACCGCCGGATTATCGCCTGTGAATGCGGAGCCAACGTGCGGTTGCCCAAAGACTCGGCCAACCGCGTGTTTCGGTGTCCGGCCTGTAAGACCGCGCTGGCGCTGACGGTCGATGCGAAGATCCTCTCCGCTCGGCAACTGCAAGCCGGTGATCCCGGCGCGACCTGTCCCATCTGCCAGACCGCGATCGCCGCCGAGGAGTTCCTCGTCACCTGCCCGCAATGCGACCAGGTTCATCATCGCGAGTGCTGGTCCGAGATCGGTGGCTGCGGCACTTACGGATGCCAGCAGGCCCCCGCGCTCGACAAGTCCGCCACGACCTCCACCGCTCCACTGACCGCCTGGGGCGACACCAAAAAATGTCCGATGTGCGGCGAGCAGATCAAATCCATCGCCCTCCGCTGCCGCTACTGCGGGACCGATTTCGACACGGCCGATCCGCTGTCCCTCAAAGACCTGCACCGCCAATCCGAGCGAGACCAGTCGCTGAAGAAACTCCAGCAATCGACCGTAACCATTTTCGTCGTCAGCATCATTGGCTGCGTCGCTCCGATCATCGGTTTGATCGGACTGGCCTATTTCCTACCCAAACGCGAACAGCTCGCCCGTTGCGGCCCTCTGTATCAAGTCATGGCCATGGCATCGTTAATCTTGTCCGCAATCTATACCGTGTTGCTCGTGGTCTTCGCTGTGTTTGAAGACCCGACCCCTCCGTCTAACCCAACCTCTGATCGCCCCATGCCCACACCCACACGACGCTTCGCTGGACTGCGTGAAACCGGCACTCTTTGTCCGCATTGCCAGATCGAACTCCACACGGGAGAAGACACCGCCGTGTGCGCCGAGTGCGGCTCATCTCAGCATTGGCATTGCTGGCAGTCTGCTGGCGGTTGCGGTTCTTACGAATGCTCGACCGGTCACGGTCCCGGACCTCGCAACGGCGAAGTGCTGCGTGTCTCGCTCGATGATCTCGATCAAGCGCGGCCGCTGCCGGTCAGTCGGCCGACGTTCGCGGTTGGCCCGATCCCGATCTCGCTGCGGCTCGATGACGACCGGGATGACTCGACGCCGCGCACTTGGAACAAGCTGGCCATCGCCGCGCTGGTGATGTCGTTGCTCGGAGCGCCGTTGCTCGGAGTCCCCGGCTTGATCGGCATCGTGCTCGCCGCAATCGCGCTGGCGAAGCACTCTCGCAGGCAGAAGGGTTTAGGTGTGGCGATCACCGGTTTGCTGTTGGGCATCGCCGACTGCATCGGTTGGATCATCGTGCTCGCGATCTACTTTGAAGCGGCGGGGCCCGGCTTGGCGATCCGCCTGGATGACTTCGAGCCGGACCCGGCCGCGTTCAAGCAGTTGCCGCCACAGATCTCGCGGGCAATGGCGGCCAACGCGCTGGTCCATTCCGCCGCCGAATGGAGCCGTCTGCGCGGCGAGGGTCTCGGCTCCGGCGTCGTGCTGCGCATCAAAGACGCGACCGCACTGATTGTCACGAACCGGCACGTCGTCGATCCCACGTTCGCCGAGAACAGCCAGCCCGATGTCCCCGCGCTCGACAAAATGGCAAAGCTCGAAGTCAAACTGCTGGGCCAAGCCGCGCGTCCCGCCTCGGTCGTGTGGGTCGCGTCTGGCGGCATCGACCTGGCCTTGATCCGCGTCGCCGTCACCGCCATCGAACCGCAAGCCGCCGAATGGGACGACCTGCCCAATCTGACCATCGGCGACGATGTCTTCGCCGTCGGCAATCCGCACGGCCTCGGCTGGACGCTGACGCGCGGCTCGCTTTCACAAATGCGGCTCAACGATTTCAGCGGTCACGAAACGAAGATCATCCAGACCAGCGCCGCCATCAACCCCGGCAACAGCGGCGGAGGACTCTACGACAAAGCCGGCAAACTGATCGGCATCAACACCTGGACCAAAGACAAACGCATGGCCGAGGGGCTGAGCTTCGCGATCACGTTCACCACGCTACTGGACCTCGCCCCCGCCGAACACGCCTTGAAGGCGAAGTAGCCTACCAGCCCATCTTGTCATTACCCCGAAGGGGTTGCATCTCAAAGCACAGGGTCGCGCAGCGTACCCTGTGTGACGATCACGCGCCCGGTCCCCGAACCCTGAAAGGGTTCGATCAACGTTCGTTGGAACACGAACCGTTACATGAGGTGTGTCAACATTCGTGACTTGATCGAACCCTTTCAGGGTTCACAACTCGTGTCCATCCGTGACACAGGGTGCGCTCCGCTTCGCTGCGCGACCCTGTGCTTTGAGATGCAACCCCTTCGGGGTAAACCGCAAGACGCTTCGCCGGTCTCACCGCTGGGAATCCAGGAACGCAATCACGTCCCGTAGCTCTTGCAGCGTCATCCGGTCTGCGAGCTTGTCCGGCATCACCGAGGTCTTCTGCGGCACACGCGCGGCGATGTCGATGGTCTTGATCTCGGTCAGCTTCCCCTCGGCATCGCCGACGATGGTTTTTCCTTCGTTCTCGTGGACGACCATGCCGGTGAGGACTTTGCCGGAGTGCAGTTCGAAGGTCCACGAGACGAATTGCGGAGCGATCTCGCGGCTGGGTTCGAGGATCGACTGGATCAGTTGGATGCGGTTCATGTTGCCGACCGCTCGCGAGAGGTCGGGACCGACTCGGCCGCCTCGGCCATCGACGATGTGACACTTGAAGCAGCCGGGGCCGTTGGGATGGAAGAAGATTCTTCTGCCTGCGGCCGGATCGACGTTGCCGCCGCGCGCGAGTTGGTCCATCCATTCTTGTCGCGTCTTCGGTTTGTCGCTCGTGTTGAGCTTGATCGACTGCGGCGGATCGAGCTTGGCTTCGGCGAACGCCAGCGCGAGTTGATCGGCGAGATTCGTTCCGACTTCGCCGTCGGCCAGCTTGATGATCGTCTTGGCGATGTCGAGGACTCCGTCGCGAAGTTCGGAATCGTTGGCGATCAGCGGGCGGGCGGCTCGCAATGCCTCGAACCGCAGCGGCACGGGGCTGCTGTTGTTCAAAAACTGTTTCAGCAGTTGCCGAGTCGGCCCGCCGACCGGTTCGGTCTTCGCGACGGCGGCGAGACCGACCAGCGCGTCGGCTCGCTGGGACACGTCGAGCTTGTCGTTGGCCACGAGTTCGCGCAGCAGTTCGCCCGACACGTCGGGTTTGGCGGCTTGCAGCGTGCGGATCGCTTCGATGCGCAGCGGTTCGTGGTCCGACTTCAGCAGGCTGGCGAAGAACGGCGCGTCGAGCGACTTGTCGGTGGGGGACACGAGTCGCAGGGCTTGTGCTCGGACGGCGGGGGAGCGTTGTTCGTCTTTGAGCAGCGGGACGACGTATTGTTCGGCCGGCGTCTTATCAAAATCTTCGGGCTTCTTGCCGTCGAGCATCTCCAGCGCGGCAATCGTCGCGAGGAACAGCTCGGTCGTCATCCCCTTGCTGTCGAACATCGCGGCGACGCGCGGCTTGAGGTCCGTCAATTTCTCCTCGGCCGCCCACTGCACCGCCAGCCGCCGCACGTCCGGGTCGTGGTCGGCGAGCGCGACTCGCAGCAAACGGTCTTCCCGCGGTGCCTGCTTCCGAGCCGCCAGCAACATCGCCTGACGAACTTTCGGAGCAACGCTCTTCACGGCGGGAGTGGCATCGGGAATGAGATACTTGGAAAAATCGTCCTGTTGAAATTGTTTGGCTAAGGTTGTGACGATGACAGAGAAAACAAATGGATCATCAACCGACAGTGCCGTCGTGATCAAGAAGTCGTTTGGCTTGAGCTGACATCGGCAAATCAGCGGCAGCAGTGTCTGCAGATCAGCGGCGCTGGAAGGTCGACGAGCAAGAATCTCCGCCAGCAGTTGTTCGGCCACTGTCCGACACGTTTCCGGCGTCGCGTCTAGGATTCCAACCTGTATTTGATTCGGCCGAGAAAAGATTGGTGGCGTTGAAAAAATCCAATCGAGTGTCGAATGGCCGGCAGCGCTTGTGACTCGGTCGTTCACCGGTTTTGCCGCCCAGAACGATTCGAGCTTGAAACGCGTTGATCCAGTATTTCTCAACAGCGTCCGTTGTCGTTTGATGAGCGACTCGGTCTGCGCCGAAAGCTGGCCGTTCTGCCTCAACTGCTTTTCGAGTTCTGCATTGAACGGCTTCGAGCGACGATCTTCAGGGCTTTGGATACCGGCTCGAAGCACGTCGCGGCGGGTTGTCTTGAGAACCAACTCAGCTCGCTCAATGTCCCATCGAAGGAGTTCGTCCAACGGCATTTCTTTCGTGCGACCGGCACGCAGTGTTTCCAAGTCGATCACAGGCGTGCTTCTTGGCTGTGTCGGCCCAATCCGCCAAATTCGTCCGTGGCCGTGGAGCTTGTAGTCTCGCAGCTCCCAATCGGTGCAATACAAAGATCCGTCGGGAGCGGTCGCGAGGCCGACGGGGCGGAAATTCTCGCCGCCGGTGATGAGCGGTTCGGCCAGCGACGTGAACGACGTCCCCTTCGGCTGCAAGCGAAAACGGTCGATGCGGTGGTCGCCCCAACTGGTGACCAGCAGGTTGCCGAGATACTCCTCCGGCAGTCCGTCCGACTCGTAGGCCAGGATGCCGGAGGGAGCTTCGCCGGTCCCCGCGACCATCGGCAGCGTGCCGGGAATCTCGCCGTTCCAGGCGGTGAAGGGGTGCAGTCCCTTGCGGCCGTTGCGGAAGCGGTAGCCGTAATCGCCTCCCGGAATCAC
>CAMDEA010000079.1 GCA_945893045.1 Planctomyces sp. SH-PL62
CGCCGCACAATTTTGCAGCCCTCGCAGATTCGCCGAATGCTCGACCGAACTTTCATGACAACCTCGAATCTTTTCTAACCTTCGGTCAGGCCCGCCTGATTCCGCACCAGCAGATGGCTGTCAATGCGTTGAATCAAGTCGATCGACACAGACACGACAATCAACAAACCGGTACCACCGTAAAAACCGGCGATCAAGGGGTTCACATCAATGACCTTACCCACGATGCTGGGAGAAATCGCCAACAAACTCAAGAAGGCCGCCCCGACAAACGTGACCCGGACAATAACTTGCTCCAGGTACTTCGAGGTGCGTTCCCCCGGACGATATCCCGGAATGAAACTGCCATAGTCTTTCAGATTCTGAGCAATCTCTTTCGGATTGAACGTGACCGCCGCCCAGAAATACGAAAAGAAGAAAATCAGCCCCGCATAGCTGAGGTAGTACACGGCAGGCAGGGCAAAGAACTCATTGAGATAGGGGACGCTCCAATTCTCAATCAGTTGGTGGTACAGATAACTCGGAATCATCAGCAGGCTCGACGCGAAAATGATCGGCATAACTCCCGACTGATTCAACTTCAGCGGTAAGAAGTGCTCTGCCCCACCAAACATGCGACGACCACGCACATGCTTGGCGCTCTGAATCGGAATTCTCCGCTGAGCTTGTGTGACGAAAACCACGCCTAACACGATCGCCACGAACAAACCCGCCAACAGCAGGATTCGATCAATGCCACTATTAGTTCCAATTGACACTCCATCTTTGAGCACCGGTTTGAACAATTCAAAGACAGCGCTCGGCATTTGAGCCATGATGCCCGCCATAATCAGCAAACTAATGCCGTTGCCGATTCCGAAGGCGTCAATTTGCTCGCCGATCCACATCAAAAACATCGTTCCCGCAGTCATCATCAGAGCCGTGGAAATAATATCGAAAGGCCCGCCACAACCATCTAAGACGAGGCTGCTGCCGGTCAATGACCCGCGTGACATCGTCATCACCCAGCCAACGCTTTGCACAAACGCGACGGGGACTGTGATCTGCCGGGTCAATTCATTGATGCGACGACGACCGGACTCGCCTTCCTTTTGAAGGCGTTCCAACGGCGGATAAACCGTCGCCAAAAGCTGGAACACGATCGAGCACGAAATGTAGGGCATGATCCCCAGACCGAAGATCGTGCTGTATCCCACCTGGCTGGCGGAAAACAGCGATGCTGTCTGCAGGATCTGACCTAATGCTCCGCCTTGGCCCTGAGCGACATTCTGAATGGTCTCTTTCAAGCGGGCTTGGTTGACGATCGGCAGCGGCACCCAAAATCCCAAGCGATACACCGCCAGCAACACTGCCGTCAGGAGCAGTTTGCGGCGGAGATCAGGGATCGCCAGGATGGCCACTAACTTCTGGATCATCACTCACTCAGAGGGACATCGCCCTCAATACGAACACCGTGGGTTTGGCGCACTCTTACGGGGAGTCTAGTACAAGACCACCTTGCCGCCCGCTGCTTCAATCTTCAGCGCCGCACTGCGCGACACATGATCGGCCTGGACCGTCAATGCTCGCGTCAGGTCGCCGCCACCCAGCACTCGCACCACTTGGCTTCGGCGAGGAATCAATCCCGCCGCCATCAACGACTCAGCATCCACAACTGAAACCGCTGCGTCCAACTTCGCCAAGGCTCCAACGTTGACGATCGCGATCTTCTTCTGAGCCGAATAGTCACCAGCCGAGAAACCGCGCTTCGCCACCTTGCGAAACATCGGCATCTGGCCACCTTCTTTGAACAAGTATCCTTTAGCACCCGAACGCGAGCTTTCGCCCTTATGGCCGCGGCCAGAGGTCTTACCGTGACTGCCGATCCCGCGGCCGATGCGTTTCCGATTCGGACCCAAGCGGCCAGCGACAGCAGTGATTTCGTGAATGTGCATTTCAAAACTCTTCCAGAAACTGATGCTTCTACAACTGCACGCCGCGCAGCCGAGCCACTTCATCGCGAGTACGCAACGACTTGAGTGCCTCGAACACCGCCTTGACCAACGTCAGTGGGCAGTTTGAACCAAAGCTCTTTGTCAAAACGTCGGTGATCCCGACCGCATTCATAATCGACCGAACCGAACCGCCCGCGATGATGCCGGTTCCAGGACTGGCCGGAATCAACACGATACGAGACGCTCCAAAACGGCCTTCGACTCGGTGCGGAACTGTTTGATGAACGACCTGCACTTTAATGCGAGTCCGCTCGGCCGCACGAGTCGCCTTCTCGACAGCGATCGGAACTTCCGGCCCTTTGCCGTAGCCCCAACCGACTGTGCCGCGACCGTCACCGACCACGACCAAGCCCGCGAAGCTGAAACGACGTCCGCCCTTCACCACGCAAGCACATCGCCGGATTTGCAACGTGTGTTCGACGCTGTCAGAGCGGTTTTCGGAACGGTTATCTGATCGTTTTTCTGCCACAGTTCCCCTCGCGATTCACTCGACTAAAACTGCAAACCCGCCGCACGAGCACCGTCGGCCAACGCCGCGACACGCCCGTGATACCTGTATTGCCCGCGATCGAACACCACTTCGGTGATTCCCTTTTGAGCACAACGCTCGCCGAGCGTCTTGCCCACGACAGTCGCAGCGCCGACGTTGCCGCCGTTCTTCAACTGCCCGCGCAAATCCTTCTCCGTACTGCTGGCGGCGGCGACCGTCTGACCAGATGCGTCGTCGATAACCTGCGCGGAAATGTGCTTGTTGCTGCGGAACACCGACAGTCGCAATCGACCACTCGCCGAGCGGCGCACTTGATTGCGCACGCGCCACGTTCGGCGTTGACGGCTACGTTGAAGAGATTTTGTGATCGACATGACCGCACTTTGTTGAGAGCTGGTGTCTTAACGACGCCGAATTTGTGTTGATCAAACTTACTTGGCACCCGCGCCAAACGCTTTGCCAGCCTTACGACGGATGAACTCGCCCGCGTACTTGACCCCCTTGGCCTTGTACGGATCGGGAACTCGCGACGCACGCACCTTAGCGGCAAACTGACCGACCGCCTGCTTATCGACTCCGGCCACCACCAAGTGCGTGTTGTCCGGAAGAGTCACAGTGATGCCAGCGGGGACTTCGAACACCACCGGCTTCGAGTAACCGACCGACAGTTCCAAACTCTTTCCCTTGAGCTGAACCTGATAACCAACGCCGTTGAGTTCCAGTCGCTTTTCAAATCCCGTGTGAACTCCCACCACTGCGTTGTTCACCAGCGACCGATACAGCCCGTGCAACGATCGCTCACTGCGGCCTGTCCCGTTCACCGAGACATTCAGAGTCGTCCCGTCCTTCGCGACGATGACCGCCGGATGCAGCAAGACCGACAGCTTCCCTTTCGGGCCGCTGGCACTGACCTGTCCCGCAGCTACGTCAACAGTGACGCCGCTCGGCACAACTACAGGCATTTTTCCAACTCGGGACATTTCGCCACCCGAACTATTTTCTTGTGGGGCAAGTTTTCAACCTGCCAAACTATTTCACTGGCAGGTTGAAAACCTGCCCCACGGACTTGTTACCAAATCTCCAGCAGCGCCTCGCCGCCGATTCCTCGATCCTTCGCTTCACGATTGCTGAGCACACCCTGATTCGTCGAGAGGACCAGCACGCCCATGCCACCGAGAACCTTAGGCATGTTTTCACAACCGTAGTAAATCCGCCGACCAGGCTTACTGACGCGCTTGATGCTCCGCACCACTCGCTCGCCACTAGGACCATATTTCAAATTGATCCGCAGAGTGCCCCCTGGAGCATTCTCGTTCTCGTGCGACTCGAAGTCCCAAATGAACCCTTCGCGCTGCAACGCAGCCGCGACTTGCACTTTCAAGATCGAGGTCGGTACGTCCACATGCGTGGCCTCGTTTTGCAGGCCGTTGCGAATGCGGGTCGCCATATCACTAATCGGGTCAGTCATCATAATGAATTCGCCTGCTTACCAGCTCGCCTTTGTCACACCGGGAATCATGCCGTCCAGAGCCAAGTTGCGGAAACAGATGCGGCACAATCGAAACTTCTGATAGACCGCACGCTGACGGCCACACACCTGGCATCGGCTCTCGCGTCGCGAGCTGAATTTCGGAGTCCGTTTCGCTTTCGCGATATGTGCTTTCGTTGCCATAACTCACTGACCTTGAAGACTGATTACTTGTTGCTGAACGGGATCCCCAACTCGATGAGCAATGCTCGTCCGTGATCGTCCGTGCGAGCGGTCGTCACGAAGGTGATGTTCATGCCTTGAGTGAACGCCACTTTGTCCGCCGGAATTTCCGGGAACACCATTTGTTCAGTCAGCCCCGTCGAGTAATTGCCGCGACCGTCGAACGACTTCGGGTTGAGTCCGCGGAAGTCACGCACGCGAGGCAGAGCTAACAGGATGAAGCGATCCAGAAACTCGTACATCCGCTGACCACGCAGAGTCACCGCACAGCCAATTTCCATGTTCTCGCGAAGGCGGAACGCAGACACCGCGATGCGGGACTTCTTAATGCTCGGCTTCTGGCCGGTGATCATTCCCAGGTGCGTCACGGCCTCTTCCAGCCGCTTGCGATCCTGCGTCGCTTTGCCGACCCCCATGCTGACGACGATCTTCGTCAGTCGCGGGACCGCATGGCGATTCGTGATCCCGAGCTTTTCGGAAAGCTGAGGAATGAGCGTCTCGTTGTAAAGTTTTTGCAAACGGGCCATGACGACTTACCGCATCAACTAGAGGGACTTCTTGCACTTGCCACAGACGCGACGCTTCACACCATCGATCACTTGACTCTTCACTCGCACACCGCGATTGCAACTGGGACAGTGCAACGCCAGGTTGGTTACATCAATCGGCACTGGGATCGTCACGCGACCCCCTTGTGGGCTTTTGGGATGTCCGCGCTTCACATGCTTAAGGGCGCTGTTGATTCCTTCTACGATCGCTCGTTTTGAGTCACGGTCGATCGAAACAATCTTCGCGGGGCCTTGCCCTCTGAAGTTGCCGCTCAACACCATCACCATGTCTTCGCGCCGCAGTTTCATGACTACACCACTTCCACAGCCAAACTGACGATCTTCATGAACTTCTTATCTCGCAACTCACGAGCCACCGCACCAAAGATGCGAGTTCCGCGAGGATTGTTTTCCGCATCGACCAACACCGCAGCATTGCTGTCGAAACTAACGTAGCCACCATCTTCGCGTCGCACTTTTTTCTTTGTGCGAACGATGACCGCCTTCACCACCTGTCCGGACTTCACGGCTCCACCGGGTAATGCTTTCTGGATACTCGCCACAACGACGTCGCCGATGCCGGCTGTGCGGCGATGCGTTCCGCCGAGCACTTTGATCGTCCGCACCGTCTTTGCGCCGGTGTTGTCGGCGATATCCAGCATTGTCTGCATCTGAATCATAAGATACTCACTTCAAGCCGACTGTTAAGCGGCCGGTTTGTGCGACCTACTTCGCTCCGCGAGACACCACCCGCACCAATTCCCAGCGCTTGAGCTTCGACAACGGGCGAGATTCCACCAATTCGACCACGTCAGACATATTGGCTTCTTCTTTTTCATCGTGAGCCAGGCAGACCGTTTCGCGATTGAGAAACTTGCCCGTCACGACGTCCTTCACGCGCCGAGGAATCGACACGCGAATCGTCTTCTGCATTTTGTCCGAGGTGACACGTCCGGTGACTCGCCGCTTCATTGTCTTCCGCCCCTTCTCGCCTACTTCTGATTCAACAAGGTCAATACGCGCGCCAAGTCCTTGCGGATCTCGCGACGACGCTTCGCTTCACCAGCGTTGGCCGCCACGGTCGCAACGTGATGCAACAAATCCGACTCCAGCACACTTTTCGTCTGCTGCAATTGTTCCACTGTTTGGACTCTAAGCTCTTTCGCTCGCATCTGAGTTTCACCTATCTCGCATGACGTGCAACCAACGCCACTCGCAGCGGCAGCTTGTGAGCCACCCGAGCGAAACAATCACGAGCCGCGTCATGAGACACGCCCGCCAACTCAAACAAGACGGTTCCAGGTCGAATGACCGCGACCCAATGGTCCGGCTCACCTTTGCCCTTACCCATTCGAGTTTCCAACGGCCGCGCCGTCACCGATTTGTTCGGGAAGATGCGGATATACAACTTACCTTCACCGCGGATGTACTGGTTCGCAGCGATTCGGCAAGCCTCGATGGTGGTCGCGGCGATGTGGCCCGCGTCCAAAGACTGAAGACCCCAATCACCAAAAGCGACCGTCGCACCGCGGCTAGCGTCACCTCTTATGCGACCTCTTTGGCTTTTGCGGTGTTTGACTCGCTTCGGCATTAACGCCATGTGTACTCACTCCGTCTACAAACGGTCCGTTATCAATCCAAACCTTGCAACCAATCGTACCCTGAGCCGTCTTCGCGACTGCGAAGCCGTAATCAATGTTTCTCAAAATCGTGGAGAGCGGAATCGAGCCGCGAATCGCCTTCTCTGTGCGTGACATTTCCGCCCCGCCCAAGCGACCCGACAACTGCACCTTTACGCCGAACGCTCCCGACTCCATCACCGTATCCATCGACTTCTTGATGGCTCGGCGAAAACTCGTCCGCTTCAACAACTGCTGAGCGATTTCCTCGGCGATCAGAATCGCGTTGCGAGCCGGTTGAGCGACTTCAACGATCTTCAGATCCATACGGCGGCCGGTGAACTCTTCCAACTCCGCCTTGAGCTTATCTACTTCCTGACCTTTGCGGCCGATGATGATTCCCGGCCGAGCCGTGTGCAGATGCACGATCACTTGATCGCGAGTCCGCTCAATCTCGATCCGCGGAATCCCCGAATACTGGTACTTGTTGAGGATGTACTTCCGCAGCCGCAGGTCTTCACCCAGCAGCGTGCTGAATTCTTTCTTCGCCGCATACCACTTGCTCTTCCACGTTTCGGTGATACCGAGCCGGAATCCGGTAGGTCGAACTTTTTGTCCCATAACTTGTCACTCACTGCGACTGAGTCCGCCAAACTCATCCGAGTTCAGCCTGTGAAACCACCAAACTCGACTACGACAATTCCGGCACGTCCACCGCCATGAAGATGTGCGCCAAACGCTTCCGAATCACAAACGCCTGGCCGCGCGACATCGGACGAATCCGACGCATGATCGGGCCAGTTCCAATTTCAACTTTCGTGAGCACCAAGTTGTCCGCGTTGCGAACGCCTCGGTCCTCCGCATTCGCCACGAGCGACGCCAAGCACTTTCGCAGGAGCTTCGCGCCGCGATTCGGCAAGAACTCCAGCGACTGCTGAGCCGAGCGAATCTGCTTACCACGAATCAAATCCGCAGTCGGCTTCAGCTTGCTCGACGAAACCCGAACGAATTTCGATTCACTACGAATTTGAGCCATAAAGATCGCCCCAAGACTCTGCCGGCATTTGCCAGCAGATTCACATCGTTACTTCTTACCCCGCGCGCCGTGTCCGCGAAATGTCCGAGTTGGAGAAAACTCACCCAACTTATGCCCGACCATTTCGTCCGACACATACACCGAAATATGCACTTTGCCGTTATGCACGAGGAACGTGTGCCCGATGAAATCCGGAGAAATCGTCGAACGCCGCGCCCATGTCTTGATCGGTTCTTTCCTGCCCGTCGCGTCGAGTCGCTCCAGCCGCTTCAGCAGCTTCGCGTCAACATACGGGCCCTTCTTTGCGGAACGACTCATCACGCCACCTCATGGATTTCAAATCTCAAATTTGAAATCTCAAATTCAAATCCAGTTTCCAACCACTACAGAACTTGCTGACCGTACCGCCGCGAAACACGCCGCCGCAGGATCGCGGACTTCGACGGCTTGCGAGGCTTGCGAGTCTTGCCACCCTTAGCCAGCACGCCCGACGGACTACACGGATGGCCGCCACCAGATCTGCGACCTTCGCCGCCACCCATCGGGTGAGAAATCGGGTTCATTGCCGAGCCGCGCACTGTAGGCCGAATGCCTTTCCAGCGATTGCGTCCGGCTTTGCCGATCTTCTCCATGTTGTGTTCGATATTACCGACGCGGCCGATGGTCGCCTTGCAACCAACCGGTACGCGACGCACTTCGCCGGACGGCAGAGTGATCTGTGCCCAACTCTTTTCGCGAGCGTTTAGAACCGCTCCCGTGCCGGCGGCGCGACACATCTTCGCTCCGCCACCGGGCACCATCTCAATGTTGTGAATCGTCATGCCGAGCGGGATCTTCTCAAGAGTCATGCTCGTGCCGACAACCGGCTCCGAACCGACTCCCGTGAAGATTTTCTGTCCGACCTTCATGCCTACGGCAGCCAAAATAAACGTCTTCTCGCCACTCGCGTACTCCAGCAACGCCAATCGAGCCGAGCGGCAGGGATCATATTGAATCGACACAATCGTCGCGTCTTGACCGTCTTTATTGCTGCGATAGCTGTCCACGATGCGGTACATCTGCTTGTGACCGCCACCGCGATGCCGAACCGTTATGCGACCGTGATGGTTCCGCCCGCCGCGCTTCTTCTGGCGAACGAGCAGTGTCTTCGGAGCCTTCGCGCCTTTCGTCAGATCGTCACCGATAATGACCTGGCCGGCTCGTCGCCCTGCACTCGTCGGTTTGTATTGCCGAATCGCCATCGCGTTTCCTTTAACTCACTCCGCTGTTCGCATCCGCTCGCCAACTAAACCGGCAGCGTCTGTTCCTTGTGAATCGTGACGATCGCCTTCTTCCACTCGGCCGTGAAGCCGCGATGGAAGCGATACCGCGCCGCCAGTTCTTTGTAACGCTGAGTCGCCACCGAGATCACTTTAACCCCAAAGGCGTCTTGCACCGCTTTGCGGATCTGGGTCTTCGTCGCCGCAACCGGCACACGAAACGTGAACTTGTTCAACGGAGCCGTCCGATGAAACGTAGACTTCTCCGTCACCAAAGTGCTCATCAGCACTTGGTAGGTTTCCAACATGTCAGTGGCCGCATTCATCATCGCGAATCTCACCGTCTTCAGGCCGTGAACCGAGCCACGCAAGTATTAAATGCTTCGCGAGTCATCACGACCGCGCGATGCTTCAACAGATCATGCGAATTCAACCACCCCGCCGTCGTCAGACTCAGACGCGGAATGTTGCGAGTCGAGAGCCACAACGTCTTGTCGTAGTCTCCGACCACAAACAGACAGCTCTTGCCCGCAACTGACAACGTCTTGAGAAGCTGAGCGACCTCTTTGGTCTTCGGCTTCTCCTGCTTGAACTCATCGACGACGATGATCTCACCGTCCTTCAGTTTTCCGACCAGCGCCATCCGAGTTGCCACTCGCAGCGCCTTCTTGGGCAAACGATACGACCAATCCTTCGGCTTCTTGCCAAAAGCGTTGCCGCCACCCACGCGAACCGGAGTCCGCTTCTGTCCCATGCGAGCGTTGCCAGTCCCTTTCTGCCGAAACAACTTTTTCTTACTGCCGGCAATTTCACCCTTGGTCTTAATCTTCGCAGTACCTTGCCGCTGGCAAGCCTCGTACATGACGTAGGCATCGCGCAACAACCGCGGCGTGATCTTCGATTCCAGCAATGCCGAATCAAAATCGGCCGCTCCGGCCGCCGCACCACCTGCGTTTTTTACTTCCACCGACGCCATGTTATCACCCAACCGAAGAGACCAAACCCTGAATCTCAAACTCCAATTAGACCTGCGACCGCGGCGGCTCTTTGGGGAAGCGAACCATCACAAGACCACCGTTCGGCCCCGGAATCGCCCCGCGAATGAGCATCAAATTCTTTTCCTTGTCGATCGAGAACAGCTTCAGGTTTCGCACCGTGACTCGATCAACACCAAGCCGCCCGGCCATCTTCTGGCCCGGATGAACTCGACCGGGATAAGTGTTCTGACCAACCGACCCAAGCGCACGATGGCATTTCTTGACGCCGTGAGACGCTCGCTGGCCATGAAAATTGTGACGCTTCATAACGCCAGCAAAACCGCGCCCCTTAGTCGTCCCAATCACGTCCACAAACTTCTTGCCGTCAAACAACTCCACCGTCAGAACCCCGCCAACTTCGTGACCAGCCGGCTCTGCCTGGAATCGAATCTCGCGAACAACCCGACTCGGCTCACCACCAACTTTCGCCGCCGCCGGCTTCTTTGATTTTTGCGATGACGCCGATCGCTCCAACTCCGCCACCTGGCCGCGCTCTGCACGCGATGCCAAGCGACGCGGCTTCTCTTCAAAGCCGATCTGCAATGCGTGATAGCCGTCCGATTGCAACGACTTCACTCGTAGCACTCGACACGGTCCCGCTTGGACCAACGTGACAGGTATGGCGCGACCGTTCGCGTCCGCGACCTGCGTCATTCCGACTTTACGACCCAGCAGAAACATTTTCCCCTCGCAGTCAGCACTTAAGGCTGCGATCCGGCGAGGCACAAGCACTCAGCCGGAAAAAGGCGCACCACAATTAACCATGCAGCGAAGAGGCTTTGATCTTGATATCTACGCCAGCCGGCAGCGACAGACGATTCAGAGCGTCAATCGTCTTGCCGGTTGGTTGCACAATATCGATCAGCCGCTTGTGCGTTCTGATTTCAAATTGCTCACGAGACTTCTTGTCGATATGCGGACTACGAAGCACCGTGTAGCGTTCAATGCGTGTCGGAAGTGGAATTGGACCGCGGACATCGGCTCCGGTGCGTTTGGCGGTATCGACGATCTCCGTCGCCGAAACATCCAAGACGGAGTGATCGTAGGCTTCCATGCGGATGCGAATACGCTCTTGACTCATACCTTTGACCGTTCCTGATGCGTCCTAAACTCCAACCCTGACACAAGTTTTTCCAATTCGACACCACGTCCGAAAACGGGGGCGAGTTTGGAAGGGGGCGAAAGATACTGGTGACTATTTTCTTTGTCAAACGACCTGACGCCCTGAAGCCACAATATCTTGGGATCGGAAGCGTCCTCAGCCCCGCATCCTGGAATCGCCCTGATGAGACCTCGCCTGGAGGGGTCGTTACAACACGCCGAATCGAAACTCTCGCGGAACTCGTTCGACCGATCCACTCCTACCATGCTCGAACCGGCCCAGACCTACGAACAGGCGATCGGCTTCCTGTTCGATCGCACCAACTTTGAGCGAACTCCGGCGTTCAGCAAGCAAGACTTCAAGCTGGGCCGGATGCGGCGATTGCTGGAATTGCTCGACAATCCACAGAGCCGGCTCCCCTGCATCCACATTGCCGGGACCAAAGGCAAAGGTTCCACCGCGATCATGCTGGCGGAGATGCTCTCGGCGGCCGGGCATCGAGTCGGTCTCTACACGTCCCCGCACGTCGAAGCCTTCGAAGAACGGATGCAGGTTGCCGGTCAGCGACCGACTCCGGACCAAATCGTGGAGCTTGTCCGCAGGGTGCAGGCCGCCGTTCGGCAGTGCGAGTCCGACCCTCAGCCGTTCAACCCCACGTTTTTCGAGGTCACGACGGCTCTCGCGTGGTTGTTCTTCGAGTCTCAACAAACAGAGATCGTCATCTTAGAAGTTGGATTGGGCGGGCGGCTCGACTCCACAAATGTTTGCTCGCCGCTCGCCTGCGTGCTGACGACGATCAGCCGAGACCACACGCAGTTGCTTGGCAGCACGTTGCCTCTGATCGCCGCCGAAAAGGCCGGAATCGTGAAGCCGCAGGTTCCGGTCATTAGTGGAGTCATTGGAGATGAAGCTCAAGCCGTGATTGAGGGGACTTGTCGCCAGCAGCAATCGGAACTTTGGCAACTCAATCGGGATTTCTCGTATGAGTACACGTCGTCCTCTCCGAATTCGGAATTAGGCACCTTCAGTTCCGTTTCAGTCACAACTCCCCATCAACACTGGCCGGCAATGCCGTTGACCCTGGCGGGCGAGCATCAAGCGCACAACGCGGCCGTCGCACTGGCAACGATTGACCGGCTGCGGCAATTGAATTGGAACGTTTCCCCAGACATCGCACGGCGAGGACTCGCCCAAGTCCGCTGGCCGATGCGAATCGAAGTCGTCGCCCGGAGGCCGACGGTGATTGTTGATGCGGGGCACAATTGGGAATCGATTTCCGCGCTGGGCCGCACGCTCGACGAGTCATTCAGTGCCTTCTCGTCTGGCCAAACCAATTCGCGCCGCGTGCTGATCTTCGCGGCGACCAAAGACAAAGACGTGCTTGGCCTGGCGAGACAACTGCTGCCACGATTCGACAGCATCATCTTGACGCAGTACCTCCACAACCCGCGTTCCGTTCCCGCCGAGTCCTTGCGGCGCTTGATTCAATCAGTCAGCGACGCGCCGTGCCATGTCGCACCCACACCGACCGAGGCTTGGCGGATCGCTCGGAGAATCACGACACCCGACGATCTGATCTGCGTCACCGGCTCGTTCTTCATCGCCGCTGAAATGCGCGAGTTGATTTTACGAGACGCTGTTTGACCGCCGCGCGGTCAAAACCCGCGGCGAGCCATTCGGTCTGCGGTTTGACTTGGTCACGCAACCAGTGAATCAGACTCAGCGTCTAACGCTCCGCCCGCAGTCCAGTGTTCACGGACTCGCAAGTCTACTTCAGCAATCGCGCGAAACCAGTTTGCTCAAAGTGATGGCCGGTCGTGATCGCTTCGGTCCAGCAGTCGAGCGGCATTCGTTTTCATGGCGGCAGGTCGTTGGTCTGTTCGAGCAGGTGCCAAGGCGACTGTGTGGCGGTGACGGAACGTTGGGCAACGCTTTGCAGGCAGGCCACGGACTGCGGCCTTGGCCGTCACGAGTTCCTAAGCGTCACCGATTGGCATCGTATCGACCGGCATTCGAGTTTACGTCCGCAACCATGACCCACCATGCGGCTCATCGACGTGGTGGATTGAATGGCGACTTCGGAATCACGATGCTGCGGCCATGAACAACAGACGTCAGTTTCTTCAGAGTGTGTATGTCGCGTTGGCGGCTTCCGACGCCGCGCTGTCGCGCGGCAACGACAAACAACGTCCGCCGCGATTGTTGCTGCGGTCGTCGTGGCAGACGGTCAACATCGGCGACATCGCCCACACGCCGGGGGTGCTGGCGATTCTCGAACGGCATCTGCCGGACGTCGAAGTGCGGCTCTGGCCGAGCAAAGTGGACAACGGCGTTGAGGAGATGTTGCTCGCGCGGTTCCCGAAGCTGCGCATCGTCAAAGGGGCCGAGGCACTCAAAGCGGCGTTCGCGGAGTGCGACTTCCTGCTGCATGGCTCCGGCGCATCGCTGGTCGCCGAGAAAGACGTCGTGCGTTGGAGCAAAGAGACCGGCAAGCCCTACGGCGTGTATGGAATCACTTTGCCGCTGCAAGGTTCGACGTCCACGTCACCCGCGCCGGACAAAGTCATCGAGCAAACCATCGCCGTGCTGAGCGGCGCAAAGTTCGCCTACTTCCGTGATTCGGTCTCGCTCGAACTGGCGAAGAAGCGCGGCTGCACATGTCCGGTGATGGAGTTCGGCCCCGACGGCGCGTTCGGCACGGACTTGCGCGACGACGTGAAGGCGACGGTGTTCCTCAAGGCGCACGATCTGGAAGAGGGACAATTCCTCTGCTGCATTCCACGACTGCGGTTCACGCCGTACTGGACGATCCCCAGCAAGAACGCTCCGTTCGATGAGAAGAAGCACGCTCGCAACGAAGCGCTCAAGGAACATGATCACGCGCCGCATCGGCAGGCGATCATCGAGGTGCTGCGGCAGACGAAACTCAAAGTGCTCATCTGCCCCGAAGATCAGACGCAGATGGCCGTCGGCAAGGAGTTGCTCTACGACCCGCTTCCCAATGACGTGAAGCCGCGAGCCGTCTGGCGTCCCGACTACTGGCTCACCGGCGAGGCGCTTTCGACCTACGTTCGCAGCGCGGGACTATTCGGCAATGAGATGCACTCGCCGATCATGTGCATCGGCAACGGCATCCCGGCGATCGTCTGCCGCTGGGCCGAGCAAACGACGAAGGGCTTCATGTGGCGTGACATCGGCCTCGGCGACTGGCTGTTCGACTTCGACAAAGACGAGGACTGCCGACGTCTTCCCGAAACCGTGCTGACCCTTGCGAAAGACCCCTCCGCCGCCCGCGTGAAAGCCGCCAAAGCACGAGCCTTCGTCGAACAACGGCAACGCGAGACCATGCAGGTCGTGAAGGAATCGGTCCGCGGATGAAACCGCTCCTCATTTCACAAACGACGAAACATGGCATGAAGTCCGTTTTGAAATGGTGTTGGATGGGATCCCGTAGTCTGTGGTGTCGGGACGCCAAGCCCTGCTCGCCACGTTCGATGTCGTTGCGAAGCTGTTCGAGTTGCAAGAGGTTCGAGAGCCTCGGTTGAATCGAGGTTCGCCCTTTCGGGGCTTTCAAACCGATTCCTCGTATTTTCCGTGGGCTCGCGCCCACGGCAAAGTTCCGCCGCCACTTCGTGGCTAACGAAAAGCCCAACTTCAAAACTCACGCTTCAGGTGATTTGGTTGATGCAAGACCCAGAATCAATCCTTCATCACGCAGCGCGATCACCGTCTGCTCAAAGACGGCGGTCGCGCGATCGATGTCGTCGGGCGAATGTGCCGCACAGGTCACGCCGCCGGTGGAGCTCATGTTGTCGACGCCACCGAACCGCATCCGCAGTTGATACTGCGCGATCAGCCGGCCCGGCATTCCCTTGAGCCGCGCGGGATCGGTCGTGTGCAGATCGCGGCGCGACTCAGCTTGCCTTACGCGGTCGAGGTTCGTTTCAAAATAAACGTGATACGTCGAAGCCGGACCATAAACGTAGCCGGCGATCCCGTGCCGTTCGAGAACCGCGTCCCACCCGTCTCGCAACCGGAGTGCGGCGGCATCGGCCTGTGCGATGGCGGTGCCGTCAGCCACGCGACGCAGCACGACGATGCCGGCCGCGGCGGCTGTGGGCGATGCGTTGAACGTGCCGAAGTGAACGACTCGCTGATGTCGGTCGTGATGCGGATCGCCCGTGATGTCGAAGACGCGCATGACCGGCTCGCGACCGGCAACGGCTCCGCCGGGCATCCCGCCGGCCATGACTTTCGCGAGACAACACAGGTCGGGCGTCACGCCATACAACTTTTGAGCTCCGCCGGAACTGAATCGAAAACCGGTCACGACTTCATCGAAGATCAGCAGCACGCCGCGCCGCGCGGTGACTTCACGCACACCGCGCAGCCAATTCACGTCGATGGGGACTCGCCCCCACGAGGCGCCGGACGGTTCGAGAATCACTGCCGCGATGTCGTTGTGTTTTGCCAGTGTCTCGTCGAGCAAATTCAGATCGCCATCCGGGATCGTGACCAACCCTTGCCGAACCTGCGGCGGCACACCGAGCGATCCGTCCGCCTCAAACGGCGGTTGAAACCCATGCACGACATCATCATGCCAGCCGTGAAAGTGTCCCGCGAATCGGAGGATGCGATTCCGTCCCGTCGCAGCGCGTGCAATTCGCAACGCCAACTGAGTCGCCTCAGTCCCCGAATTGGTGAACCGAACTCGTTCCGCGCACGGAATCAGCCGCTGCACCAACTCGGCCCATTCGATGTGCAGCGGGTGATCGTTGCCAAAATGCGTCCCCAGCGCCGCGGCGCGACCGATCGCTTCGACGACTTCGGGATCGGCATGGCCCAGCAACAACGCACCGTTGCCCATCAAGAAGTCGACGTACTCATTGCCGTCAATGTCCCACTTGCGTCCGCCACTCCCGCGCTGAATGTAGATCGGCATCGGCAGCGAGTACCGCAAGTCATGCCCAACCGCTCCGGCCAGCGTCTTCCTGGCCCGCTCAAACATCGCGGCACTTTTCGGGCGGCGAGCGGCAAACGCTTCCATCAAGTCATTTGTTGTAGACATGCGATGTTCTCCAAAGTCAGCGAAGTTTCATGATCATTCCAATTGCCGTCGCGACGAAAGCAATCAGCAGAACGATTCCAGACAACACTCCGCCCAGCGTCACCCACCAGCGCGTTCGATACAGCGGCGGCAGCGTCGCGTTGTAGTACGTGGCCAACAGGCAGACGATGCCGACGCCGAGGTTGACCGTGACCAATGCGCCGATTTGAGTCAGTAGATCAAAGCGAAAGCCGCCCCAGTTCCAGAACTGCGACGACACGAAAAACCACGCGACCAAAATCGTCAGCACTTTGCGAAACGGAATTTGTTTCGCCTCCGGCCGAACGGCGGCGAGTAGATCGTGTGTCACGCGAGCGACCGCTTCGGGCACGCTGGCGATCGTGCCCCACAAGGCCAGCAGGATGGCGACGTAATACACCGGGACCAGCCATGCGCTGATTTGTTCCCAGATCACCGCTTGCTTGGTGAGCAGTGCGAATTCCTGACCCGCTCCGGGTGACAGTTGCTTCGGATACAGCACGGTCGCTCCCGCGGAAAGAAACGCCACCGTAACCGCCAGCAACACGGCGGCTCCGAGCGCCACGTCCCAGCGCAGCGGTGTCAGCAATCGTCGCAGATGCGCGGCTTGCTGCGGATCAGCGGGCAAGTGGTCCTGTCTCGACGATTGATTCGCGTAGTCGCGAGCCGTCGCGTTTCCCGCCAAACCCCAGCCGTGCAGGCCGACCCAGCTCGAATACGCGATGTAGCCCGACAGGCTGCCACCGACGTAACCGAAGATCGTCGCCAAGTTGAGCGTGTACTCGTTCTTCGCCGCCGGCGGTGCCCAATCGGGCGCAGGAGGCAAATGCCCGAAGCGGATCGCGCCCCAAAACATCTCGATCAAGTCCGGACCGACGAAGATCGTGGCCGTCGCCGTCCCCACGACCATCAGGCCGCAGATGATGATCTGCTGTTTCTCCAACGACACGTAACTCGATCCGAGACTCACGGCCAATGCGGCTCCGAGAAAGACCGACGTGATCCCGTTGACCCACAACCGCGCGGTGTCGGGATTCGTCAGGCCCAGCGTATCGGCCAGCCCCAACTTCTCCCCCAGCAGGAACACTCCGAGATTGCCGCACGGCTTCGCGATCGCCGTAAGTCCGGTGGCCAGGATCGCCAGTTCCGCCGCGACAAAGAGCATCAACAACCACCCACGCGGGCCGGGCAACGCGGCCACGCGATGCGCGAACGATTGACCGGTCACCGCCGTGTAGCGGCCGACGAGATACATCACGAAGCCCGCGCGGATGACGACGCTCAGCACCAGCATCCAAAGCAGTCCGAATGCCGACCACGAGCCGAGTCCGCAGACCATGATTGTCTCACCCGCCCCCAACGACAGCGACGCAACCACCGCCGCCGGCCCGAAACTGCCGAGCAATCGCACGCATTTGCGCAGCGAGAACGGTTCGGCATAGAGTCCCTCCGGCGGCGGAATCTGAATGAGCGGTGCGGTCATGAACGGCCTCCGCACGCCACGATCGTTTGGCCGGTGACGAAGCTCGAATCTTCCGACAGCAGAAACCGCACGACATTGGCGATCTCATCCGGTTCGGCCATGCGTCCCAGTGGCGTGGCGGCGATCAACCGCGCGACCGCGTCCGGATTCGCCGATTGAGCGAGATCGGTATTGGTCAGTCCTGGCGCGACGCAGTTGACTCGCACATGCGGCGCGAACGCTGCTGCGCTATGTCGCGTGAAGGCGATCACGGCCGCCTTCGTCGTCGCGTAATCAATCATGTCCGGCTTGAGCACCTTCGCGGCCAGCGACGAGACATTCACGATCCGCCCAAAGCCGCGCGCGATCATCTCGTCCTTGACCGCCCAAGTCACCAGAAACGGCCCATCCACATTGACCGCAAACATCTCACGCCATCGCGCGTACGACACCGCCGTGTGCGGCTTCGATTCGGCGATGCCGGCGTTGTTGACCAGTAGATCCACCGGCCCCAACTCGCGCCGCACCGTGTCGATCATCCGCCGCACATCCGCCTCGTTCGACACATCTGCCTGAACGGCGATGACTCGTTCCGCATCGGCTTCAATCAACCGCACGGTCTCCTCGGCCGCCGCCGTGTGTCGCTGATAATTCACCGCGACCCGCGCACCCTGAGCAGCCAACATCCGGCAGACCGCCCGCCCGATGCCGCGTGCGCCGCCTGTGACCAGAGCCGTTCGACCCGCGAAGAGTTGATTGGGCATTGATTCATTTCCGATTTGAAATTTGAGATTTGAAATCCCCCGCTGAGTCACAGCTCTGCCAACATTTCCAGCGTCGTCTCAATCACGGTCGGAGCCCATTCAGGCGTGAGCTGTGAGGCCAACAAATAGTTGTAGTGTGACTCGACAACTTCCATGCCTCCTTCGGCGAACGCTTCGGGAGGTGGGATGTAACCGATGCAGCCGTTGCTGTAACCGAGAAACATGGTGTGCGGCAGTGGCGAGCGGCGTTTGATTTCCAGCCCCAGTTCGGTCAGCGGTTCGGCCGAGACGGTCGCGATGCCGATGTCATTGATCCGCATCGCCCACAGTTCAATTTCGCGAGACACGATGCGATGGCCGGCCGAGACGAGCTGATGACGTTGCTCGGCCCAGGCGAACATCCGCTGCGAGACGTGCTTTGCTCCGAGAGAACTTCCAGCGAACGCTGTGTCACGCGCCGCGCGCGTCCGAGCGAGGTCCGACTCGGCCGTTGCCAGATCAGGCAGCGGTGCCAGCGGCAGATTCAATCGGCGACGTGTCACCGACAAATGCTGGATCGTGGATTGCGGAGTCGGTTCGTAATCCCACGTCGAGATCGCCGCGACCGACCTCACGATCCGTCGCGGTCCGCGCTGGTTGTGCGTCCGAATCTGCGCCCACACCTTCAGCGTTTCGCCGCCGAGCATCAGGCCGAGCCGCTGCATGTCCTCGAATTGCTCCGGTCCGCCGCTGCCGATGCCGCAGGCCGGGTTGATGTTGCCCGCCGCGCCTTGCAGGAACAGCGACGGAGCACCGATCGCCGGCTCGATCAATTCGCGAGCCGGCCCAATGAAGTCCGGCGAATACGACAACGTCTTCGGACCCAGCACGACGGTATGACACGCCGCCGACATCACCACCGCCAGCGGCTTGCCAGTGAGATCGTCGATGCGGATCACATCCACCGAGCGATCAATCGGCCCGCTCAAATTCTCGCCGATGATGATGCCACCATCCGGCATTTGTTCGCGACGATTCACTCCCAGCGGTGCCGCCCCGCGCCCGCTCCCCAATCGCGCCGGTTGCCGCTTCGACCAAGCCGCGCTCGCCGCGCCGATCAACACGTCTTCCAGGTGTTCGACATACCGTTCTTGCAGTTCGCGTTGCGGTGAGTCTTCCTGCTGCCAGCCGGGAAACATCGGACCCAAATGCGTGTGACTGCCGTTGAGCAACACGCTCTCACCCGGAATCCCCAGCCGCTGACCGATCGCAGCGCGGATGCGATCGGAATACGTCATCGGCACGAACAACAGATCCAATCCCACGATCACAACGCTCGTCGCGCCGTCAGACAGCACGAGCACCGTCGCCGTCAGTTCGCGTTCAACGTCCCGCGAGCAGCCCTCCTGAACCGTGTAACCCAGCAGCCGAACCCCAATTGGTGGCGTGATGATCACTCGCGCCACGCCGGCCAACAGGAGACGGCCCTCGCCAGAAAAATCGGACATCATTCGACCTCGGAATCAGAGATGGAAAACGTGACCGGACCGAACTGTTTCGAGAACACTAATCCGGCTTCAGCGTTCCTGAAATCCAGCGAGGCATCGCCGCACGGCCATGCCATTGGTCACGTCAACCATGTCGGCTCGGCATTGGGAAACCGAGTTCCAAGCGAATGAGGACGAACCGCTTGTGATTTTCCCGATTCGTGAAAACGAAAAAGCCCCGGTGTGTCCGGGGCTTTCAGGTCAAATCACGTCGATGACCGGCTCGCACGATTTCAGGAGCAATTTCTCAGTGCCCAGGAGAGGACTCGAACCTCCATGACCGGTAAAGGTCGCTAGGTCCTGAACCTAGTGCGTCTGCCAATTCCGCCACCTGGGCTGGTGTGCGAGGGCGGGAGAATATGTAGTTGAGTGAGTGTCAGCAAGCGACGTTGCGAAGTGTCGATGATTCATGGCCGCAACAGATCGCGGCTCAGAATTTGTGGCCTTCTTGGGGACCGTGCTTCGTCAGCGTGAGAACTTCCGGGCCGCGTTCGGTCATCAAAATCGTGTGCTCGAATTGAGCGGAGAGGCGGCGGTCTTGAGTGCGGACGGTCCAGCCGTCCGACTTGTCGATTTCGGTTTTCCAATTCCCTTCGTTGAGCATTGGTTCGATCGTCAGGCAGGTGCCGGGGCGAATGACCGCTTTGCCGGATTGCAGATCGGGGAAGTGCGGGACGCCCGGCTCTTGATGGAAACTTCGGCCGACTCCGTGGCCTTGGAATTCGCGGACGATCTCGTAGCCCTGATCCTTCGAGAAGCGATAGATCGCACGGCCGATGTCGATGACTCGGCCAAACGGTTTGATCGCGTGGATGCCGATCCAGAGCGCGTCGAAGGCCGCTTGCACGAGACGTTTCACATGCGGTGCGACTTCGCCGATCAAAAATGTTTCGGAAGAGTCTCCGTGCCAGCCGTTGACGATGCTCGTCAGGTCGATGTTGACGATGTCCCCTGCTCTCAAAACGTAGTCATCGGGGATGCCGTGGCAGACGACTTCGTTGACGCTGGTGCAGACGGTATTGGGATAGCCGTTGTAGCCCAGGCAGGCCGGGGTATGGCCGTGCTGGATGGTGTAATCGTAGGCCAGTTGGTCGATCTCACCGGTGGAGATTCCTGGCCGGACGTGCGGACGCAGAAAGTCCATAACCTCGGCGTTGAAACGGCAGGCGGCTCTTAGGGAATCGCGGTCCGCGTGAGTGGCGTAAATCGGAATTTTGGCAAGCGGCCCGGTGGTCGGACGCAGCATTGGGCCTCGGAAGGAAGTCACACCTAGTCCTCGAAGAAAATTGAACATTTGGAGGCATCATTGTTGTGGCGTTCCATCGGCTTCGCAACCTTGCCATCACGGCTTGATGTTCGCTCGCGGTTTGTCAGAAAACGACGTGCGACGTACCCCGTTGCCCGACGGAATCATTCTGGGCGTTCGCCCAGGAATTCGAGCGTGACTACACTGCTTCATCGTCAGCCCGCGAGTTCAACTCAATTTTCTGAGGTCTCCATAATGTCTCTCAGTCGGCGCAGGTTCTTGAGTTTGTCGTTGGGCGGCGGCGCAGTGTTCGCCGCCGCAGGATTCGCTTGGCGTGAGTCTGAGCGACTGGCCTCCAAAAACGTCGTGACCCGACTGGCGTGGGCTCTCGGCTCCAACGTCTCAATGACGGTGATGGGATTGCCAACCGATCGAGCGGAGCGAGCGCTCGACGCGGCCTTTGCGGAACTCGAATTGGTCGAGCAGGTGATGAGTCTGTATCGGCCAGACAGTCAGCTCTGTCGGCTGAACCGCGACCGAGTGCTCGACAATCCGCATCCGTATTTATTGACCGTGCTGGCGACGGCTGAGCAGACATCCCGGCAATCGGACGGCGCGTTCGACATCACCGTGCAGCCGCTGTGGGACTTGTTCGCGGCGTGTCAGAAGCAAGGCCGGTTGCCGACCAACTCGCAGATTGTCGCTGCTCGTGCCCGCGTCGATTGGCGAGCGGTCGAAGTTTCGCGGGAACACATTCAGCTTCGAGCACCGGCAACAGCGATCACACTCAATGGGATCGCTCAAGGCTTTGCGGCCGATCGCGCGATTGCGGCGCTGCGCGATCATGGCGTCAAACACGCGCTGGTGAACTCTGGTGAGATCGGATGCCTCGGCCGCAAGCCGGACGGACACGATTGGACGGTCGGCGTTCAGCATCCACGCGAGCCAGATGCCTTTGCCGCGCTGACCGAGCTGCAAGGCCGCTCGCTGGCGACCTCCGGCGATTACGAGACGACGTTCTCGGCAGACTTTTCCAAGAATCACATTTTCGATCCGCGCACCGGCCAATCGCCGAGCGAACTCGCCAGTGTCAGCATCGCCGCGCCGACGGCCATGCAAGCCGACGCGCTCAGTACGGCCGCGATGGTCCTGGGCGCGGAGAAGTCGCTGGCGTTGATTGACTCGGTGGCGGACGTCGATGCCCACTTCGTTCTCAAAGAGGGTCGATCGCTTCACACAAAAGGTTTTCCGTTCACAGAAAAAACGGCATAACGGCGATCGCCGACAGCCGTGTTACTGTTTTTCTTTTGGAAGATTTTGACATGCTGAAAACACTGACGATGCTTGTACTGATTGGACTGCTGGCCGTGACCACAACGGCTCAGGACTCAAAGAAGTCCAGCACGCGAGCGGAAATCGACGCGCTGATCGACCGCGTCGGCAAGACGCCCCCCGATTGGTTCAAGGACACGCCGTTGAATTATCCGAAGTCGCTCGACCTGACTTGGCCGATGAAGCCGCCTCCGGGTTGGGACAACCAAAAGAACGTCGGCCAGTTCGTGTGGGACGTCGTCAACCCGAACCCCAATCGCTGGCGCGAGGGGGTCAAGCTGATGCACCACTTGCTGACGCTACACAAGGACGACCCCGATAAGCGCGAGCGAGCGATGTTGACGCTCTGCCACATGTATCACGACTTGTTGGAAGACTACGCCCGTGCGGCGTTCTGGTATCGAGCCGTCGGCGTCGAGAAAGACCCGACCGAGTACGCGCGGTCGGCCGTGATTCTCGCCGAATGTTACTGGCGGTTGGGCTATCGCGACGAAGCGTTGAAACTGCTCGCCAAGACGCCGCCGGGGTTGATGCACGCGACGTTGCTCGGCAGCTTGGGTGAGACCGACCGCGCGATCTCGATGGCGCTCGTGGAGACGAACGATGATCCCTACGGCTCGGCGACGCTGGCGGCGGCCGATATCTGCCGGCTTGCGGGCCGCTATCCGGAAGCGTTGAAGCACTACCAGACGGTGCTCGACATTGAAGTCCCGGCCAAGAACCCCAACGGCTGGCTAGTGAGAAATCGCAACCGAGCCTCCGCGAACGTCACGGCGATCAAAGCGTTTGAACTGTTCGATCCGAAGAGCGTCCCCGACGGCAAGTACGTCGCCAGCAGTCAGGGCTACGAGGCTCAAGTCGAAGTGACTGTCACGATGAAGTCCGGCCGCATCGCCGATGTCGCCGTGACCAAGCATCGCGAGAAACAATTTTACTCAGCGATCAGCGACACGAGCGCCAAGATCATCGCCAAGCAAAGCGTGAAGGGAGTCGATACCACCAGCAACGCCACGATCACCTCTGAAGCGATCATCAACGCGACCGCGAAGGCGCTGGCGGAGCGTAAGAAGTAACTCATGCGACTCGACCTGTTCATGCCGTTCGTGAAGAAGAGCAAAGCCGGAGCGGTGCGGCGGTGGTTGAGTCGTCTCGGCCCGACGTGGTTGTCATCGCCGGTGCGGCGAGCGATTCAGGGGATCTGCTTCGTCGCGTTTCTCGTGTTGTTTTTCTACGTCTGCTGGCCGTACACCGCGCGGCCTGCTGCCAAGGCCGAGAATTGGCCATCGCACTATGCCGATGACTTGGGTCGCAAAGAGAAAGTCGCCGCTGAGTTTTTTCTGGTCATCGACCCGCTCGTCAGCCTTTCGACTGCGTTCGCTTCACGAGCATGGGTCTGGTCACTCACAAGTGCCGGAATCATTCTGCTGGTCTGTGTCTTCATTCCGCGCGGGTTCTGTGGTTATCTCTGCCCGCTCGGCACGCTGATCGACTTGTTTGATTGGGGGATTAGTTCGCGCGTGAAACGGTTTCGAGTTGGCGACAACGGCTGGTGGGTTCACATCAAGTATTACCTGCTGCTGGCGACGCTGGTGGCGGCTGCGTGCGGAGTGCTCGTCTCCGGTTTTTTCGCGGCGATTCCGGTCATCACGCGCGGGTTGCTGTTCGCGGTCTCGCCGTGGCAAACCGGTTTCCAGCGTGGCTGGCATCTGGTGCCGCCGGTGCATCTTGGACACTTCGTGTCGCTCGCGTTGTTCGCGGCGGTGCTGGGATTGGGGTTGCTCAAGCCGCGCTTCTGGTGCCGGTATGTCTGCCCCAGCGGTGCGGTCTTTTCGTTGGGCAACTTGTTTCGAGTCACCGAACGCAAAGTCGAGAATACCTGCATCAACTGCAACAAGTGTGTGGAGATCTGCCCGTTCGATGCGATCAAGCCGGACTTCCTCACGCGCACGACCGACTGCACGCTCTGTCAAACGTGTGGCGGTGTCTGTCCCACGCAGGCGATCAAGTTCGTCGAGCGTTGGAATCTCGTGCAACTCAAACTGCCGAACGATCCGCCGACGGGTGACACGCCGATTGGACGGCGCGGATTTCTCGCGGCTGGAGCGGGACTCGCTTCGGGAGTGCTTGGCGGTCTGGGCCTGGCGATCGCGGGGAAGGTTTCGGGCGCGAACTTGGATGATCCGCAGGCGTGGCGACCGGTGCGGCCGCCGGGCAGCGTGCCGGAAGAACAATTCCTGCAAATGTGCATCCGCTGTGGCGAGTGTTTCAAAGCCTGTCCGAACGACGTGCTGCAACCGTTGCGGTTTCAGCAAGGACTCGATGGATTGTGGACTCCGTACGTCGTCGCCGATTGGTCCGGTTGCGAATCAAGTTGCAACGCCTGCGGCCAAGTCTGTCCGACCGGGGCGATTCGTGCATTGCCTTTGGAAGAGAAAAAGGTCTGCCATATCGGGCTGGCCGAATTGAATCTGCAAACATGTCTGCCTCACGCCGGGCGCGAAGCGTGTCAGCTTTGCGTCGATGAGTGCCATCACGCCGGCTATCACGCGATCGAGTTCACTCGCGTGCGCACCGAAGTCGATGCCGCTAGAAACCCGGTCGAAGATTCTGGATTCCTGGCACCCGTTGTGTTGGCCGACAAATGTGTTGGCTGCGGTTTGTGTCAGACTCGCTGCTATGGCATCAATGTTGCCGACAAAGGTTTGTTGGCCGAATCCGCCATCGTGATCTCGGCCGGAGCCGGCAAAGAGGACCGCGTGATGAGTGGCTCCTACATCGCGCTGCGAGAGGCCGAGCAAGCACAACGCGCCGCGGAACAGCAACGACGGTCGCAGCCGGTTGGAGACGGAGATGGCTATCTGCCCGATTTCTTGAAATGACTTGCCTGTCGGTCCTGCTGGCTAGCTCAGATTATTCATGGTCGCGATGTAACCCGAAGCGTCAGCGAGGGAGTCATCACACAATCCCTCGCTGACGCTTCGGGTTACATCGCAGCACGCTGCTCTCCCCAATGAGTAGCCCATGAATAGTCCCGACCAGCGCAGGTTCTGGACGGTTGGGGTCGTGTCGGTACAATCTCGCCCGTCGCAATGCCGAGCCATCTGCTCGGTGATCGTGGCCGCTCTTTCGATCCCATCTCGCGGCCTTCCAAACCAGTCCTCTCTTTTCCGGAGCCTCTCTCATGCGCTGGTCACGTCGATCGTGGGGAATGTTGACAGTGGTCTTGGGTTGTCTGACTTCGGCCGTTGCGCTGGCCGGAGAGACCTCCTTGGAAACACAGACTTTTGGGACGGCGATTCCCTGGACGAAGGATGTTGACGGAGCCTTCCAAGCGGCGGCCAGCCAATCCAAGCCGGTGATGCTGCTCAATCTGTCCGGCAACTTTGCCAAAAACACCTTCACCTGAAACAACGCCGAAACATACAGAGCAGGTGCTCTGTCAGACCCCAAACTTGGCGAGTTGATCAAAGCCAATTTCCTCTCGTGTTATGAGCAGGTCGGACAGTTTTCCGTTTCGACGGCAATCTCGACGCGCCAGACGAAACTTGAGGAGCGGCTCGGCAAGAACGGCGGCAACGTCGTGACGTATTTCTGCACGCCAGAGAAAGAAGTGTTGCTGTATCTGGTCGGTCCCGTTTCCGCTCAGGAAGTGCGGCAAGGAGCGGAGTTCTCGGACAAGTTGACTCGAGGACTGCGCGGCTTGGACAAGACTCAACGTCTCCGGAAGATTCGCGAGGCACATCAAGAGACGTTTCCAACGGGAGTCCAGGCTCCGTTCGACCGTTGGCACAAAGACCAAGAGGACTTCGACCAGCGAACCGTGGCTCAGAAGTTGAACGCCGCGGTGCGGTTCTTCGATCAGTTGCAACGAGATCGGCGTGCGACCTCAGCCAACGGGCCGCGCTGGGTCACTCTCAGCAAAGTCCAGCTTGAACAGTCCGCCCAACGCCAACGGCAGGACGCGGAATTTGATCGCAACGAACCGCATGTGGTGCTGGCGGCCATCTCGCCAGTGACCGTCCGCGAGATTCAGGCTCCGGTTTTTGAACGACTGGCACGAGAAAAGTTCATCGAGCGCACGCAGCGCAACACAGACCTGCTGGCGACAGTCCAAGCCAACGCCAAAGCGGCTCGGCCGACGGTGCTGGTGGTCACCGATCACCACCGCGCGACTCCCTCCGACGCGAAGAAGATTCCCAAACATCGCGCTCTGGAAGAGCGCGACGATTTCCAAGTTGTCGCGTTGACGAAACTCGAACTCGTGCGGTTGATGGACGATGCCAACCTCGAACCGGTCGAGCGCATCGACTCTTTCGACACACGCTATGTGGTGCTGGATGTGACCGGTCAACGAGTCTCGACGATCGGCCAGTCGTCGTCCGATGGAAGATTCCGTGCTCTTCACAAGGGCCGCAAAATTTCGCGAACCCAAGAGGGGGGCGGCAACCTGCTGCTGGAAGCCCTCGAATTCGCCAAGCGGAGCGAGTGAGCGGCACGGCGCTAGCCACCGGTAATTCGAGATGGACGTTTTCCAGCGAAATAACTGCGGCTAGTGCCACAGATTGGAATTCACCTTCCACCAGAACCATCGCTCGCCCGCCTGCTGATCAGACCGAGAATCTTGGATCGGTGCTTCCCACGGATGGCATGGCGATACCACGGATAAAACCCTGCTTCTCATTCTTCATCCGTGGTATTGCTCTGCCATCCGTGGGGATTTCGGGATTTCATGACAGGTTATTGGCGATCTGTCGCGCTAGCGCCGTGCCGCTCACTCGCTCAGCGCGGCGGCGACGTCGGTGCGGTACGCGGCGAGGCCCGGCAGGAAGCCGATCAGCGAACCGACGACCAGCAGCACCGGGAAGAGAATCAACTCCGTTGGTTCAAACGCCAGCGGGTTGATCAGGATGCCGCTGCGTGACTCGATGATCGGGCTGGCCACCGCGACCATGCCGTGGCCGAGCAGCAATCCAATCGCGCCGCCGCCGAGACACAACAACGCGGACTCGGCCAGGATGATCGTGAAGACCGTCTCGCGCCGAGCACCGAGCGCCCGCATGATGCCGATTTCGCGGCGGCGGTCGGCCATCGAGTTGTAGATGCTCACGAAAATGCTGACCGCTGAGACCGCGATGATCAGGCTGGTCAGCACCAGCAGCATCAATTTGATGTTGTCCACGATCAGGCTCATCAGCCGGTTCATGACCGGGACCGGATTGATCGCCATCGCTCGGACGTCTTCATTGATCTCGCCCGCCAGACGGATCGCGGCGAAACCGGTTTCTCCTTTCGTGCGGAGGAAGACTGCGGTGACTTCCTTCTGCTCGTCGAGCAACTCGGCATGGTCGGCGTGATTGTGTCCGTGAGCGTCTGGTTTCTTCGGCTGCTTCTCTTTCTCCGCTTGATCGCGGAGCGATTGCGGCACGGTGTAGCGGAATTTCTCTAAGCGGTTGATCGCCTCTTGCAGCGGCTTCTCGTGTTCCGAGATGCCCCAGAAGCCGGCGATGCTGACGAACGCCGTGCGATCGTTCGGCGTGCCCGTCGGAGCGAGCACTCCGACCACACGAAACTTTTCCTCGTGAACGTGATCTTTGACTCCGCCGTGAGTCAGCTTGAACTCGCTGCCGATGTCCCAGCCGTTCGTGGCGGCGACTCGCGAACCGATCACGGCATCCCACGGCGTCTTCAAGAACGACCCACGCACGCGGAACGGCTTCTTGTACGAGTAATCCATTTCAAAGAATTCGGCGTTCGTGCCGACGATGGGGAAGCCCCCTTGCTCGGTGAGATCGCCGATCGTGATCGGCACGGCTTTCTCGACCGCAGGGTGCTGCTGCAACTCTTTGTAGTAGAGGTAGGGGAGCGGTTCACCGGAACGTTCCAGCCGGTAGATGGCACTCAAGGCGAGACTCAGGTCGCTCCCCTTTGGACCGACGACGAGGTTGAAGCCGAAGCTCTGCTGGCTGAATAGATCCGTGACCACGCCGTTGATGACCAGCACGGCGACCATCAGCATCACGCCGAGCGAAACGCTGAGCGCAGTCAGGCTCGACGAGAGAAATCGCTGCTTGATGCTTTTGAGGGCGATGGTGACAAGATTCATGGAGAGTCCAATTTCGTAGGTCAGCCTTTCCAGGCTGACCAGTACTACGGTTGGCGTCGAATGCACATTCGGGTCAGGCTAGAAAGCCTGACCTACGGCCGATTGAAGTCGCTGAGCTTTTCGATCCGTCCGAAACGGGCGGCAACATCTGGCGCGTGCGTCACCAGCAACAGAGAGACGTTGTTCTCTTTGCAGGCATCGCGGATCAGATCGAGGATTGTGTTTTGGTTGGCGACATCGACGCTGGCGGTCGGTTCGTCGGCCAGCAGCAGCGAGGGATGATTGGCGAGCGCTCGCGCGACGGCGACACGCTGTTGCTCGCCGACGGAGAGTTGTGGCGGGCGGTGCTGCAAGCGGTGTCCGAGTCCCACGCGAGTCAGCAGATCGGTCGCGCGGTGCGAATCAGTCCCTTTGCCGGCGAAGCACATACCCAGCAAGACGTTCTCCAGCGCGGTGAAAGCCGGCAGCAAATTAAACGTCTGAAAGACGAATCCGATCTTCATGGCTCGGAAGCGATCGCGGCTGGGTTCGTTGAGCCCGGTGACGTCGATGTTGTCGATGACGACTCGGCCGCTGTCGGGTGTGGTAATGCCGGCGATGACATTCAGCAGCGTGGTCTTGCCTCCGCCGCTGGAGCCGATCAATGCGACTTGCTCGGCAGTCTTCAACTCGAAGCGAGCGACGTTCAGCACCGGAATCTTTCCGCCGCCCGGCTCGCGATAGCTCTTCTTGAGGTTGTCGAGCACCAAAGACATGCCGCCTCCGTGTATTGATCGACGTAGACCGGACGCCCACGTCCGGTCACAAGGATGAAAGCCATTTCGTCCGGACGTAGGCGTCCGGACTACGTCGATGGGGCGGGATTGTGGTTGGGTCGTCAGTACGCCGCAAGCAGACTTTGCGTGAGGCGACTTCGTGGAGTTGGCGAAATCTCGCCGATACACTGCCCCGCCCGTAGCGGACGCTGCTTGCGTCGGCAGGTTGGACGCTAGCAGCGTCCGCCACGAGCAGACCAACTTGTGCGACAACAAAAGGTGACACGATGACGGTTCCGGTGATTGCTCCGGGCAAGACGAAGATCGGTTGGATTGGCACCGGCGTGATGGGCAACAGCATGGCTGGGCATCTGCTCGCCGCAGGGTTTGCCGTGTCGGTTTACTCGCGGACGAAGGCCAAGGCCGAGCCGCTGCTCGGCAAAGGTGCCGGCTGGGCCGAGTCTCCGAAAGCACTCGCTCAGCAGAGCGACGTGATCTTCGCGATCGTCGGATTTCCCAGCGATGTCCGCGAAGTGATGCTCGGCGCGAACGGGGCGCTCGCCGGATCGAAGGCCGGCAATGTGCTCGTCGATATGACAACCAGCGAGCCATCATTGGCCGTCGAGATCGCCGACGTCGCGAAAGCCACGGGTGTGTCTAGCGTCGATGCCCCGGTCTCCGGCGGTGACATCGGAGCCAAGAACGCAGCGCTGTCGATCATGGTCGGCGGCGACAAAGAGGTCGTCGAGGCGTTGCAGCCCTGCTTCGCCGTCATGGGCAAGACGATCATTCATCAAGGCGGTCCCGGAGCCGGGCAGCACACCAAGATGGTCAATCAGATTCTGATTGCCAGCAACATGGTCGGCGTCTGCGAGGCGTTGCTGTACGGCTACAAGTCAGGGCTGGATTTAGAGACCGTGATGAAGTCGGTGTCGGTCGGAGCGGCGGGGAGTTGGTCGCTGTCGAATCTCGGCCCACGAATCATGGCCAACAACTTCGATCCGGGCTTCTTCGTCGAGCACTTCATCAAAGACATGGGGATCGCGCTGGACGAAGCGAAGCGGATGAATCTGGCCCTGCCCGGCTTGGCGTTGTCGAATCAGTTGTATTTGTCACTGAAGGCTCAGGGAGGCGGACGGCTCGGCACGCATGCGCTGCAATTGGCGCTGTCGCGCCTGTCGGGCATCGATTGGAAAGCAAGATAATTTTCGTAGCCACGCTCGCCAGAGCGTGGTCATGTTGTCGCTGATCCACGTTCTGGCGAACGTGGCTACCAATGGGAAGATCATGGCTACCAAGGGTGAGAAGTTTGCTGGGTTGACCGTCGCGATGGTCACTCCGTTTCGGAATGGGTTGCTCGATGAGCCGGCCTTGCGAAAGCTGGTCGACTGGCACATCGAGCAAGGGACCGACACGGTTTGTCCGGTCGGCACGACTGGCGAAAGCCCGACGCTGTCACACGACGAGCATCACCGTGTGATTGATGTCGTCTGCCAGCAAGCTCGCGGGCGCATCAAAGTCGTGGCGGGGACCGGTTCGAACAGCACGGCCGAGGCGATTGAGCTGACAGTCGCAGCGCAGAAGTCCGGAGCGGACGGGGCGCTCGTTGTCGGCCCGTACTACAACAAGCCGACGATGGAAGGTTTTTATCAGCACTTCAAAGCGATCAACGATGCCTGCGATCTGCCGATCATCCTTTACAACATCCCCGGCCGGACGGCCAAGAATATCGAGCCGGAAACGATCGCGCGCATCGGCGAGTTGCCGCACATCGTGGCGGTGAAGGAATCGACCGGCTCAATGGACGCCGCCTCGCAAATCATCGCGCTGAGCAACCTCACTGTTTTGTCTGGCGACGACAGTTTGACGCTGCCGCTGCTGTCGCTCGGCGGACGAGGCGTCGTTTCAGTGGTCGGCAACATCGTGCCGAAAGACGTGAAGGCGATGCTGGCTGCATGGGACAAAGGAGACATTGCGACGGCTCAAAGCTGGCATCGCAAGTTGTTTCCTCTGTGCCGCGACATGTTGGGACTGTCGACCAATCCGATTCCGGTCAAAGCGGCCATGCAGATGCTTGGCCGCGACACCGGCGAGGTGCGGTTGCCGCTCACGCCATTGGATGCCCAACAGCGAGAGAGCTTGGCGGCCACGTTGAAGAAATACGGACTGCTGTAGTTTTTTGTGATTTGTGATTTCAAATCTGAAATTTGAGATTTGAAATTTGAGATTCTGATTCCAAGGGGAGATTGCATCGTGGGAATGTTCAGTCGACGCGCAGCGGAAGATGACGACGACGAAGACGAAGAGGAAATCGAACTGGTTCTCTTTCAGGGCGCGCTCAACGGCAAAGAGCCGAACATGAAGGAGAACCAGCGACTGGTTCAGGCCGGCTTAAACCCGGCCAAAGAACTGGTCACCGACGGCCTCGCACGCCGCGCGGAAACCATCCGCGTCGAGCCGAAAGGGGAACGCTCGCAAGTCGCGTTTCTCGTCGATGGGATGCCCTATGCCGGCGGCAAGCTCACCAAGCCGCAAGGGCTGGCGATCACACAGATGCTGAAATTGCTGGCCGGTCTGGACATCAAAGTCCGTACTCAACCGCAGATCGGTGGGATCAAGGCTGAGTTCAACGAGTTGAAATACGAGTTGGTCGTGCAAACCAAACCGCAACCGGACGGCAGCGAATTGCTCACGATCAAGAGTCGCGCGCTGAAGGGTGCCATCGTCACGCCGGACGAACTGGGCATGTCCGCCGATCTCAAGAAGAAAATCCGCGAATGGACCAGCCACCACAAAGGACTGAGCTTGTCGGTCGGTGCTCCGAACACGGGCGTCACCACGACGGCATTCGGCATGTTGCGCGGCGTTGACTGCTACATGTTTCAGGTTCACACGGTGCGCGACCTCGGAACACGAGAAGTCGTGAATGTCTCGGTGTTCGAGCCCAACAAAGAGGACACGCTGGAACAAACTCTGATGCGGCTGGTGCGCATCGAATCGGACGTTGTGTTTAATGAGCCGGTTACGTCCGCCGAGGCCGCGAAGACGCTGTTCGGGATGCAGGACAAGATCACGTTGCTGTCGGAAATGCCCGCCAAGGACTGCGCCAGCGCGATCGTGCAACTGGTGCAATGGGTCGGCGATCCCAGCGTGGTGGCGAACGGCCTGATGGGCGTCATCAATACCAAGCTGATCCGCAAAATTTGTCCCGAATGCAAGCAAGCCTACCGGCCGAATCCGAAGCTCGTCGCCAAGGTTGGTTTGCCGTCCGACACCAAGACGCTGTATCGCAAGCCCGTGGCGACCGAAAACGAACAAGGGGAAGTCGAGGAACCGCCGCCGTGCGACAAGTGCGGCGACACCGGTTACTTCGGCCGCACCGGCATCTTCGAGTACATCGAAATGTCGGACGGAATCAAGGAGTGCATCATCCAAGGAGGCGATGCCAACGCGATCCGCACACTGGCTCGCAAAGAGGGGATGTCGACGTTTTCCAAGGACGCCCTGCGACACGTCGCCAAGGGAGTCACCTCCCTCGAAGAGTTGCAGCGCGTCTTCAAACCCGTGGCCTAAACAAACCCGAAGCGTCAGCGAGGGCGAACGCTCCAAAAGACATTGATCGTGCCGTCGAGAGTCGGTGAAGCGTTCCCCCTCGCTGACGCTTCGGGTTAGTTTGTTTATCGCACAACTTTTGCGTCGTGACCAAGATAGTCATCGTTCGCAGTGCTGACTGACTCAAAGTGACGCCTCACTCCAGTCCTTCTCAAAGGAGCAACCACATGCGATCCACCAATTGGCTAGCGTCGGCTTGTGCGGTTCTCTTGATCGCCGTGTGTTCCGAACCACTCAGCGCTCAGACGTCGGTATCCTGCTGCGGCCACACTTCACGTCTCTTCGACGGCAAGTCGCTCGAAGGTTGGACGGTTGAGAACGGTGCGAAGGTTGAAATCCAAGACGGCAACTTGCTGCTCAAGGACGGCGACGGCTGGCTCCGATCGCATCACGTCTATGCTGACTTCCAACTGCACGTCGAATGGAAAGCCCTCAAGGCCGAGACCTACGACGCCGGCATCTACCTCCGCGCACAACCGGGCGGAGCACCGTTCCCCAAGAAGGCGTATCAAGCCAATCTGCTGCAAGGCAAAGAAGGCAACATCGGCAGCCTGCCCGGAGCCGAAAGCAAAGGGCTCGTGAAACCGGGCGAGTGGAATGCGTTCGACATCACCGTCGTCGGCGACCGCGTCACGATGGTCATCAACGGCTGCCAAGCGTATTCAGTCGCCGGCATCAAAGAGCCGGTCGGCCACATCGGCATCCAAGTTGAAGTTCCCAAAGGCGGCCAGTTCCTGCTGCGCAACCTCTGCATCACCGAACTCGGTTTCTCGTCGATGTTCAACGGTCAGAACTTCGCCGGCTGGGAAGGAGCGGGCCAACCAGCCGAGACTTGCTGGAAGATCGAGAACGGTTTGCTCGTCTGCACCGGCCAGAAAGGTCCGTGGCTGCGGACCTGCCGTGAGTACGACAACTTCTCAATGCGCTTCGATTATCTCCTGGCGGTCGGCGGCAACAGCGGCGTCTATGTCCGCGTCCCGCAAGACGGCAACCATCATCGCGAGAACGACACGAAACCGCCGGCCGGCTTCGAGGTGCAAGTCCTCGACGATGCCGCCAAAGAACACGCGAAGCTCAAGGACTATCAATACTCCGCGTCGATCTACGACATCGCCGGAGCCAACCCGCGCAACACACGCCCACCCGGCGAATGGAACACGCTCGAAATCGTCTGCGACGGCGACCGAGTCATCACGCGGCACAACGGCGTGACCGTCACCGACATCAATTCCGAATCGCATCCGCTCATCAAGCTGCGACAACTCAACGGCTATCTCGGCCTGCAAAACCACAGCACCGAGGTGAAGTTCCGCAACCTCCGCCTCGGCCCGCCGGTCAAGTAAAGTGACAGCCGCTGCAATCACAACAAAGTCATTTCCATTCGCAGCCAAATTGAAGGGTGCATTGGTCCGCCGTGGCGGAGCTTGCTGAGGAACTGGTCCGCGGCGATGGCGTCGAGCCATTCCCTCGGCGGTTGGTCTTGGTCTCGCAGCCAGTGGATCAGACTCAGCACCTCACGCTCCGCTCGCAGTTCCGCCACGCCTCCGGGCTTGTCCCGGAGGTTCCCGCGCTCTGAAGCTACGGCGTGAAACAGCAGAAAGACGCCCCGATCGAAGCGTCGTTGAGCGTTCGCAGCCCATAGCTTCAGAGCGCGGGAACCACCCTCGCAAGGAGGGTGGCGTTATTCCAATCGCGGGCGAATTGGAGGGCGCGTTGGCGGACTGGCTCGGTGAGGGTCTGGTCTGCGGCGATGGCGTCGAGCCATTCGCTCTGCGGTTTGTCTTGGTCTCGCAGCCAGTGGAGCAGACTCAACGCCTCACGCTCCGCTCGCAGTTCCGGTGTCCACGGACGCGCGTTCCACACCTTCGCCTTTTAACCCGACGCGTGAGCGAGGGCGAACTGTGACGACGCCCTCGCTGACGCTTCGGGTTAGTACGGACCAGGAATCCGCTCGGCCAGCACGAAGCGCGAGCGAGTGGTCAAACGTCGGAAACGCAACCACTCGTCGGAAAGGCAACCACTCGCTTGCGCGTCGTGCTGGTTTGGAAACGGCCTCTCGTGCAAAAGCGCGGGAATCACCCCGACCAGCGGTGGGGCGGGAGGCTTTCACGGACGCGGCGTCGCGTCCCAGACCTTCACCGTCCTATCTTGGCTGGCCGACGCCAGCCGTTTCCCGTCCGCGCTAAACGCCACGCTCATGACCGGGGCGGTATGCTCTTTCAACGTGAGCGTCTCCTGACCACTCGTGGCGTCCCACACCTTCACCGTCTTATCCCAGCTTCCCGATACCAGCCGTTTCCCGTCCGGGCTAAACGCCACGCTAAAGACCTGGTCGGTATGCCCTTTCAACGTGAACGTCGACCCATCCGCCATCGCAGAGCTAAAAAATGCTGGCGTGACCAAGCTGGGGTGCCCTTGCAGCGTGAGCGTCTCCTGACCGCTCGTAACGTCCCACACCTTCACCGTCCGATCTTGGCTTGCCGACGCCAGCCGTTTCCCGTCCGGGCGAAACGCCACGCTCAAGACCCCGTTGATGTGCCCTTTCAACGTGAGCGTCTCCTGACCGCTCGTGTCATCCCACACCTTCACCGTCACATCCCAACTGGCCGACGCCAGCCGTTTCCCGTCCGGGCGAAACGCCACACTCGTGACCCCGCTGATGTGCCCTTTCAACGTGAGCGTCTCCTGACCGCTCGTGGCGTCCCACACCTTCACCGTCCGATCTTGGCTTGCCGACGCCAGCCGTTTCCCGTCCGGGCTAAACGCCACGCTCGAGACGATGCCGGTGTGCCCTTTCAACATGAGCGTCTCCTGGCCGCTCGTGGCATCCCACACCTTCACCGTCTGATCACGACTTGCCGTCGCCAGCCGTTTCCCGTCCGGGCTAAATGCCACGTTGTTGACCGGGGCGGTGTGCCCTTTCAACGTGAGCGTCTCCTGCCCGCTCGTGGCGTCCCACACCTTCACCGTCCCATCGCCGCTGTCCGACGCCAGCCGCTTCCCGTCCGGGCTAAACGCCACGCTCGTGTGCCCTTTCAACGTGAGCGTCTCCTGACCGCTCGTAACGTCCCACACCTTCACCGTCTCATCCATGCTTGCCGACGCCAGTCGTTGCCCGTCCGGGCGAAACGCCACGCTCGTGACCTGGCCAGTGTGCCCTTTCAACGTGAGCGTCTCCTGACCGCTCGTTGCATCCCACAACTTCACCGTCTGATCGTGGCTGGCCGACGCCAGCCGTTTCCCATCCGCGCGAAACGCCACGCTCACGACCGTGCCGGTGTGCCCTTTCAACGTGCGCTTCTCCTGACCGCTCATGGCATCCCACACCTTCACCGTCTGATCCTCGCTGGCCGACGCCAGCCGTTTCCCATCCGGGCTAAACGCCACGCTCCAGACCATGTCGGTGTGCCCTTTCAACGTGAGCGTCTCCTGACCGCTCGTGGCATCCCACACCTTGACTGTCTGATCGAAGCTGGCCGACGCCAGACGTTTCCCGTCTGGGCTAAACGCCACGCTCCTGACCGTGTTGGTATGCCCTTTCAACGTGAGCGTCTCCTGACCGCTCGTGGCGTCCCACACCTTCACCGTCCCATCGAAGCTGGCCGACGCCAGCCGCTGCCCGTCCGGGCTAAACGCCACGCTGTTGACCCCCTCGGTGTGCCCTTGCAACGTGAGCGTCTCCTCACCGCTCGCGGCGTCCCACACCTTCACGATCTTATCCATGCTGGCCGACGCCAGCCGTTTCCCGTCCGGGCTAAACGCCACGCCCCTGACCTCGCCGGTGTGCCCTTTCAACGTGAGCGTCTCCTGACCGCTCCTGGCGTCCCACACCTGCACCGTCTTATCGTCGCTGGCCGACGCCAGCCGCTTCCCGTCCGGGCTAAACGCCACGCTCCAGAAGAGCGCCAACTGCACTCTGATCGTGCGCAGGTCGCTGTGACAGCGGCGGTCCCAGTAATGCCACTCGAAGCTGCGGAGATCGTCCGGACCGCCGGCCTGACCCACGACCGGCCGGTACAGTTCGACTAGTCGCACGGTTTCACCGGCCCGCGCATCTTCCCAAGCACTCTGGGCCAGATGCATGTGGGCGGAATAAAGATGACGCCGAGCCTCGTCTGCTTTCGCATCTGCACGCTTCGCCTCCCGATTGGCTTCGAGACCGAAGAGCGTGGAGACGAGACTGCCGGTCAGCAGCGACACGGCGAGGAACAGACTCAGCGACGCCACGACGGGGTTGCGGCGACGCCAGAGGCGCAATCGCTCCCACACACCGGTGCGATAGACGGAGACCGGTTGATGGGCCAGAGACCGCTTGACGTCCGCAGCCAAGGCTTTCGAGTCGAGGTAACGCTCGTCCCGCTTCTTGGACATCGCGGTGGCACACACCGCATCGAGTTCCCGCGAGATCGTGGGATCGACGTCACGCGCTCGCGGAGTGGGGGATTCGCTGATGCGCTGGAGGAGATCGTGGATGGAGAGACGGGGTG
>CAMDEA010000080.1 GCA_945893045.1 Planctomyces sp. SH-PL62
TGTGCTCCGAAGATCTCCATGTCCGTCGGAATGGCTCCCGGCCCGAAGCAGACATTGAGTCGCCCGTGCGACAGGTGATCGAGAAACGCCAGCCGGCCAGCGACATGCACCGGATGGTGGTACTGCAAACAAACCGGAGCCGGCCCGACTCGAATGCGTTTCGTCAGGCCGAGCACTTTCGCCAGAAAGATTTCCGGCATAACGATGTTCTCGACGCTCGAAGAATGGTGCTCGCCGACCCAGAAGTCATCGAATCCGAGCTCTTCGCACTTCACGGCCAGTTCGAGGTCTTCGTCGATGCACTGAGCCAACGGCTTCGCGGGATCGTGGATCGGCATCACGAACATCCCTAGTCGCAGTGGTTGAACGTCGGTCATGGTTTCTTCCTAACGTGGGCGTCGCCCGAACCCGAAGTGTTGACGGCAGGTTGCCGGGCCACTATCTTGCGAACAATGTGCGAACATTGCAATGTCAAGGGAGACGCTTGTGCCGAAGACATTCGTGGAAGGTGAAGAAACGCTGGCCCGGCAGGCACATCGCCGTGTGCGGCAGCGGATCATTGAAGGACGGCTTCTACCGGGCCAGCGCCTGCCGCTTCGCCCGCTCGCGACCGAACTGGGCATGAGCATGGCTCCCGTCGGCGAAGCGCTGCGGGAGCTGGCGCGGGAAGGTCTGCTCGAAACGGAACCAGGTTGGGGTGCTCGTGTTCGACGATTGGACTCGGACTCGCTGCGCAACCAGCACATTCTCCGAACGGCTCTGGAGTGCGAGGCCGTGCGCCAATGCGCCGCTCGTGTTACCGACTCTCAATTACAGGAATTGACGACGCTGGCCGACGAACTGGACGGGCTGATCGACTCCCACGGCGACTGGAAACAAGTTTCGGAATTCGATTCGCGGTTTCATCTGCGAATCGCCCAGCTCTCTGGGGTGCGGATTCTCGTCGATTCACTGCGAACCAATCAGCTTGTGCGGATTCTGGCTCGTGGCGGCGCAATCGCTCGGCACCTGGAACGGCCGCCTCACCAGCACCTGCTGCTGCTCGATGCGATCCGCACTCGCGAGCCGGATGTTGCCGAGCGAGCGATGCGCGAGCACTGCCAGCGGTCGATGGAACTGCAACTGGCCCACCTGACCATCCTTGCACTGGAGACGTAAATGGACAAGCTCGTCAGCAACGTCATCCGCGACTCGACGCCCAAGGGTCATGCCGAGCCGGCGCGCGAGTCCGTGCGTTCCGTGAATGCCGGGGCCAGTATTGATCGGCGGAGGTTTTTGCAGGCCAGCGGCACAGGGTTGTTGGGCCTCGGGGCAACAGGTCTTTGCCCAACGTCATCGGTACAAGCCGACACGGCGGCCAGCCCCATGTCGCCAACATTCGGACGCGCAAAGTCCGTCGTCATCCTCTATCTCTATGGCGCGCCTAGTCAAATGGACACACTGGACCCCAAGCCCGACGCGCCGCTGGAACGGCGCGGCGAATTCAAAACCATCTCCACCAGCCTGCCGGGTATTGCCGCCTGCGAACTCCTGCCGAACATCGCTCGCAATCTGCACCGCGTGGCCTTGGTTCGCTCGATGACCCATACGTCCAACAATCATGCCGTCTCCGTGGCCTTGTCGGCGCTTTCAAAGTCGGAGCCGGCTTTCGAGGGCAACCGCAACGATCCCCGACGCCAGCCTTACATCGGTTCGGCGCTGGAATACCTTTGGAAACAACAGGGGATCAGCATGACGGCCAGCGGCATTCCGGTGAACATGGTTCTGCCGTGGGCTTTGAATGGCAAGACCGATCCCGGTCGCTGGCAGCCCGACGCTGCCTGGCTGGGAATGGCCTACAATCCGGTCATTCCTCAGTTCGCCGGCGGCGGCTCCCTGGAAGTCGGATCGCCGTCCATCAAAGGGGCGACGCCGATTCTGACCCGGTTCGATCCCTGGGATGGTGTCACGTCCGAGACCACCTTCCGCGTCGAGGGAGCCGAACTCAGAGATGGCAAAACCCTGGCGGACTTCGCCGGTCGGCGGGCACTGCTGGAATCGGTTGACTCCCGACGAGGGGATTTCGGTGCGCCGGGGAAAGGATTCGACCAGTACAGGGATCTGGCCTTTGCCATGATTGCCAACCCGAAGGTGGCGCACGCCTTGGACGTCACCAGGGAGCCTGACCGGATCCGCGACCGATACGGTCGGACATTGTTTGGGCAGTCCGCGTTGACCGCCCGCCGGCTCATCGAGTCGGGCGTCAAAATGATCACGGTCTTCTGGGACACCTGGACGGACAACAATGCCGCTTGGGACACGCATCACAACCATCACCCGCGGTTGAAGGACGGACTTTGTCCCAAACTCGATCAGATCCTGCCGGCTTTTTTGGACGACATGCAGCAGCGCGGACTGTTGGACGAGACGCTGGTCATGGTGATTAGCGAGCATGGCCGGACGCCGACGATCGCGAACTCGCCCGGCGGCGGTCGCGAGCATTGGGCGGGCGCTTACTGGGGAATGTTCTTCGGGGCGGGGATCAAGACAGGCCAGGTGATCGGTGCCACGGACAACCAGGGCGGTTATCCCGTCAGTTGCCCCACCGATCCAAAGGACATCTTGGCGACCATGTATCATCTGCTGGGTTTCGATCCCCACCAGACCACCATCCCGGACCGACTCGGTCGCCCCGAGCATTTGATCCCCCACGGAGACGTGGTCCACAGGTTGTTGCTGTAGACTTCATAATGCCGCCTGGCTCGCCAAATCCGCATGGTCAGCCGACGTTGAATTCCACCCGTAGCCGTTCTGCCTGATCCCTCATTTCTGTCAGCGTGGCATCGTCGATGGGGATGCCATCCCGCTCTCGTTTTCTCAACGTGCGGAATTCCAGTTCACCCGGAACCAGGACTTCTTCAAACCCCGGCGCGGGCCGAGACGATTTCATGTACGCGACCGTTTCGTCCATCAGCCGCCGGAACTCGGCGAGCGGACAAAACGCCGACGGATCGATCACGATGAAACAGACGCCGTTCCCGAACACTTCTTTGTCTTGCGAACTGATCCCCGCCAGCGCACTGCCGAGAATCTCGACGAGCAGGCTCAGCGCGAATCCCTTGTGCCCCGCGCTGCCCCCCAGCGGCAAGATGCCTCCGCGTGGCGGACCGTAAAACGCATTCGGATCGTTCGTCGGCTGGCCGTTCGCATCGAGAATCCAGCCGTCGTGTACTGGCCGCCCTTCGTTACGAGCGAACCGAATCTTCCCTTCCGGCGCGACTGACGTCGAAAAGTCCGCGACGATCGGATCGCCGCCGGTCGGCACCGCGTACGCAATCGGGTTGGTTCCCAATCGCCCGTCGCGACCGCCGAACGGCAGAACATCGTGACCATAGATCGGAGAATTGCAGGTCGCCAACGCGAGCAGACCCTGATCGGCGGCGATCTGCACCCAGGCTCCCAGCCGTCCGACATGATTGCAGCGTCGCGTGGTGATGCACGCGGTCTTTTGCTCGCGTGCGATCGCGACACCGACCTCGATGGAGTGTCTCGCGCCAACGGCTCCGAATCCACGTCCGCAATCCACGACGGCCGTCGTGGGACTGGTGCGATCAACCGTCAGCTCACCGCGCGGCACGATGAATCCGTTGGCGAGGAACCCCAGGTACTCAGGTATCCGCAGCACGCCGTGCGAGTCATGCCCCATCAAGCTGCTGGTGATCAGCGATTCGGAGGCGATACGGGACTCCGTTTCGCCGGCTCCGGCGGCGACGAAGAGTTTGGTCCCGATGTTCGCGATCTCACTGGCGGGAAACAGACGGCTCATGTGTCGTTCATCCTCTCTGCGACCGGGGCAGAGTCCTCGGCCGTCAGTCGAGCGATCAACTTTCGGAGTGATTGCAAATTGCGAATTGCAAATTGCGAATTGCGAATTGCGAATTGCAAATTGCAATGACGGAGCTTGTTCGCCAATTTGAAATTTGCAATTCGCAATTTGCATTTTGCAATGGTTGCTCTTCCGCCGCGGTCGGTTTTCAAGCGGTCACGCCGCAGACGGCCCGATTGAGTGCCGGCATCAGTTCTTTGGCGAACAATTCCATGCTGTGGACCCAGCTCGCCTTGTCGTCCCAGTCGTAGCTCATCAAGACCAGCGTCCCAAACGTGCCAGTCTCTTCGATCAGTTGCAGTAGCCGACGCAGGACTTCATCGACGTCGCCCGCGATGATCTGCTCGGTCATCAGGAAGTCGAGGTTGCACTCGGAGTTCGGCATGTCGAGATCGCGTTTGTAGATTCGCCGGCCGAGTCCCTTGTCGAACAGCCCGCCGATGTACTCGTAATTCTGACCGAGGGAATTCGAGCGTGCTCTGGCGACCGCTTCTTTGGTCGTGTCGGCCAGGAAGATGGATCGCGTGACTTTGAAGTCCGAACGCTGCGGGATTCGACCGGCGGCCTGCGCCGCGTTCGCGTACGTCTGCCACATGTCCGCCACGACGTTGCCAGTCACGAGGCAGTGCGCGAACGGCTGATAGCCACGCTGCCCGGCAAACTTCATGCTGAACGAGTCGCGGCTCATGGCCGGCATCGCGATCGGCGGATGTGGCTGCTGAAACGGACGATGAATGAACCCGATCAGACATTCTTGATCGACGTTGTCCCGCAGTTTGAATTGCCAGAATCGTCCGTTGTGCTCGTACGGCGGATCGGTGGACCACAATTTGAGGATCACGTCGATCGCTTCCAGCGCCATCGCTCCGCCGTCCTTCGGATCGACTCCGTACAGTTCCTGGTCCGCGGTCACGCTGCCGTTGCCGAAGCACAGATTGAGACGACCCTTGGCGAGGTGATCCAGAAACGCCAGCCGGCTGGCAACGTGCGCCGGGTGATGCTGATTCAGACAGACGGGAGCCGGTCCGAGCCGGATGCGGCTCGTTTCGCCGAGCGCTCGCGCGATGAAGATTTCGGGCATCACGATGGTTTCGTACTTCATCGTGTGATGCTCGCCGATCCAGAACTCTTTGAAGCCGAGTTCTTCGGCCAGCACGATGAGTTCCAGATCCTCGTCGTACCCTTGCGAGAGCGGTTTGTCGGGAGCGTGAAACGGCATGATGAACATGCCGTAGTCGATCTGCGAAACGCGGTCAGTCATGTGGTGGCTCCGTTGGTTTTCTCCTGGAGTGCTGCGGCTTGACGCAGCCCTCCATTCAGTTGGAATGACGACTCTGAACTCTGAAAAAGCGACCGTCGATCAACTGAGTTTCATTAGGACGGTTTCTGGAATTCGAGAGCCGCTATTTCAAATGAATGGAGGGCGGTGTCGAGCCACCGCACTCCAGGGTTACCGAATGGCGATCGGGTTGCCGGGCGATCCAGTGGCTCCCTTCAGACGCAGGGGACTGAAGACGAAGCAGAACTCATGCACGCCCTCGGCGGCGAGGAGTTCAAGATCGAGATTCTCCAGGTGATACACGCCGTTTCGCGTCAGGTTCCATTGATGCACGGGGAACGCCATTTCCTTGTCTTCGGGCGGGACCGCCTCGATGGCCCAGGTGTCGGCTCCAATCATCGACACCTTGCGGTCGGTCAGAAACTTCGCGGCGGCGAGACCAATGCCTGGCTCGCCTTCTCCGTAGACGGCGTTGTCCTTCATCCACAACTTGCCGTGGCCCGTGCGAATCAGCACGACATCGCCAATCCGGATTTCGAGTTTGTGTTGTTCCAGACATGCCTGCAATTCGTCCGGCGAGATGACATATCCATTTGGCAACCGATCGGCCTTCCGCAGTCCGCACACGTCGAGCAGAACTCCGCGAGTGAAGAACACGCCGACGTTCTCGACACCGAGTTTCTTCAGACCGTACGGATCACCGAAATCGGACAGCTTGTTGCCGTTGTAGAAGATGTCCTCGCTCCCGACGCGCACGCCGACATGCCCCAGTCCATCAAACTGAGTCCCGACTTGGCCGATCTCTCCGCTGACCAGTTCATCGTTCGAGACGATCTGATTTTTTCCCGTCGGCAACCCCGTCGGCAGACCGGGAATCGTCAGGCTGAAGTGCCGCTTGCCGGGGATCGGCATGCCATGCTCGTACAGACGTCCGAGCTGAAAGATGCGTCCCTCTTTGATGAGCTGCGCCGATTGGACCACCTTCTGCGGCGTGATCCGGTTCGTCGCTCCGCGCTGGTCATCGGCTCCAAATTCGGAAGGCCACCAGCGCTCGCCAATCGGTGTTTCCGGAGCCTTCTTCGATTCGCCGATGGCCCACGAGGAAAGGCTCACCAGCGCCGCCCCCACGACAATTCCCAGAGCCGTATTCCACCAACCCGCTGTGCGAAAGGAATTCATGCTGACGGTCTCCTGCGATGGAAGTTTTCTTGGTTCAAGTCGCCGATGGCTCAAATGCTACCGGTGCTCAATCGGATGATCTACCTGTCGGAAAGACCGCAAGCCTCTTGATGAGCCACCCCGCGCGTGAAGTCGCCCGGCTTTTCGGAGAACATCTAACCGAATGAATGGAATTCGCGTGTTCGAATGCGAGTCGCAGGAGCGACTCGCCTACGTAGTTCAGTCGCTCCTGCGACTGAGATTCCATTGTGTGTGACGCTTTAAGAAGCCGGGCTTCTGGGTCTTCTGGCTGCTGTCGGCACGTAGTTTTCAATTGAAGACCGTATCAGACCTGCATGCCATCTATTCCCGCTTGCCGATCAAGCGCAGCAGCGCTCCGTCCGCCAGTTCTCGTGCTCCGGACTCGGCCCGTTTGGCGAGTTGCTCGGTCAACTCGCGCAGCGATTCGTGACGCGAGCAAGCGTCGGACAGCAGCCAATCGTCCCACACGCGCGTGCGCGTCGCGGAATTGGTCTTGCCGGCCTGCGGTTCCCACAGCGTGATCTGCTGCCGCACCAACGTTTCGGCCACGGCCGGAACCTTATTCGCGAGATGAATCAACGCCAGCAGCACATGAATTCGGTCACTCGGCCGCTGCTTCATCTGCTCTTCGACAAACGCATCGAGCTCCGCCAAACGATCCGACTCGCGAGCCGCCTCGACCAACAGATACGCCGTCGATTTCAAATCGGAAATCTGAGATTTGAGATTTGAGGTTTCGGATTTCCCGGCCACCGAGCCGGTGAGCATTCTCATCGACTTCACGCCATCATTCGGCAACGACCACGCTCGCCACAATTCATACCGTTCTTGAGCCGGCCGCGATTTCAGTTTCGCTTCGAGGATCGCCAGCACAGCGCCGGGGTTCTCGTCGGGATACCGATCCGGCCAGCGTGCGTCCGCCACTTGAGCCAACAGATCAATCGCCTCGCGAGTCAGTCCGGCAGATGCGTAATCGGTGGCGATCGCGATCAACTCCAACCGCCGCAGGTGCTGGCCGTCCATCGCTCCGGTGGCCGACCAGACTTGGTCCATGTGGCGGAGATGCGAACCGATCGTCTCTTTGGCCTTTTCGGTTTGTTGCTGTTCAAGTTGCTGCTTCGCGAGCCAGCGGCGGAGATCCCCCACTGGATGCTCATCGCGCGGATAGGCTTTGCTGACGGGAGCAATCCATTGTTCAAACAGCTTGGCGATTGGCTCGCGACGCTCGTTCAACGGTGCGAGCAGCGCAACGATTTGCGTGGCAATGCGACTGTTTTGAAACGCGAGTTTCGACCAATCGTGTTGGGCGAGCTTTGTCAGTTCGACATCCAGCCGTTGCTCGTCGTTCGTCAGCCGCGCGAGCAACAGATGAATCAGTCGTAACGCGAGCGGGTTCGTCGCAGTCTTCTCACGCTCGACGAGTCGTTGCGTGAGCGTGCCGATTCGCTTCTCAGCGACGGCGATTTGAACAAGTCGCAGAGCGAGGCTCCGCGGGCGACCCGTAGACCGGACGCCCACGTCCGGTCGATCCGCAGATTGTTCGGACGTAGGCGTCCGAACTACGGGCTTCGCGACCAAGGCGGGGTTCGCGGACACAGCAAACACAAACACGTCGTCTGGCTGGTGCGTTGGCAGCACGCATTCGAGCAGCGTCGCGAAGATCGCATCGGCCGCGACTCCTTTCGCACGCCATTCGGGTTCGAGCGTGTCCCATGTCGCGAGGATGTCTTCGGCGAGACCGCTCCTCGACATGAAGTTGGCGTTGAGCGTCGCCGTCGCGGAGATCACATCCGGTTCGCTCGTGAGAGCTTTGTCATTCTCGAACTTGATTTGTAACGGTGCCGTCGTCGGCCAATTGATCGTGTCGCGGAAGATCGCCAGTGACAGGTCCGGCATCTCGGCGTTGAGCGTCAGGCGGCACAGATCGCGAGCGCGATGCAGCCGAGTGCTTGGCCAGTTGGCGGACCAGACGAATTGCTGCCCCAGCAACATCGGCACGGTCTCGTCGGCGGAACGAGGCCGCAGGACATCGACGGCCAAGCGTGTCCACAACTTGGTCGCGAGTTCCTTGTCGCCAGCCTTGAGCGCCAACTCGCCACGCTCGCATAGGATTGCCCATTGGAAACGCGGATCGAAGTGCAGCGCTGCGGACTCGGTCGCGAGGTCCGCGAGTTCGTGACCGAGTTTTTGATGTTCGTCGCGAGCGAGGCATTCGCGTGCGACGAGCCACAAACCAAGCTGCGGATGAAAACCGGCCGGCGCGGTGCGCGGTCGCTCGGTCTTGAGGTGCGACTTCGCGATCTCGACGAGTCGTGGAAGAGCCGTGCGTTCGGCATCCGGTTCCGGAGAGACGAGTTCGGTCAGCGAGGCCAAGATCGCGAGCGACAAATCTGGACGACGGGCACTCTTGCCCGTCCTGTCTTTGTCATTCGCGTCATCGGACGGACGGGCAGGAGTGCCCATCCTACGCAGCGACTCAGTCCACTTCGCCCACAGCTCTTTGTCCTTCGCGGCTTCTTTGAGCAGCGACACAAACGGGCTGTCGAGCCGCAGGTTCGTCAGCGAATCGCCGGTGACGTGAGTGAGCAAGTCGATGCGTGAAGTAGACCGGACGCCCACGTCCGGTCGATTCGGCGTCTGTCCGGACGTAGGCGTCCGGACTACTTTCGCGTCGTCGGTCATTATGTCCGGCAGCATCTCCGGCTTGATCGCCGCGCGCGCGTTGGAGAAGCGGTGTTCGAGTTGTTCCAGCCACGTTCCGCCGTCGCTGTTGTTCGCGCTGGGCAGTTGCCAGCGAGTGATCATCGCTTGAGCCAGCCGCGCGGCGACGTAGGGTTGATTGATCTCGGCGGTGATCTTCGCCGCCTCGACGAACAGCGGGCTACTGGCTTGCCGAGTCAACTCGGCCGGATCGTCCAGCTTCGCCAGCATCCGATTGACGATCCGCACGGCGAGTTGCTGCATTGCCGGTTCTCTGCCAAACACGCGGCAGTGGTCGAGCACGAGTTCGGGGGAAGAGACCTCGTAAAACAAAACAGCCGCCTCGAAGTCGCCGGCACGAGCGAGTTCCGAGCCGATGCCGCAGGTCGTCAGTGCAAAGGCGGAGATTCTGCCGGTCACGGGTTCGGCATCGAGATCACGCAACAACTGCACGGATTGCTGCGAATTCTTGTCTCGCGGATGCTCTGTGAAATCTGGCGACTGCCTAGCGTCGATCAGCACTCGAAGCCGCGATCTCGCTTCGTCGAACTTCCCCTGCTTGAGCCGAACCAACCCAAGCGTGACGTTGCCGCCCAGCGTCCAATGGGGATGCGTCTTCATCGCGGCTTCGACGGAAGCGGCGAGTTCGTCGAGCTTCTTCAACTGCGCCGCGAGTTCGACCGTTCGCCGAGTGATCGAGTCGATCTGATTGCCGCTTTGCAAGCGAGACACGTCGATGCCGTACCAAGCTCCGGGAGCCTTCTGCGACTCCGACGGTACCGCCAAATCGCGCGCGATCGGCCACATCTCTTCCTGCTGCCAAACCGACTCGCTCACGGCCAACAATCGAGCCGTCAGGTTCGAACGAAAGTCAGGGGCTTCGCGGAAGGCTTTCTCAAACAGTTGGATGATGAGTTTGGCTCGGATCGGCGGGCCTTCGAGTCGCTGAACGATGCGGCTGAAGAGTTCGATCCGCTGTTGATCGTTCACGGCCAGCTTCGACTTCAACACGATGCGTGCCAACTCATCGACGTGTCCGAGTTCCGACAGGATTTGTTCCGCCTCGAACAACACTTGCGCGGTCGCGTTCGGTAACTTTTCGATCGCGAACAGAAAATGCGGCACCGCGAGTTCCGCTTTGCCGGCCGAGACCAACGCTCGCGCGAGCGTCAGCCGAAACTGCGGATCGGGAGCATCGCTGTCCGCCAGCCGCACGAGCAGCTTCGCGATCTTTTCGCTTGGCGAGCCGGAGGGCGTCAGCCCCCGGACGTTCGGATCGCTCCCCGTCCGGGGGCTAACGCCGCCCGGCTCGCCAGGAACATTACGCGACGCGCCGGAGCTAAGCGGCAACTCCGCCCCGTAAAGCTCGGCCAACTGCCCGAACAGTTTCAGCGAATGCGGCGAGCGATCGAATTGTTGCTCGGCCTGTTCGATGAGCGGTCCCAATCTGCCGTGCTGACCCAGCAGCGCAAGTGCCTTCGTGCGCGCGACCGAGGTTGTCGTGATGACTCGCGCCTGCTGTCCGCCGCCGAACGTCGATTGTTGCACGCTGCCGATCAACGTATTGGCCGGCGAGGTGCGTCGCACGATTTGCTCGGCAATCTCACAGGCTTGGTCGAGCTGCTTGGCGTCGATTCGTTCCTGCATCGCCTGTTGCAGCACCGCGAGGTTGTTCCCCGCTCGCTGAGGCAACCGCTGCCGAATCGCTTCCGCCTGCTCGTGCAGCCCCAGCCCCGACAACGTCGAGGCCAGTTGCAATTCTTCGGCCGGCTCCAGCTTCATCCCAAACAACCGCTCGGCCGCCAACCGCACACGATCGGTTCGATGCAACTTCCCGGCCAACTGCACGGCGCGTTGCTCGATCTCTTTGAGTTGCTGCCCATCGGTCGTCGCGATCCGGTCGAGCAGGTCAAGGGCTTCGTCGAATTTCTCCAGCTTGAGATGACACGACACCATACTGAGCTTGAGGGCGGATGATGTTTGCGGAAGATCGAACAGGTCTCGCATCGAAGTCAGCGGCTCTCCGGTTTGTTGAGGGGAGGCATCCACGTTTGAGCGATCCCACCATTGCAGACTCGCGACGGCGAGACTCCAGAGAAACTTTTGACGCGAGTCCGGTTCCGCTCGCTGGCGAGCCGACTTGGCATGAGCCAGCAGTTCGGCACGCTCGCGAGGCGTTTGAGCCTGTGACCAAGCCTGCCGCAAAACGTGGATCGCATCCAGCCCCGGCATCGCTTCCGTGGACGGGAATTCTTCTTTCACCAAATGCACGGTATCCGTTGTGTGCCAGACCAGTCCCAACTCATACGGAGTTGATTTCAAAACAATTTCCGTGTGCTTCCGGCCGTTGAGCATCCGTTGCAGGAGGCCCGGCGTCCCGATGACCGGCTTGCGAATGGAAATCTGAAGGTTGGGACTCGCGAAGGCATCGAACGCGGCATCGAGAATCCGCAGCGCGTCGGCGGATAGCGATACCGAATCGGACGTCACTCGCCGTGGATGAATCATCCGATAGCCGAGCCACCACGCGGCATTGGCCGGATCAGCGCGACGAAAACCAGGCTTGCCGATCGTGGCTGCATTCCCTTTGGCCAAGTCCATCGCGACGAACTTGGCCAGGATTCGCAGCGTGGCATCCGTGTCCTTATTGATCGCCGTGAGTTGCATGAGCCAGCCCAGCGCCTCCGGACTTTGAGTGGTCCGTTCCAACTCCGCGAGCAAGTCATCGGCGACATCGGCACGACGCGCGAAAATCAGTTCACGGCACAGACGCTCGATCGGCGGAACGTGATACCACTCCATCGCCTCATCGCACGCTTGAAGTTGACGGTACGCCTCGACCAAACGATCCAGCACATCGGCGTCCAGCGGCGTTTGGCTGTTCTTGGCATCCGACTCGGCCAACGGCATGAAAGTCGATTGTGGCCGAATGCCTGACAACGCGGAGAGAGCCAACCATTGCGCGGCCGGATCATCAGGTGCGAGGGCCAGCAGCGCCAGCCGTGCTTGCAGGCGCTGCTTCGCGTTGTCTCGCAGAAATTCGAGATACACCGCATCCCAAGCGACTCGCAGAGCCGCCTTGGGTTCCATGCCGGCCGGCGGGGCAATCTTCGGCACGATGCTCATTCCAAGCTGTCCATACATGACCAACACACGCGCGGCTCCGAAGTCGCGTGGCCAGCCTCGGTCTAACTCGGCTCGCGCGCGGACTTGTTGTATGCGTTGTGTCATTCGGTCGGCATGAGTTGTTGCCGGCGTCGGAAACGCGGCGAGAATGCTCGGCGTATCGTCGGAGATCGGCAGCGTCAGAATGTCATCCAGCACGGCCGAAAATTCCTTGAGCTGATCCCGATAATGCAACGCAATCGCGTGTCGATACAGGAATTCCCAGTTCTGCGGCTCCCGGTCCAGCCATGCGTGGATCAGCTTGAGAGCTTGATCGGTGCTTGGGTTCTTTGTCGGGGCTGATTGACCAAGCAACCGGTCGATTTCCTTGAGCACCTTGGCGGGGTCACGTTCGGATTCGAGCCAGCGGGTGGCGAGAGTGTCGGCATCGGCGTCGCGGCCGGCTCGTCGGAGCAACACGATCAGATGCTCGTCGGCCTCACGCTTGCGAGTCACTTCGGCCAATCGCTGTTGATGAGCGATCGCGGCTTCCAAATCCCCCGACGTCTCGCACAATGACACCATCCGAGCCAGCAGCGCGGGGTCTCGCGGAGCCTGCGGCAACCAGCGTTCCAACTCCCGCCGAGCCTGCTGCGTGTCCCCCGCTTGCTCGTGGACCTGCACCAACGCCAGCGACGCATCACGCCGCAACTTTGGCTCCGCCCGGTAACGCTCCAACCGCTGCACCAACTTCGAGAACTCACCAGGGAAGACGGACAATTCGGCCAGCTTGCGGATGATCTCGATGCGATCGTCGGACTTCGCGGTTTGCTCGAAGACCCGCCACAAGATTTCGCGAGCCTCATCCGTCGCACTGAGCGGTACGGCGCTAGCCGCCGGTAAATCGCGGCGCTGACCACCCGCTTTACCGGCGGCTAGCGCCGTGCCGCTCAGTTGTCGTGGCCCGTCTTCCATCAATCGTTCGACCAACCTCAACGCCAACCGTTTGTCGGCCACGTTCTGCCGAGACGCTCGCCGCAGAATCTGCAACGCCTCGGCGTTCTGCCCGAAGCGCAAACAAACATCGACGACGAACTCCGCACTCTCTGGATTCCCCGGAGCGGCCGCGAGCAATTCTCGACCCGCCTTCAACGCCTTCTCTTTGCGACCGAGCTTCTGTTCGAGTTCCGCGATCGAGCGCAACGCATCAATCCGAAACCGCCGATCAATCTTCAGCAGCCGCTCGTAAAGCTCGACGGCCGAGAGCCACTGGCTGTCGAGCGTCAGCATCCGCGCCGCCGCTTGGAGGAACACACCGTTGCGCGGCGCGAGTTCGACGGCCTTCCTCGCCGCAACCGTTGCTTCTCGCAACTTGTCGGCTGCTTCGAGGTACTTCGCAAGCCGAAAATGTTGAGCGGCGTGGGGCGGGGTCAGGTCTTCAAATTTCAGTTTTGGCCGCGGATTGGACGCAGAAGATGGATCAACGGTTGACTTGGTTGGTGTGTCGATGGTGGATCGTGGGGCCAAAACTGAAATTTGAAGACCTGACCCCTCGCGTGCCAACTCCGCCTGCAATTCCTCAATCCGCCCGGTCAATAACTCCGACTCCGACAGCACCTTGACCTCGACCTGCACGACGCGGTCGAACGTCTCCGGCGTGTCGGCCAGCGCGGCGGCTTCGGCCAACGCGGACATGGCCAACTCATGCTGCTTCCATTTGCGACGCAGCTCCGCTTGCTGGAATCGCAACTCCAGTGACTTGCGATCCAGCTCGCACGCGGCGTCGATCGTCGTCAGTGTTTCATCGCGGTAGCCGAACCGAGACAACACCTCCGCCAATTGGGCGAGGTTGTTCGCGTTGCGTCGTGGTGCCTCAGCCATCGAACGCCAGGCCGCGAGCGATTCGTCTTTCTTGCCGGCGGAGTCCAGCACCTCGCCAAGCTGTTCGCGATGCGCGAGTGCCTCCGGTTCCAACTCGATCGCTTTCCGTAACAACTCGGCCGCGTCATCGAGCAGCGACTTGTCGGCAGATGACATCAATCCCGCGACCTGAGCGGCGACAACGGCATCCTTCGGTTTGGCATCAACGAGCTTTCGCCAGACGGCGGCGGCTTTCTTCGCTCGTAGTTCCGCCTTCAGGCGGTCTTCCTCTTCGGTAGCCGGACCACCTGAAGGCGGAACTACGAACTTCAGAATCAAGAATCCCCAATCGCGGATGTGGTCGGGATTGTTCGGGGCGATGCGATCGAGTTGCTCGTACTGCGCAATCGCTTCCGCAAATTGTTGGTCTGACAGCAATAATTCGATCAACTCCAACCGCAGCTCGACGGAGGTCGGCGCGAGTTTGATGCCCGCGTCCAATCGCGCTCGCGCGTCTTTGCGACGGTCCAGCGAAACCAACGCTCGCGACAATCGCACGACGGCATCGAGATCATCCGGTTGTTTGACCAATCGCTCTTCGTAGTGCTTGATGAGTCCCGCCGCATCGTCCTTCGCGAGGAACGCCTCTTCGATGCGACGCCGCGTTTCGCGGAACAGCCAGTGATCCTGCTTCAGCCCGCCGAGCAACCGATCGGCCTCGGCCAGCGCTGTTTCAAACTGGCCGAGCTTCAGCCGCAGATCGACCGCTTCGAGTTCAAACTCCGACCGCCGATACAAATCCTTGGTCGCTTTTGCCAACGCTTCAAAGCGCGGCAAAGCCGCTTCCCAATGTCCATCGTCGAGCAACGTCTTCGCGATCAACTCCGGCACGCGCGGATCGTTCGGGACGAGCTTTTCCAACCGCGTCCAAACCTCGACCACTTTGTCGCCGGGAGCGAGCCGCTGCTGCACTCGGCCAAGCGTTTGAAACACATCGAGCAAATCGGTCGGAGCCGGCTGCCGCTGAATCGCTCGTTCGAGCGCCGCGGCCGCATCGGGCCAGCGATTGAGCGTCATCAAGTTCTGTCCGAGCGAGAACGACGCCACCGCACTTTTGGGCAACAGTTCTTCGGCACGCTCAAAGGCCGCCTGAGCCGATTCCGCATCCCCTTGCGAAGCCTCGACGAGGCCAACGACCAACCATGCTCGCCCCGCATCCTCGAATTCGGACGCTTCGGCTTTCTCTCGCAGCCGAGTGATCAACTCATCCAGCGACTCGTGATCGACATGAAACTCGAGCACCTTGTCGAGCGCGGTCCCCTTGCGTGGATTACGCTCCAGCACCATCAAGAACCGCTCGGCCGACTTGCGAGCTTCCGCCTCTTCGGCAACGACCTGATCGTTGTCGGCGGGTAACACTTGGTTCTGCGGATTCGCCGCGATCGCACACACACTGGCGGTCAGCACGAGCGACCAAGTCCAGATTCGAATGCTCACGAAATCGCTCCTTGTTCGTCTCACGACGTTGAAAACCGACTACGTCCAGTTTTCACAAATCAGGCCAGGAACCCGTGTGAAGTGACTGAGGTTGTTGGTCACCATTGTGGCGTCAAGCGCTTTGGCGTGACCGGCAATGAGCAGGTCCATTGCGCCAATTGTGGTTCCCGAACTTTCCAAGTGGTGCCGCACATCTCCGTAATGCTCGGAGCAGCCGTGAGCGTCGAAGTCATAAATCGCAAACGGGACGAGGATTTTGCGAACGGCCGAAATCTCGCGTGCGTAGTCGCCGCTCTGCCGTGCTCCAAATTCCAATTCGGCGACGGTCATCGACGACAGTGCGACAATCGCTCCAGCCACCTGCTCTTTGCGGCACCGCGCCAAGATCCGCCGCGCGGTTCGCAAGCGTGTCTTCTGCCGTTCATTTCGCGGCGACTCAATCTTCAAGCCGCGAATCAAATAGACCAACGTGTCGGTATCGAGCAGATAGATCATTTCGACCAGTCCCGCGATTCCAGCGGCGGTTGAGAACGCTTTGCCAGGAAGTCGTCCGACAATTCGCGGCAGCCTTCGGCAAACACTTCCCACGGATCGCGTTCGACCACCAGAAAGCCCTCCGTCGTGCGCTTGAGGAACACTTCGTCCCCTTGCACGCGGAATTCTTTCGGCAACCGAATGGCCTGGCTGCGTCCGTTCATAAAAACTTTAGCGGTGGTCATGATGCGATGGTCTATATCAAACGGTCGCTGGCTAGGCAATCAGGAACTTCAAGTTCTTAATCGTTGTGCAGCTTCCGCAGCCGTGCCGAAGTGCGGAGCATCAGTTGAACCCGCTCGAACTCGTTGAGCCATTCTTGGACGACGGCATCGAGCAGTGTTCGCTCCGGCGAGACGAGACCGGTCGGGCACGCCGCACCGGCGAAGTCGGATGTCATCTGGCGGTACTTCGAGAGCGTCCGGTCGCCGTAGTGGCCGCAGCGAAACCAGTCTTCGCTGAAGAACATCACGGCCGGAACACGAGCGGCTCCGCAGACCGACATCTCGGCGGCCAATTCCGGGTTCGCGTCACGGTCGAAGAAGCGAATGTCGAGAACGCTCGACGCCGAGGCGAAGTGGTCGAAGATCGGGCACTGATTGACGCAGTCGCCACACCACGCTCCGGCGAGCACGATCACCGGCATCCTGCGTTTGAAACTCGACAGCAGTTGCCCTTGAGCGTCGCTCAACCGCACGTCGGCATGGATTCCCGCCCAACGCCGCTGTTGCTCCGGCGTGCCGTACTGGGCGAGGAAGTCGTTGTAGGACAAACCGGTTTCAAAAACTTTGGCGTAATCAAGCATGAAAGACTTTCTTGCGATTCTGGTGTGAGCCGCGACAATCGCCGATCCGGTGATCGCCGGGCGGGCAGCATTGTGCCGAGTCATTCCAAACGTGTCGAAGCTGGCGGTCAACCTGGGGAGATCCATCGCTCGTGGCCAAGAAGAAACCGTCTGCGTCCGCAACTGCGAAGCCGTCCGTTAAAGCCGAGGTGCTCGGCGATCTGGAAGCTCGTGTCGAAGATGTGACGCAGGAGATCGGCCGCTACCTCTTCGAGCATCTGCGTCGCCGCAAAGCCTCGATCTTCGAGAAGCGTTGGTGGGAAGACCGCATCCTGTCGTGGGCGATGGGGGACGAAGCGGTCAAAGTGCAGATGTTTCGCTTCGTCGATGTGCTGCCGCGGCTCAAGACGCATGCGGCGGTCGCTCGGCATTTGCAGGAATACTTCGAGGAAGTCAGCACGCATTTGCCGGGAGCGGCGCGGCTGGTGCTGGATTGGGCCGAGCCGAATACGGTGCTCGGCCGAGCGCTGGCGGTGAACGCGCGATCGAATGCGTCTCGCATGGCTCAGCGATTCATCGCCGGTTCGACGGTGGACGAGGTTTCCACCGCCGTCGGCAAACTGCGAAAGCAACGCTTCGGGTTCACGCTCGATCTGCTCGGCGAGGCCACGATTTCGGAAGCGGAATCGGACGCCTATCAGCAGCAGTACCTCAACCTCATCAGCGGGTTGGCGGCTCAAGCCAACGAATGGCCGGAGGATTGTCAGCTCGACAACGACCACCTCGGTCCGATTCCGCGAGTCAACGTGTCGTTGAAGCTGTCGGCGTTGTGCAGTCACTTCCGACCGATCGACCCCGTGGGCACGACCAATGAAGTGCTCTCTCGGCTGCGGCCGATCCTGCGTGCGGCTCGCGAACATGGGGCTTACGTGCATGTCGATATGGAGCAGTTCGCGTTCAAAGATCTGACGCTCGACATCTTCCAAATGGTTTTGATGGAGGCCGAGTTCCGTGACTTCGCCGACGTCGGCATCGTGATTCAAGCGTACTTGCCGGACGCCGAGCGTGATCTGCAGCGACTGCTGAAATGGTCGAAGAAGCGCGGCACGCCGGTCACGGTGCGGCTCGTGAAGGGAGCGTATTGGGATTACGAAACGGTCTCAGCCGGGCTGCACGGTTGGCCGGTGCCGGTCTTCCAGGAGAAGTGGCAGTCGGATGCGAACTTTGAAAAGCTCGCGCGGTTGTTGATGGAAAACTATTCGTTGCTGCGACCCGCGTTGGCGAGTCACAACTTGCGGAGTCTCGCGAACGGCATCGCGTGGGCGAGACAGCTCAAGGTGCCGATCGGAGCGTTTGAAATTCAGATGCTCTATGGCATGGCTGCCGAGCAAGCGCAGCTCTTCGCCGAGATGGGGCATCGCGTCCGCATCTACACGCCGTTTGGCGAATTGATTCCCGGCATGGCGTACCTCGTACGCCGTTTGCTGGAGAACACCAGCAACGATTCGTTCCTGCGACACAGCCTCGCGGAGAACGTCACCGTCGAAGATTTGTTTGCCGTTCCCTCCCCGCGTCTGAGCGGCACGGCGCTAGCCGCCGGTAATTCGCCAGACAACGTCGATCCCGAATCACCGGTGGCTAGCACCAAACCGCTCAGAGTTGATCAGCCGGAACGCGCTAGCGTCCGATTCGGAAACAAGAACACCGACCAACCGGACGCTAGCGCGTTCCGGCTCATTACCGAACCTCGCCAGGATGCCCTCATGTTCCGCAACGAACCTCCCACTGACTTCAGCCAAGCTGCCAACCGCAAGGCGTTTCAAGAAGCGCTCGACGATGTCAAAAGCCAGTTCGGCAACGAATACCCGCTGGTCATCAACGGTCGAGTCGTCGAAACGAAAGGGGCGATCGTTTCGATCAGCCCGTCGCATCGCGGCGTGAATGTTGGCAAGGTCTCGTCAGCGACGAAACTCGATGCCGAAAACGCCATCGCCGCCGCGAAGGCCGCATTTCCAGGCTGGTCTCGGGTTGAACCGAAGTATCGGGCCGAGCACCTCAACATCATCGCCAAGCAACTGAGCGATCAGCGGTTTGAACTCGCCGCTTGGATCGTCCACGAAGTGGGCAAATCGTGGGAGGATGCCGACGGCGACGTCGCCGAAGCGATCGACTTCTGCCGCTTCTACGCCGAGCAAATGCTGGCGATGTCGCAACCGCAGCGAGTTGATCTGGCGGGCGAAGAAAACGAATTCCATTACCGCCCGCGGGGCGTGGTCGCGGTGATCGCGCCGTGGAATTTCCCGCTGGCGATTCTGTCCGGCATGACCGTCGCCGCACTGGCGATGGGTAACACCGTCGTCATCAAACCGGCCGAGCAATCCTCCGTCGTCGCCGCGAAGTTCATGGACATCCTGATGGAGTCCGGCTTGCCCGACGGCGTCGTCAACTTCCTGCCCGGCATCGGCGAAGAGATCGGCCCGACGCTCGTGCAAAGCCCCAATGTCGATGTCATCGCCTTCACCGGCTCGCGTGCGGTCGGTCTCGAAATCAACAAAGCCGCGGCCGCGATTGACCTGCACCAGCACGGCGTCAAACGAGTCATCGCCGAGATGGGTGGCAAGAACGCGATCATCGTCGATGACGATGCGGACCTCGACGAAGCGGTGCTCGGCGTCGTGCAATCCGCGTTCGGCTACGCCGGCCAGAAGTGCTCGGCCTGTTCGCGAGCAATCGTGCTCGCCGGCGCGTACGATCAATTCCTCGAACGCCTAGTCGGTGCGGTCCACAGTTTGAAGCTTGGACCGGCCGAAGACCCCAGCACATTCGTGCCGCCAGTCATCGACTCCAACGCCTGCGAGCGCATCGCCGAATACATTGAACTCGGCAAGCTGCAACACTTGGTGGCGGTTGCGAGCGACGTGCCGCCGAAGCTCGCGAAGGAAGGGCACTACGTTGCACCGCATGTCTTTGCCGATGTGCCGGCCGATTCGCGTCTCGCTCAAGAGGAGATCTTTGGTCCGGTGCTGTGCGTCCTCAAAGCGAAGAATCTCGACGAGGCGTTCATGCTCGCCAACGGCACCGACTACGCCCTGACCGGCGGCCTCTACAGCCGAAGTCCGCAGAACCTCGCGCGCGCCCGCCGTGAGTTCCAAGTCGGCAACCTGTACCTCAACCGCCCAATCACGGGAGCGTTGGTCAATCGCCAACCGTTCGGGGGCTTCAAACTCAGCGGCACCGGGACGAAGGCCGGTGGAGCCGATTACCTGATGCAATTCGTCGTGCCGATCAGCGTCACGGAGAACACGCTGCGACGCGGGTTCGCTCCGAAGTCGGATAAGACCTGATTTTAGCTTTATCTTAAACGACGAGAGCGATGGCAGTGAGTTCGGGAATGGGAGCGGGTAAGTCTGGCGCTGGCGGCTGCGCACACGGATGCGAGAGGCACACACGGATGAATGAGTCGATCCGTCTTCCGACATCCGTGTGCGAAGTGAATCGCGTCCACAAAAGAAAAGAGACGACGAACGCTCGGAAGCATTCGACGTCTCATAGGATTTTTCGCGCGGCTGTTTCGGCTCCGACCTAATTGGGCAGGCACACGGATCACAGACGGAAGTGGAATGTCGTCTTGATGTATCGCCAGATCCAATCCCAGGTCGAGCGTTTACCGATGTGGAAGCGGGCGCGGCCACGCATTCCTGAACGTAGCAGCGGGATGTCTTCATCGAGCACGACGGTTGTTTGATAGGCAGCGCTGACCAGCCGCTCGCGGCCTTGGTCGTCGCTGGTGGTGGGGACTTCGCCGCCGAGCTTGTTCGACAGCAGTTGCGGCACGAATTGCAAATCGCGGTCGGAGATCTTCTCGACCTTGCCGATGTAAATTTTATCGGGCAGGTGGTCGGCCTTCAGTTGGACCTCGTCGCCGACTTTGATGTCGTTGCGGTCCGCTTGATCGACTAGCAGCGTGGCTTGGAATTTGTTGTCGGGAGCGATGCTGCACACGTGAGTGCGCTCTTCCAGAAAGCTGTCGCGGTTCTTCTCGGCGAGCGGCGTGCCATTCCATGCAGCGAGCTGCACACGGGTAGCGTCCGCCTTCGGTTCCGGCGTGGCCGGTGGTGCGACGACCAAGCCGCCGCACGGCGCGATAATCCGTAACTGCGCCAGTTGGTGTTCGTACTCGGCCTGTTGTTCATTGACCGATTGCAGCTTTTGCTGGGCGATCTTCAACTCGGCCTGCGAGTCCGTGGCCTGATGCACCTTGATCTCCTCCAAGATCACCCGGCGTTGGACCTGCATCTCGCGTTTCTTGTCTTCCTTCTCAGGATTTTCGAGATCGACAATCGGGCCACCCTCTTGGACGTATTGGCCTTCCGCGACGTATTGCTCGCGCAGGAAGCCGGGAGTGGTCGAGTAGACGTGCTGCACCTCGTGCGGTTCGACGATGTACATGGCGTCGAAGTGCCACGGGACCGGCACGAACAAGCCCACGCCGAGAACTGTCAACAGCAACGTGGAACTCGCGATCATTTTGGGGCGGCTCATGGGTTCGATCCTGGGAGCAGTGATGATTTGGTAAAGGTTGAAGAAGAAGGAGTAAATGATTCCGGAAAACGAGCAGATCGCCAGCGTGATGCCGAGACTTTGTAGTTCATACGGTTTCAGAACGGTGTAGAAAAAGGTCAGAATCGCGACCATCACGAAGATGCGGTAGATGTTGGCCGTGACCGCGAAGACGATGAACCAGAATTTGCCGGTCTCCGGCATGAACGGGTCGGGCCGAGCTTCGATCCCAAGGCAATACCACGCGAAGCTTTCACGCATCAGCTTGTCGGCCTTGGGACGCAGATTGGGGATTTCCAGGAAGTCCGCCAGCATGTAGTAGCCGTCGAATCGCATCAGCGGATTCGCGTTGAAGATGACCGTCGTGATCGACGTCACAAAGAAAATGTTGAGGCACAAGTGGTGCATCAATCCGGTCTCGGTGTAGGCCCAGAAGAAGATCGCGAAGCCGGAGATGATCGCCTCGATATACATGCCGGCCGCGCCGATCATGATCCGCTTCCACTTGTTCTTCAGCGTCCAACTGTCGGAAACGTCGCAATACAGGCAGGGGCTGAAGCAGAGCAGCATGACCCCCATTTCGTGACATTCGCCGCCGTAGACTTTACAGCTCAGCCCGTGGCCGAACTCGTGGCAGATTTTGCAGGCGGCCAGCGTGACCCACAGATACATCAGATTGGGCCAGCCGAAGAACTGCTGGAACTCAGGAATCTGAGCGGTGAAGTCGCTGAACCGCGTTCCCAGCATGATCCAGGACGCGATGCAGAACAGCGTCATCGTGATCAAGCCCCAGGGCTTGAACAGCCAGCCGGCGATTGGATTCAAAAACGTCAGCGCACCTTCCGGATCCCAACCGGGCAGCCTCAAATACAGCAAGCTGCGCAGCGTCTGCCAGACTTTCTTGCGGAAGTTGTCTTTCTTCTGCTTGAGCAGCGCAGCTCCCTGGCCCATGCGGTTGCTGTGGACCAAACCTTTCTCGTGAAGATCGGTGATGAGGTGCTGAATGTCGCTGAGTTGCAACCGCACGGTCGGCAGGATGCGCAGCAATTCGTCGCGAACCTCTTCCAGGCTGCGTTTGCCGTCGAGCAAGAAGAGAACTTCGTATTGCTCGGTTTGCAGACGGTAGTACTTCAGCCCGACCGGTTCTTTGATGACCCAGTAGGCGACCCCTTGATAATCAATGCGTTCAATGACCAGATCGGCCCGAGCCTGAAGGGGAATCGGCCGTCGATTGGACGGGGTCAACGCGGATTGAGCGGGGTTTCCAGCAATCGACATGGGTGGGCTTTGTGATAGTTCGTGAAGGGACTAACCCGAAACGTCAGCGAGGGCGGACGCTCCAAGCCACGGTGATCCAGTGATCGCAATTCAGCAAAGCGTTCGCCCTCGCTGACGCTGCGGGTTACTTGGTTGCGCTGGCGGGGCTAATGCCGGACGGGCCGACTTTCGACGCGGCTTTCTTGGTGATGGCACCACCATCTTTGCGGCCATGGCGGATGGTCATCTTGGCGTACAAGCCTTCGATCAAGCGTGCGCCGGGATTCTGCACCTCGGCCCACACGCGAGCACCGTGAGTCACCGGGCTGACCGTCTTGTCGATGAAGTACACCTTGCCCTCGAAGATTTCTTTTTCGATTTCCAAGTCCTTGTCCGGAATGTCGAGCTGCACTTCCACCGGATCGCCCTTTCGAACGCTATAAAAATCCTCGATCGGCAAGTACCCCTCGACCCTGACCGAGCGGGTGCTGATGAGTTCCAGGATCGGCGTACCTTGAGTGACCGCCTCCCCTTTGTGCTTGAGCACCTTGCGCACCTCACCGTCAAACGGAGCTTCGATCTTGTAGGTCTTCAACTCGGCGGCAGCCTTTTCCATTTCCAGTTTGGCCACGGCCTGTTCGTGCTCGGCCTGCTCCCCTTGCAGGAGGCCCTTCTCGAAATTCAGCTTCGCGCGTTCAACCTCAGTCGAAGGAATTGATCCGGGAACTCTGCGGTTGCTTTCCAGCATCTTCTTCCATTCCGCCTCGGCAACGGCGGCGGACTTTTCGGCGAAGCGCTTGTTGACGTCGTTCTCCGCCTTCTGCTTGGTGACATTAAAGATGGCGACCGCGATTTCGTCCTTCAAAAAAACAATCTCTTGGTCCTTGCGGACGATGTCCCCTTCCTTCGGTTCGACATGCGCGATCAGCCCCGGCCGGTCGCTGGCCAGCACCACGCTGTATTGCAACTTGACCGAGCACTTCGGCAACGTCACCGCACCGGGTTCGCGAGTCACCTGCTCGGCCGGTTCCGTGTCATCGAGGCTCGGTGCCGCATTCGATCGGGGACGGGGATTCTGTGAAGAAGTCTGCCACGCCTGAGTGAGATTGTTCCCAGCGACGAGCAAACCGGCCGACAGGCCCGCGACCGTCAGACAAAACAACTTGGAGGGGGAAAACCGCATGGGAAACTCCTTCAGACCCGTGATGTCGAGAGGTTCATTGAATGGCACAACGGTCGCAGTCTAGCCGTGTCCCCGAAACGTGGGAACGCGAGGTTTTCAGCCCCGCTCGCCTGCACGCATCACGTGCCGGCTCATTTCTTCTCGGCCTTTTTCTCTTCCAGCTTCTTCCGGTAATCCGCGAGCACCCCTTCGGGATCGTCGTTGAACGCATCGCGGCAACCGGTGCAGCAGACCCAATAGGTCTCCCCTTTGTAGCTGACTTTGATCGTCCCTTGGCCGCCAGTGACGACGCACACCGGCCCGGTTTGATCGGACTCCGCCAACCGAGTTCCCTCGCGTGTGTAGCCGACTTCCGCGATCCGGTTGAAGAAATTTTGCCCCGCCCCTTTTTGCTCGAACAGCACCAGCGTCCGTTTCTCATTCAGCCGCGTGACGGTGATGCGACGTCCTTCGACTCCGTCCTTGGCGGGCGTGTCGAAGATCAGTTTGTTGCCTTCCGAGACTCCCGTGTATTCGCGTGCGATGGTGTCACCCGGCTTCGTGCCGAGTTCCACCGTCTTCAGTCGAAAGCTCTTGGTCTTCGGATCGAACGTCATCCAGGCGGATCGCAACAGCTTCCCTTCATCGACGGCGTACTCCAGTGCGACATTGTCGCCCTCGAATTTCCAACGCCACTCGGCTTTCTCAATCCAGCCCCCAGAATTGGAGCCACGTTTGGGCAATGCCGTCCCGCGCCAACCGCCGACCAAATCTTGAAACGGAGTCAACGCTTCCTTAGCCGCCGATTTGGTCCCGGCGGTTTTCGGCTGCGTCTCTTCCGTGTGCGGCGCGCCGCAGACGGTCAGCACCAGGCTGAGACCGGCGGCCACACCGCACCAAGTCCATTCGCGGGGATTTTCTCTTGAGCAACGCATGGCATGAACTCCGTCTGGTCTGGGCCTGGTCGGGCGAACGGCCAGACCTGTTGTCCGCACAATCGGCTTGACCGACATGTGCGGCAGGCGATCTTCCAAGATGTTCCGAAACTGAGCAATGCTGTTGGGAAAAACATTGCTTGTCGGCAGTCACGACGGGTATTTTCACAACCCTGCCAACGCTCCCGCCATCACGATCGCCTTGCCGATCAAACCCTCAGTTCGCCATTATGCGCCGCGAATTTGTGCGGAGGACATGTCATGTCTCATGAACCAGACTCGCCTCGTGCGGGAAATTTGGTGCCCTCGAAAGGGTTCGACTGGAGTTTCCTGTGGATCGCCGTCGGTATCCTGGGCATGGTGTTTTTGCTCTTCGCGTTGCTGGGTACGAAATCCGACGACAAAACGCCGACCTATGACCGCGACAGCCAAATCATTCCGCGACCGCCCCGCGAACGCGAGGAGTCCAGCGGCCCGCCAGAAGTCGGCGCTCCAGAGAACACCGAATCCTCGTAGGCACGGTTTCAAAGCCAGATTACGCCGTAGCCACGTTCGCCAGAACGTGGGATGTTGGCAGTTTTGCCCACGTTCTGGCGAACGTGGCTACAGAGTGACCCATGCGGCGTGATGGCTCGCAAGTCGTTCATGTCCGCGAGTCCGATGCGGGACAATTGTTGGTCGCGCTGTTGTGGCGATTGCAGCCGGACGCGCCAGCGTCCGAAGCCACGCAACTGCTGCGCAATCGCCGAGTGCAGATTGACGGCAATCTCTGCGAAGACGGTCGCCGCCGCTTGAAAACGGGCGAGGTCGTGAAAATTCTGCCGCACGCCATCGCCGCGCCGCCGACTGCGGACGATATCCACATCCACTTTGCTGATGAGCAACTTGTCGTCGTCGAAAAACCCTCCGGCATGACAACGATGCGACACGCCGACGAAGCGAACTGGTCCGCTCGCCGACAACGGCGCGAGCCGACGCTCGAAGACGTGTTACCCAATCTGCTCGCCAAGTCTGCGAGTCCCTCGCGCGGCAAACAACAACGCCTTGGGCGTCCACCGCGAGTCATCCCCGTGCATCGACTCGACCGCGACACCAGCGGCCTGATGGTTTTCGTGCGCACATCAACCGCCGAGCGGTCACTGGTCGAACAGTTTCGCGAGCATTCGATCGACCGCGCGTATCTCGCCATCGTGAGCGGCGAGATCACCGCGCAAACGATCGAGTCCTTCCTCGCTCGCGATCGTGGCGACGGTAAACGGGGCAGCGTCTCCGACCCGAATGCCGGACAACGCGCGGTGACACACGTTCGACCCGTGGAAGTCATCAACGGTTTCACGCTCGTCGAATGCCGCCTCGAAACCGGCCGCACACACCAGATCCGCATCCACCTCTCGGAAGCCGGTCATCCCGTCTGCGGCGACAAAGAATATCGCGGCCCGTTCGGTCAGAAACCGATCCTCGACCGCAGCAGCGCACCGCGACTCGCGCTACACGCCGCCGAGTTGGGTTTCGAGCATCCGCTCACCGGCGAACCGCTGCTCTTTGAATCGCGTCTGCCACGCGACCTCGCCGATTTCTCGCGCCGGCTGCGAAGAGACTCTTGAGCATAGAAATCGGCAATCGAAAATCGGCAATCGAAAATTCCATCACGGCGTCTCGACTTCGCTCTTCGCGTCGGTGCCGGTCTCCAGTGCCTTCATCTCGACCACTGTCTGAGCCACTTGCTTGAACGCCGAGCGCAATTCGTTTTCCCCTTTGCGTTCCATCGTCAGCTTTACGGTCCACTGAGCCATCCCGAACGGGACATCATCGCTGCGCCACAATTCGGATTCGTGAACCGTGTGATTCTGCAAGTTTTCCGCTTCGTACTTCGCCTTCCACTTCTGAGCCGTCACCGATCCGATGCCGACGTCCAAGGCTTCCGGCTCGCCTTCTTTCTCCAACGTCGTGTAATGCCGGAGCAGTGCGATCTTCGGGTAGATTTGCAGCACCGAACCGGTCATTTCTTCGACCGGTTTCTCGCCATCTTTGCGGAAGCCTTTCAGAATCGGCAGGAACGAAACCGGAATCGTCTCGTCATCCGCCAGCTTGCCGATCACGCGACTCTCCGGCACCAGCACTTTGTAGATCGACGCGCCGACCGGACCGGGGTTGATTCCCGCTTCGCTCTTCTTACCGGTCTGCACTTTGAATTCGAGCCACCGGCAGGGGACATTCTTGCCGTCGATTTCCATCTCTTGTTGGCCAACCGACTTGATCGTCAGATGCTGAATCCACTGGATCGTGAGATCGGTGCCGCCGGTGGTCGAGCGTGTCTCGATCTGCTGATACGTCCCTTCGTACCGAATCCAAGTGCCGTCGGCCGGCAGCTTCCAGATCAAGCCTTGAGCGTTCGCTCGCGGCGCTGTGCCGAAGCCCAGTCCCAGCACCAATGCGATCACGATTGTCAGCCAGCGAATCATCAACCACCTCGATGCCCGGAGGCGAATAGTCTCGACGAACGCCGCGCGAATTCCGGCTCGGCGGCGACCTTCGGCCAGAGTCTGGCACAGCTTGCCGAGAGTGACAAGACCGGGTTTTCCACAGTCATCGCCTGCCACGACGCGCAGAAATTGCCGTTGTGGCGATTCGAAAGGCAGGTCTATAAACCGCCGCGCTCGCCGGAGTGCGAGACCGAACGTCGAGTCGCTCGGTGACAGTTTTCTCACACGCGCATGCAGGGAGGCTTTAGCGTGAAGACATTCTTGATCGTCGGTGTTGAGACGGTGGTCGGTGCGAACTTGGCGGCGAGTTGGTCCGAACAAGAACGAGTGATCGGACTCTCAGCAGACTCGTCCATCGGCCTACCAGTTTGCGAACGCGCGATCTTCGATCGCAATTCCGCCGATGGCATCCGTCAATGCCTTCTTCAGACGCGAGCGACTCATGTGATCTTTTGCGGCGCAGCCGCCCGATCCACTTGGGAGTCAGCCGCCCCGTCCTTCGCGAACGCAGACGCCGAACTCTGGGCCGCCGCCGCCGCTCAAGCCGAGTTGCATTTCACCATGATCTCCTCAGACGCGGTCTTCACCGGACCGTGGATGTTCCATGACGAGAATTGCGCCACGCTGTGTCCGAGCGCCGAAGCGACCGAGATTCGCCACATCGAGGCGCGCGTCCGCGAGGTGTGTGCGAATTCTCTGATCGTGCGCACGAACGCTTTCGGTTGGAGCCCCTCCGGTGAACACGGCTGGCTCGAATCAGTACTGTCGGCGCTGGAAAACAACCGCACGCTCGAACTCGATCCAATCTGCCACGGTACACCGATCCTCGCCAGCGATCTGGCCGACTATCTCGCTCCAGCGCTGGAAGACGAACTGACCGGCGTGTTCCACATCGCCGGAGCCGAACGAGTCAGCCCGTATCAGTTCGCGAAACAGTTAGCGTCGGCGTTTGAACTCGGCACTCCTGCCTCGCGCACGATCCGCGAACTGGCCGCACGGCCGACCGGCTTCGGCCGAGGCGAGGCCTCGCTACAAACGCGCCGCTTCCGCACCGAGTACGACTGCTCGATGCCAATGCTCAGCGAGGGACTATCGCGACTGGTGGAGCAGCATCGTTCCGGCGGTCGCGATCGGCTGTGTGGCCAATCGGTGCGGCAGGGCAAGGCGGCTTGACGACTGCGCAGGGGCGGTTCACCAACTCTTGCCGTCGAGTTCAAACGTGTCGTCATCAATCATCCCTTCGGCCTTTATCCGAATCTGTGCGATGTGGTGGCGGATGGTTTCCGGCAAGTCCTCCAGTTCGACTTGGTCCAAGAGCTTGATCGCAGCGCGGGGCCGCGTCTGAACGTCGCACCACAGAGTCGCCAATTTGATGCGTGCGGCATCGGCTCGCGCGGGGAATCGCTTCACAAATTCTTCCAGCAGCGGGACCGCCTCGTTCCAAATCTTGAGTTTGAACAGGCCATCTGCGAGCGCTTGCAAGTCGTCCGCGTCCAACGGCCAGTGATCGACGATGCGCAGCCGCTTGCGGTACTCGACGAGCGCGGCCTGTGGTTTGCCGGCGCGAAGCAACTCACGCATCCGGTCCAAGACAGTCAGCGTCGCGGGAGACATTGCCGATTCGGACATCGTTCTCGGCGAGGCTGCCGTCGGTCGTTCATCGTCGTCGCGCGGCGGAGTCTTTGCTTTCGGAGGGGGGCGTTTCGGCTGGTTTGAGAGATAAATCGACGGACGGAAAACCGCTTTCTTTATCTTGGGCTTCTCCGGAGTAGAGATCTCCTCCGCACCGCCTGGATCGGGCGAATGGGTGACAAGCACGCTGTCGCTCCAGTTCTTCAGGTCTGTGGGTCGGCCGTAGGTTCCCTTCCAGAGGGCGATCAGATCCCAATTCTCGCAGTCCACCCAGTGCAGCTTCAGCAGTGCGAGACCGATTCCAAATCCCCAGAACGCACCGATCAAATGCCCCATCGCGCTCCCCATCGAAAAGGCATTCCACCATGCCGACAGCACCTGCAACGCGACGTACCAAACACCAAAGGTCAGAATCGTGACCTCTACCGAGAGAAGCCGATATCCGATGAAGACCAGCACGTCCATCTCGTTCTTCGGTGCCCACACCACGCAAATCGCCAACAGCCCATAAACGATCAACGACGCGCCGGCACCTCCCGAACTCGGCGGAAGTTCGCTCCTCAGCATGACCGTCTGAATGAACAGCCCGCCCAGAACGCCGATCGCCAGAAACACCAACAGAAAGCGCCACCAGCCGAGCTTGCCTTCGACCACGATGCCGAAGCCCCACAGGAAAATCATGTTCCCGATCAGGTGCAGCCAGCCGAAGTGCAGAAAGTTGAACGCAACCCATTCCAGCGGATGCAGGCCGTGACCGAACTGCAACAGCCAGCCGGTTTGATGCTCACCCTGCCCGGTCAGAAAGAAGGTGACGCAATTCACGGCGACCAGCACCAGCGTCATCCACGGCCAGTGATAAATCGGCGCGTCGGTGTTGACCGGGATGATGATCATGTGGCGAATCCGGGAAGCTGATTCTCAAACTTCGCGAATCCCCGCGAAGAGCAGTCACTCGGCATCATCCGGAGTGATTTCGTCACCGCCAAATTCCGACGCCGAACCGCGCGCGGTGACGATGACTGGGATCAGATGCTCCAAAATCCGCTTCAAGACTTCCGCCGGCGTCCCGATCGGATCAATCTCGCGGACCAAGGCCGGCGGGTAAAAGTTCAGAATGGGAGTCGTCTCACGCCGGTAAACCTCAAAGCGATTCCGAATGACGGCTTCGTCCGCTTCGTCCGCACGCCCTTCGATCAACGCTCGCTGCCGCAATCGCTGGATGATCGGCTCCGTGTCCGAGGCACTCAGATGGATCACCTGCAAGACGCCGACGTGGTCTTTCAAGAGTTCGCATTGCCGAACCGTGCGCGGAATGCCGTCGAGCAGCAGGATCTGATCTTCGGGACGAAAATCGCGCGTCTCGATGTGAGCGTCGAGCCAATGCTTCCAGATCTCGATCGTCAGGTCGTCGCGGACGAGTTGTCCCTGTCGAATACAATCCGCGACCAAGCGGCCATCATCGGAGTCGTCCACCAGCGAGCGAAAAACCGCACCCATCGAGAGGTGAAAGACGCCCTGGAGCTTTCCCAGCAGTTGGCCCTGCGTTCCTTTTCCAGAACCCGGCATCCCGAATAGCAACACCGCCGAGTAACGCCGGTCCGACATCACTAGTCCCTCGCCCACGCGAGACAAAGTGCAGGATCACCGCATTCCGAGATCGACTATCGCGACAGAAACACGACGACTTGACCGACATCGACCGGCAAGCTGACGTCGCTGGCACCCGGCATTCCGGTCACTCGAACCTCAAGGCTCTTGTCGTCGGTCGACAGCCAATCGCATCTCTCGGAACTGTTCGAGGAGGCAACTTCCGCATAAACCTTCTGCAAGTTATGACGATCGCGAACTCGCACGACATCGCCTGGTTTGAGCAGAATCGAAGGGATGCTGACCGTCCGGCCGTTGAGCTGGAAGTGCGAGTGGACGACTCCCTGCCGAGCTTGCAAACGGGTTAAGGTCAAACCAGAGCGGCGGATGACGTTGTCTAAACGGCATTCGCACATGACCATCAGGCGTTCGCCCGTGTTGCCAGGCAAACGGCGAGCTTCGTCGAAATAGCGGCGGAGTTGTTTCTCACGCAGGCCGTAATAGTGTTTGATCTTCTGCTTCTCGCGGAGCGCCAGGCCGAAGTTGGAGAGCTTCTTCTCTCGCAGGTGTTGTCCGGGGGGCTGTTGCCGCTTTTCGGAAGCGCGAATCGCACCGGATGTCTCGTAGACTTGTTGCTTCAAACGGCGATTGATGCGCGCCTTCGGACCTGTGTACCGCCCCATCGACCTCTCCTCAACTTAAATTGCTCTCGCGTTTTGTGCTCAGCGAATGAACTCGCTTTTCAGCCATTTTTGGAACGCGGGATTGTAGTTACGGACCTCCCCGATGCAAGCGAGCCGCGCAGCGAGAAATCGTAGCCGCTTTCGCCAGAACGCGGGTGGCCCGCACTCGGGCGAGTGTGGCTACCTATTTCGCGGGTTCGACCACCAGTTTAATCGGTGGAGTACACGGTGCCGGCATTCCCACGCGGATGTCGCTGCCCCAAGTTTGAGCGGCCACGATGCTGAATGTGCCAATTGGCATCTCGGCCGGAATCTTCACTGTGACTTCGGCGATGCCCTCTTTGATCGGGACGTTTTGGGGAGTCACCAGTCCGCAGGCCACGCCGTTTGTCGCAAGGTTGATGACCAGCGGCATCGCCTTCAAATCTGCGGCCGCTCCTAGCACCTTGACTGGAAACGTCCCGGTGCCTCCGGGCTTCAGCCTGAGTTCGGTCGTCCCGGCGAGTTCCAACCAGGGGCCTTGGGGTTTCGCAATGGCGGCCCGCGTCTGTTGACTGGCTCGAAAAAAGCCGATGTCGCTGGAGTAGAACAATGTGAGCGGCCACGAACGATGCTCGATTTTTTCTTCGCCCCGTTTCGCGCGACCGATGATTCGAAACGGCACGACAGTGCCCAGTGCCGCGTCGGCCGGTGCGGTGATCGTCAGAAACACTTTGCGTTGGTAGTTGTTGTAGTACCGCTCCGGCTTGCGACCGAGTGAAACCGCCGACGAGCTTTTCCAGCCATCTGGCAAACCTTCGATCGAACATTCAACATCGTCGTTGAAGTCGGCGAGGTGATCGACTTTGACGAGCACTGCCGCCGTTGAACCTGGTCCCCAGATCGGCACCGCATCTGGGAAGTGCCGCACATGAAAGTCCGGCTTGGCTTCACTGACCGACAACCGATAAACGGCGCGCGGGCCGCTCAAGCCGCTTTGCTCGGTCAGCTTCACGAAGAACTCACCCGCCGCCGGTGCCGTGAACAACAACTTGCTGTCGGTCGTACGGAAGTTGTGAAACGATTCGTATTCTGGATCGTGGGGATCGTCGTCGTTCTCGGCGAGCATCTGCCCGTTCGCATCGAAGACTTGCAGCAACGTATCCACCGGCGAGTGCGTGAAACGCTGAGCAATCACATCGAACCAGACTTTCTGCCCGGCCGTGAGCGTCACTCGATACCAATCAGCATCGTTTGGCTCGGCGAAGCGCGCGTTGACCGTTGCCGGCCAACTTAGCGGTAGCGCGTGTTCGCGGTCATTGTTGGGTTCGAGTTCCATCTGCTCCGGGAATTCACCAACCGCGAGCGGCATGTCCAATCCAGAATTCGGCAGATCATTGAGCGCAACGTATTGCAACGGGACCGTGAGATCGGCCTCGGCTTTCACTCGGCGCTTCGTGCCGGGAGGGATGTTGGGACCGAACAATTCGACTTCGGCCTCGGTGTCGCGTCGCAGTCCCGAAGGAAACGTGCCGACGAGATACGGCACTTCGCCGAGCGTCAGCCGATAGACCGCATCCGGAAAGCCTCCGAAGTTCAACATCGTGACCCGCACGAAGAAGTCACCGTCACGCGGCAGCGTGTGCTCAATCAGCGGATCGAACCCCAGCGTATCTTCGGCCGCCGCCAGCGTGCGTCCGTCAGCATCAAGAAATTCGAGGCTGAAATCGGCGATGCCGTAGTCCTTGTATTGCCCGTGAACGTCGAGCGAAAACGCCGCGATTGCTGCGACCAGTTTCTGTCCCGCCTTGCCCGCGAAGCGAAAGCAGTCGATGTCCGCCTTCGGATCGGTTCGTCCGTTGATGACCGTGGGAATCGTGACGGTCTGAGCTTTCGCGAGTTCATTGTTCGGTTCGGCTTCCAAAGACTCCGGCAGCCGGCCGACGACGAACTGCGCGAAGTTGGTCAGCCCGCTCCGTTCGTTGAGCACTCGCAACCAGCGCCGCCCCGGCGGAGCGTCGGCCGCGATCTCCAGCGTGCCGACCACGGTTCCTTTCTCTCCCTCTTTGACTTCCTTCACCGTGATGCCGGGAGGCCCGTCGATGATCACGCCGCGTGGCGGATTCAACGCATAAGCTTGTCCTCGAAACGTGACCGTGACCGTCGTCCCTTGTTGCCCGCCGTTCGGGAAGACCGAGTCGAGTCGGCAATCCGCGTACTGCGGAGCCTGTGGCAACTGAGCCAATGCCATGTTTGCCGAGCAAAGCACCAGTCCAAAAGCAAGAACGCAGTGCAAAGTGCAGAGTGCAGAGTGCAAAGTGCAAAGTGTCAGGCAACGATCATTTTGCACTTTGCACTCTGCACTCTGCACTTTGCACGCCCCTTCTTCAAGCGATGACGCCCGCCATTGGTTTGCCGCCGGCGTTGATGAGCACGGGGCGGCCATCTTCGGTGTGATACTCTTGTGAGTCGTCGATGCCCAGCAGCCGATAAATCGTCGAGGCATAGTCGAGCGTGGTGTTGCTCTGCCCCACGACCGAAGCACACTTGCTGTCGGTCTTGCCGACCGTGTGCCCCATTGCGGTTCCCGCGCCGCTGAAGCCGACGGCGTTGCAGGGAGCGTAGTGGTCTCGGCCCGCTCCACCGTTGACGCCTGGAGTGCGGCCGAACTCGCCGGCGCAAATCACCAGCGTCGAATCGAGCATGCCGCGTTGCGACAAGTCCTCCAGCAACGCGGACCACGCTTGATCGAGCGTCGGCAGCAGCGGCTGTTTGAGGCTGATGAAATTCTTGACGTGGGTATCCCAGCCGTTGAAGCCAACCGTCACGAAACGCACGCCCGCCTCAACCAATCGACGAGCCAATAGCGTCCCCTGTCCTTCGCGATTGCGGCCGTAGCGATCACGCACGGCATCGGGTTCGGCTTGCAGATCGAACGCCTTCTTCGCTCCAGGCGAAGTGATGAGATCAAACGCCTGCCGGTAGAACTCGCTGCGGTCGAGCACCGCTCCGCCGCTTGCCGCTGAGGCATTCGGCGACTTCATCGCCGTCTCGACTTGCTGCTGCCAACCGTCCAGTCGGTCGAGCATTCGTCGTCGGCGCATTGTTCGGTCGAAGCCAATTTCATTCGGGATGCTGACATCGTCCACGCGAAAATCCTTGGCATTTGGATCGGACTTGATCCCCAGCGGATCGAATTTCGAGCTGAGGTAGCCCGCCCCCACATAGCTCATTTTGCCGCCGATGAGCACATTCGGTGGCAAGTTGTTGCGCCAGCCGAGTTCCTTCGCGATCACCGAACCGAACGCGGGATAAATCGTCGAGCCAATCGGCTGCCCCGTCGGGTCGGGTCGTTGCGGGTATCCTGTCAACATGTAGTGCATCGCGGCCGTGTGATCGCCGCTCTCGCCATGCACGATCGACTTGATCATGCAGACCTTGTCCATCGCCTGAGCCATCCGCGGCAGATGTTCGCAGACCTGCGTGCCCGGCACGTTGCTGGAGATTGGAGTGAACTCGCCGCGATACTCAACCGGAGCGTCCGGCTTCAAATCAAACGTGTCGATATTGCTCATTCCGCCGGCCGTGAACAGGAGGATGCAGTTCATCGGCTTCGAGTCGGATTTGGAGGCGGCTTCCGCTCGCAACAAGCTCGGCAGGTTCAAACCGAACAAGCCCAGGCCACCCGCTTGCAGGATTTGCCGCCGCGAAACGCCGTCACATTGCCGAGAGAAACCACTCACGCCAAACATATTCAACCTCCGAGATCAGTGGTTCCCGCTTTCATCCATCGGCATCGACTGATTTGAGGAGCAGTTGAACTCCCACAATGCCGACTGGCAAGGCCGAATGCGAATGAGAAAGGTCGTGGTCCTCGTTAGATCAGGACAAAGTGCCCGACGAATGATAAGGAGACGACGAATGCTTTGCCCCATTCGCCGTCTCCTTCGATTCGCCGGGCTCATTCGCTTGGTTATCCACTGATCAACCACGGAAGCGGAGCACCAGCCGCCGGCAACTGCACGGTTTCGACGGCAGTCACTTTGTCATGCGTCGAAACCTCAGCCAGCGATTCGGGAGTCGGCGCACCATCGAGGTTCAGCACCGCGACCGCTTGACCGCCTGCGACCTTTCGGCCGAGAGCCAAGTGCGCGATGTTGACGTTGTGCTTACCGAAGACGGTCCCCATGAAGCCGATCAAGCCGGGCGCGTCGATGTGGTGATACATCAGCAAGTGCCCGTCGAGATACGCATCCAAGTGGAAGTCGCCGAGCTTCACCAGCCGCAGGAACTGATTGCCGAAGATCGTACTCGCGGCAGAAAACTCCCCCGCATCGGTGACGACCGTCGCACTGACGAGCGTGGAAAAATCGCCCCGTTCTGAGGATGACGATTCGGTGATCTCGATGCCTCGTTCGCGTGCCAGCATTTCAGCGTTGACGATATTCACGCCGCTGTCGTCCGCTGAGGCCATCAATCCGGAGGTGAATGCCGCTGTGATGAGCTTCGTCTTCTTCGTCGCCGCGTCGCCGCGATACAGCAATCGCGCGGATTTGACGTGGGCCGACTTCTTCAATTGGCTCAGCAACAGGCCGAGCCGATAGCCGATGTCGAGATACGGCTTCATGTCCGCCATCTCGGCCCCGCTGATCGGGATCAGGTTGACGGCATGCCGAACTTCGCTGCGAATCAAGAAACCGACGATGATCTCAGCCGCCTCCACGCTGACCGCTTCCTGAGCCTCTTCGGTGGACGCTCCGAGATGCGGCGTGAGCACCAGATTCGGAGCCTTCAGCAGCGGATGATCGGCCGACGGAGGCTCTTCAACGAAGACATCCAGCGCCGCTCCAGCCACATGCCCGGATTTGAGCGCATCGGCCAGCGCGGTCTCATCGACGATGCCGCCGCGAGCACAATTGATGATCCGCACGCCCTTCCGCATCTTGGCGATCCGCTCGGCGTTGATCAGCCCGCGAGTCCCGTCATCCAGCGGCGTATGAACCGTGATGTAATCGCAGCGAGTCACGATCTCATCGACATCGCGGATCAGTTCGATCCCATGCTCAGCGGCTCGCTCGGCCGACATGAATGGGTCGTATCCGACGATGTTCATTTCCAGCCCGATCGCTCGCTTGGCAACCGCCAACCCGATGCGGCCCAGCCCAACCACGGCCAGCGTCTTACCGGCAAGCTGAGTCCCTTTGAATTTATTGCGGTCCCATTTGCCCGCCTTCATGCTGGCATCGGCGGCAGCGACGTTGCGGGACAGAGCCATCATCATCGTGACGGTGTGCTCGGCCGTGCTGGTCGTGTTTCCGGTCGGCGTGTTCATCACGACGATCCCTTCGCGCGTGGCGGTCGGCAGATTGATGTTGTCCACCCCCACGCCCGCTCGCACGATGACCTTCAACCGCTGCTGCCCTTCGAGCAACTCCGGCGTCAGCTCCGTCCCGCTGCGGATGATGATGCCATCGGCAGTCTTCAACGCCTCACGCACTTCAGCCGGCGTCAGCTTCGAGCGATTATCGACCTCAATACCTGGGGTCTCTTGCAGAATCTTCAATCCAGCGGGAGCCAGATTGTCCGTAATCAACACGCGAAACATCAAAAACTCCTAAGTAGCAACCAGAACCCGTAGACCGGACGCCCACGTCCGGTCAGATCATCCACCATTCAGCGAATGAAAAGTTGGCGAAAGCTGGCAGTCGATCAAGCGCGCGTCAAGCGCCGAGCGATCCCTCGCGCGGCCACGAATGAAACAGATATTGGGTCGTTTGCTACCTTTACCGGGTGTGCCAATTTTGCCTGGCGCGATGAATACAGAGTTGTCAGAATGAGGTTGAAAATGTTCGGAACCTCTTTCTGGAGTCGATCATGGATGATGTCCCACAAGTGAAATCCGAGTTGTTGATGCCAGCGGTTCGGGAGCAGGTGGA